>CAZQEN010000078.1:0-20167 GCA_964591605.1 uncultured Planctomycetales bacterium
GGCGCGCCGGGACCCATGCCACCCGAGAAACATGCCCCTGTATTTCGGACGCACCCAATCCGTCGCGGCAGCGATGGGAGGCGTGCCGCAGGCACCGGCTCAACTTCCCCCCCTCCCGCGGGGGGTTCTGAAATGGACGCCCCGTGCGGAGTTCCCATCCTCCTGGACCACGAAAGCGTGAGCCGGTTGATCGGCGAATGCCACACCGCGGCCTGACCGCCCCTGAGCCCCGAAAAAAGGACCATTCCCGGACAGCGCCGTCACACGCCGGTAACAATCGCGCGTCATACTTCTCTTGCGTGCACGGCCTTGCTCGGCGACGCTTAATACGAGAGGAGTCACCATGTTCTGCCCCACTCACGTCTGTACGATCGTCATCCTGCTCACGCTGATCAGCGGGACCGCTCGCCCCGAAGCTCCGGCCGTCCGGTTGCAGAAGGGGATCTACCAGGAGGAGACGGCGGGGAATCTGGACCAGGCGATGCAGATTTACCGCAGCATCGTCGAGGAGCAGAAGGCCAATCGCCCGGTCGCCGCTCAGGCCCTCTACCGGCTCGGCGAGTGCCACGCCAAGAAGGGCGAGATCGACGAGGCCGTCACCACTTTTGGAGAGGTCTCTTCGCTCTTTCCCGAGCAGAAGGAGATCGTCGCCAAGGCCCAGAAACGCATGGCCGCGGTCCGGCAGGATCTTTCCGAGGCGCAGGTGGCGCGCATCGTGGACAAGGCGGTCAAGGCCATCTCCACGCGGCCCGAAGGCGACCCCGTCGTGAGCGAGAACGTCCAGTCGCTCCACGGCCTCAACGAAAGCGCCGCGGTCGAAGCGCTTGTCGGCCACCTGGGCTCAGACACGGACAACATCCGTCGGGCGGCGATTTACCTGCTCTGGCAGGCGGGCTTCGACAAGATCGATGCCGCCGTCGAGCCGCTGGGCAAACTGTGCAGCCATGAAGAGGACCTGACGCGCGGGATGGCCGCCCTCGCCCTCGGGGCGCACCAGGCCGCTCCGGCCTACGACGCGATCGCCCAGATGACCGTCAGCGACAAGAGTCCCTACGCGCGGCGGGCCGCCGCGTATGCCCTGGGTCTCATGAAGGATCCCCGCGCGGTCGAAGTCCTCCAGAAAGCCACCAACGACAGCGAGCAGCTCGTCCGCGCCAACGCGCGCACCGCTCTGCAGATGCTCGCGGCCGACAAGCAGAGCGAGGCAGGGCCGCCCAACGTGATCCGCACGCAGCCGGCCGCAATGGCCAATGACGTGGACCCCGCTCTCAAACAGATCACCGTCACGTTCGACCAGCCCATGACGGATGGGAGCTGGTCGTGGGCCGGCGGGGGGGACACGTTCCCGAAGGTCAACGGGCAGATCTCCTACGACGAGAAGCGGACCACCTGCCGACTTCCGGTGGAGCTACAGCCCAGCAAAGTCTACTGGATCGGCATCAACAGCCCCAGCCATCAGAACTTCAAGAGCCAGGCCGGCGTGCCGGCCGTCCGATACGCGATTCTCTTCGCCACGCGGTCGGCCGATGGCAAGCCGACTCCGCTTCCGGAGGACGCCGCGACGCAGGCCCGGGCGATCAACGATGCCGCCGACGCGGCGAAGGAAGCCGTCAAGAAGGCCGCCTCTGCTCCGGCCGGCAGCCCCGCGGCCATCGCCAATCGCCGCGAGATCCAGGCCCGCAAGCTGATCGATCGCGAAACGCTCCTGCTCGTCAACAAGTACGACCAGATGTTTGCCCAGTGGTTCCGGCCGGAAACGGCGTACGAAGGGGCTTCACCCGGTCAGCGGAAGATGATTGTCCAGCGCTGGATCGCCGACACACACAGCACGGACCGCAACACCCGTGCCCGGGCCATTGCGTCTCTGGGGAACGTCCGTGCTTCCGAGGCCGTCGGCCGGCTGCTCCAGATCGCTCAGGAAGAGAACCCTGACAACCGTGCCCGCTGGGTGGCCGTCCGGGGCCTGGGCCGGATCGGCGATACGAAGGCGGTGCCCGTTCTGATCGATATGGTCGATCATGGCAACGAGAACACGCGCGTCTACGCCCGCCTCGCCCTCGCCCAGATCACCGGCGTTTACTACGGCACCGACAAGGTTAAGTGGCGGGAGTGGAAACCCGGCAAAAACGGCGGTGCATCGACGCAGGCCGGCGGAAATGGACGAATCCGCGATAACATCGACCGCCCGTTTGTGAACGACGCGGCCGTCATCGGCAAATGGGGATCAGTCGATTTTGTGAAGACGCCCGAGCAGTTCAAACCGGGCGAGAAACAGTGGAAGGGTGACTTGTACCTCAAGCAACTGTCGTTTCTGGCCGGCGGTCGTACGGCCGGCCCGTGGAAATGGACCCAGGGGCTTTTGATTCACCCGGGCGATCAGACCGCCGCCAAGTATGTGATCAAGGAAATGAACGGAGCGACGTATCTGTTCGTGGAATGGAAGAGCGGCGATTACACCATCCGGCATCAGGAGCCGTGGTGGTATGTGCTTCAGAAGCAGTGAGCGGACGAGACAGGGGCGGTTGACGAGCATCATGTTCAGCAGGCGCGGCAGCACGGGATCGAACAGCCAGTCCACCTGGCCCGTGCTGCTGCTCGTGCTGTTGGCGGTGCTCGCGCCCAGCGCGTGCGTCCTGTGGTTCATGGAGCAGGCGGTGCGCAATGAGCAGCTCGTCGTGCGGCAGCGCCTCGCCGAGCTGTACCGCGGGCGCCTGATGGAAGCACAGTCGAAGCTCGACGCATACTGGCAGGACAAACTCGCGCGGCTGGACGCGGCGGCCGCGTTGACGCCTGCCCGGGCCTTCGCGTCGCTCGTGCGCGACGGGGTGGCCGAGGCGGTGATCGTGCTCGACGCTGAGGGAGACCTGCTGTATCCGCAACCAGACCGGGGTGTGGCCGAGGCGCCCGGCGGGCCGGACTGGCGGGCGGCCATCGAACTGGAACACGAGCAAGGCCGGTTCGCAGATGCTGCCGCCCGGTATGCCCGGCTCGCCGCCTCGGCCACCGATGCGGACCTTTCGGCCTTCGCGCTGCTGGCCCAGGCCCGGTGCCTTCTCAAGGCCGGCCAGCCCGCGGCGGCCGGCGGGGTGTTGCACACGCTCACGCACGAACCGCGCTACCGCCTCGCGAGCGACCCGCATGGTCGAAGCATTGTCGACGATGCGTACCTTCTGCTCCTCCAGCTTCCCGGCGACCGCGACCGGCCCGAGTGGCGCGAGGCGGCCCAGGCTCTGCTTGCGCGGGTCAACCGCTACGATGCCGAGCCGATGCCCTCCTCACAGAGGCTCTTCCTGATGAGCGAACTGCGGTCGCTCATTCAGCCCCCGCCCGACCTGCCCACTTTCGAGGCCGAGCAACTGGCCCTCGATTCCGCTGAATCCGCGCAGCAGAACATGCCTGCCCCAGGCACGGTGCGATTTCATCGCGAACGCAGCTTGTGGCTGCTCAGAGCGTCGGAGGGACGTCGAATCGCCCTCCTCCGCGACAGGCGCGTCCAGACCGCCATGGAATCGCTCATCACCGCTGCGGTGGGCGCAGCGGATGTCGAAGTCCGGCTGGTCGAGTTCGCCAGCGATCCGAGACGTTCGGATGACAGTGCGTTCGTCACGCTCAACGCGGGCCGCTTCCTCGCCGGGCATCAACTGGCGCTCTTTCTGCGGGGAGCGAACCAGATCTTTGCCGACACCGCCCGCCGGCGGATCGCCCTTTACACCTGGACCGCCTGGAGCGGCGTGCTGCTCATCGGGGTATTCGGACTGCTGCTGGCCCGCTACATGACGCGTCAGATCCGCCTCGCCCGGCTCAAGAACGATCTGGTCGCGACGGTCTCGCACGAGCTCAAGACGCCGCTGGCCTCGATGCGGGCCCTGGTCGAGACGCTCTCCGAGGGCCGCTGCGGCGATGAGAGGCAGGTCCGCGAGTATTACGACCTGCTGGCCCGCGAGAACGAGCGTCTCTCGCGGCTGATCGACAACTTTCTGACCTTCTCGCGGATGGAGCGCAACAAGCGGGCGTTCGCGTTCGAGGAACTGGACCTCGCCGAGGTGATCCGCGCGGCCGTCCACGCCATGCACGAGCGGCTCGAGCCGCCCGGCTGCGAGCTGGCGCTCGATCTGCCTGCCGACCTGCCCGTGGTCCAGGGTGACCGCGACGCCCTGGTCACGGTCTTTCTCAACCTGCTCGACAACGCCCACAAATACTCGAATCCTCCGCGGCAGATCGCGATCCGGGCCCGCCGCCTGGATGGTGACATCGAGGCCCAGGTGCAGGACAATGGCATCGGTCTGTCGCGCCGCGCCGCCCGCCGGGTGTTCGAGAGGTTCTATCAGGTGGACCAGAGCCTGTCGCGGCAGGCGGGGGGGTGCGGACTGGGGCTGAGCATCGTGAAGTTCATCGTCGACGCCCACGCGGGAACCGTATCCGTCGCCAGCGAGCCCGGCCGCGGCAGCACGTTCACTGTCCGCCTGCCCGCCGTTGACTCATCGGTGCGGGGGCCCGACCCCGTCGCGCAGCGCGGGGTGGGGGACTGATGCAGGTGGATTCGCACCATGCCTGAGACCATCCTGATTGTCGAAGACGACCCGACGCTCCTCCGCGTGGTGAAAGACAATCTGCAATACGAAGGCTATGCGGTTGAGACGGCCGGGGACGGCGAAGCCGGCCTGCAGCGGGTATTGGACACCCAACCTGATCTGATTCTCCTCGACATCATGCTGCCGCGGGTCAACGGCTATGAGGTGTGCCGCCTGGTCCGCAAGGCCGGCCTGGACATGCCTATCATCATGTTGACCGCGAAGGGACAGGAGTCGGACATCGTCCTGGGCCTGAACCTGGGCGCCGATGACTACGTGACCAAGCCCTTCAGCGTCAAAGAGCTTCTGGCCCGCGTTCAGGCATTTCTGCGCCGGCGCCGGGAGGCTGCGCCGCGCGTTCATCGCTTCGGCGATTGCGAACTGGACCTCGAGTCGCGGCGTCTGCGGCGGGCGGGCGTGGAGGTGGCGCTCACCCCGACCGAGTTCGACCTGCTCGCCTACTTCGTGAGCCGCCCGGGGAGGGCCCTCAGCCGCGACGACATCCTCCGCACCGTCTGGGGCCACGGCGTCTTCGTGACCGCCCGCAGCGTCGACCGCTGCGTCACCACCCTCCGCGCCAAGATCGAACCCGACCCGCACCACGCGACCTTCATCCAGACCGTCCGCGAAATCGGCTACCGCTTCGAGCCGCCGGAAGCCAACCAGGAAGAGCCTTGACTGCCCGTTCGCAGTATCACGGATCGTCCGTGCTCGCTTGTCGCGGCTGGTGGGGCCATTTCGTATAATGGGCCGTATGACAGCCGAGAACTTCCAGAGTGCTTTGATGGCATTACGTCAGCGTCAGCCGTTCCGTCCCTTTACCGTCGAACTCGTCAGCGGCGACCGCTTCGAAGTCGACTATCCCGACGCCCTCGTCTCGCGCGACGGCGTCGCCGTCTTCATCGGTCCCGGCGGCGTCCCCGTCCTCTTCGACCACGAAAGCGTCAGTCAGTTGATCGGCGAACGCAACACCGCGGCGTGACCACGTCCGGTTTGTTTATTACAGCCCGTAAGTCTCGTTCAAACCGACTGCACTTGGCTGGCTGTATCTGGATCAAAAAACGGGCGATCCCTGTATAATGGGTGCACCGGCCGGCGGCGTCGCCGGGGGAAGGCATCTGGAGCCTGGCATCTGGGAGTCCGCTGACTTGCCGGCAAGGCTGGCGCGGGCGGCTTGGAGGGATGCGAAGCAGTGAACACGCGAGCCTTGTTTTCAGCCGGCCTGCTGCTCCTGGTGGTGGGGGCGGCCACGGCCGGTCCCGTCGTCTTCCCCGAGAACTGGGAAAGCCACACGCCCGGCGGCCCGCCGGGGGCTCCGTGGTACCCCGACCCGCACATGGCAGGCGGAAGCCTGCCGATCATTGCCGGCCCCGACTACAACCATACCCCCCTGGGAAACCAGGCGTTTCTCGTGAACTATGCGGGACTCAACGGCCGGGACTCCGGCAACCAGGCCAGACTCGCCGGCAACGGGCGGCTGGTGCAGGCCACCGATGCCAACCGGCTGCTCGTGTCTATCTACGCCAAAGGGGCGGTTACCAAGCGTTCGGAGTGGTATCTGGAAGTCTCCCTGGGCGATGTACACGCCCCCCGGCTCGCGGACGTGGGCGTGGGCAATCCGCTGCCCCAGGCGATCCCCGTCATCGCCTACTGCAAACCCTTCCTCGATCCCGCCCTCCAGCACAAGTCGCAGTTCTTCTTCGACGGCAGGGTGTGGATCGCCTACGGGGCCCTGGATTACGACCTCGTGTGGCAGAACATGTGGTTCCGCATCGATTCGGATTCCGTCTACATCATGCCCGGCTCGAACAACAATCCCGCCGACGTGCCGCGGCAGTATCCGGGTGATTTCGATCGCATCTCCATCTACACCCGTGACGCCAACTACTCGGACTATACCGTCCTGGATGACCTCTCGATCACCGGCGGCAACATCCGCGACATGCTCGAGATCGCGCCCGGCGATTCTCTTGTGAGCATCGGCCCCGTCGGCGGCCCGTTCTCGCCCGAGTGCAAGGCATACACGCTCACGAACATCACACCGTGGCCGACGGACTGGTCGGCCGCCGGGACGCAGAGCTGGCTCGACGTTTCGCCTGCCTCGGGAACGTTGTCGCCTGGTGGCTCGGTGAACGTCGGCGTCTGCATCAACGCCAACGCGAACGCTTTGCCTCTGGGCATCTTCACTGACCAGGTCACTTTCAGCGACCTCACCAACAATGCCGCCCACACGCGCGGCGTCGAGCTGCACGCCGGGCCGATCGACGCGTTCACGCAGCCGCTTACCTCGGACAACGCTCCCGATCACGTTTCGGTCATGTTCATGCCCGACGCCTCGCCGCACGGCTACCACGCGTGCAGCAGTCCCGCGTCCGCGTTCCCGACCGTTCCCTCCGGCGGATCCGACCTCAATCCCGGTGATAACGGGTCCGTGAAGGTCACGCTTGAGCGAGGAGCGCAGGTATCTCTCTACGGGACGGCCTACTCCGAATTCTATGTTGGATCGAACGGCTACATCACCTTCGGCAGCGGCGATACCGTGGCCGACGGCACGCTGGCGAGCCACTTCAGCCGGCGTCGGGTTTCCGGTCTGTTCGCCGACCTCGCGCCTGCCGCCGGGCAAGTGCGCTGGAAGCAGTTGATGGACCGCGCGGCCGTGACGTACGAGAACGTCGCGCAGGCCGGCGTGCCGGGCACCAACAGTTTCCAGATCGAGATGTTCTACGACGGCCGGATTCGCATGACCTGGCTGGGGCTGGCCGCCACCAGCGGTGTGGCCGGCCTGTCACGCGGCAACGGCGTCCCCGTTGATTTCGTGGTCAGCGACCTGAGCGCCTACGCGTCGTGCCCGCCGTCCCTTCACGCCCCGGACTTCGACGACGACGGCGACGTGGACGCAGCCGATGCCAATATGCTGATCAACTGCATGTCGGGCCCCGATATCGAGCCCGTGGCCGGCTGCCAGCCGCCGGATCTCGACCTGGATGCGGATATCGACCAGTCTGACTTTGCCATTTTCCAGCGCTGCCTGAGTGGAACGGATGTCCCCGCGGACCCGGCTTGCATCGAGTGAATAGCCGGCTGTCGGGCAGCCCGTTTCGCCGGGAAACGGGGACTCTGCAGCATCCTGATCGGGCTTTGGTGGGGCCACACCGTGGAGACTGGCACGACCAACAGCGCGCAAAGCGGGCGCAAGCCTTTACCCCTCAGTTGCATAAAAACGAAACCACGGAGGCCTGGCGCGGCCGCGGGCCGCAACCCAAGAGATCAACCGCAGATGAACGCAGATAAGACCAGATGAACCGCAGAGACGCAGACGCCGCAGAGAAGAAAAGGATGGATGAATTCTCCGTACTACAAACGCGCAACTTCTTGTTCTCTGGACCAAGCTTCTGGAGCCGCCGATGCACGCAGATGGACGCTGATTGAGTGTCAGCCCTCTCTTCATCTGTGTTGATTGGCGTTCATCTGCGGTTTCGTTTCTGGCTGCGGCCTCTGTGAAACTGGAGGGTCGACTCACGGCCGTACGTCGGTGTGCACGACGGAGCCGTCGACGGCATGGTGGCGCAGGGTGAGCGTCGGGCGGCCGTCGATGCGTTCGACGCTGGCGGAAAGGAAGCCGCCGCGGACACGCAGGAAAGAGTGCATCGGCGTCTGGTCAGACTGTTTCCATCCGCCGGCGTGGGCGTCGGTGGACGGGCCGCAGGAGTATTCGTGGAGGCCCGTCTTCGGGTCGGTCGAGACGTACTGCCAGTGGCGGTCCCCTGTGATGACGATCATGTTCTTCTGGTCGGCCAGAAACCGGCGGAGCATGGTCCCCTCGGTCTGGAAAGCCGGGTTGGCGTAGTTGTCGTGTTTGGTGGTGCGGTCCGGACCAACCAGCGGCGTCTGGCTGATGAGCACCCGGAAGGTGGCGTCTGACTCGGCGACGGTCCGCTTGAACCAGTCGATCTGCTCGCGGCCCCAGAGGGTCTTGTCGGGGCTGTCTTCCATTGGGTTGGGGCTGCGGAAATTGCGCCCCTCCGGCAGCCAGATCTGGAGGTCCTTGCCCCAGCGGATCGTGCGGTAGGTCCTGTCGCCCATGGGCACCTGCTCGAGGAAGATGGCCTGGCCCTGGGCGAAAGTCAGCTCGTGGAACGTCTGGCCGGGCCAGCAATCGTTCCGGAGCGTGTCGTGGTCGTCCTTCATGAAGTAGCTGGGCACCTGGGCGTGGAACTCGCGCTGGTAGGGCAGACTGTAGAGCCGATGCCAGTGCGATCGGGCTTCGGCAGCATTGTGCGCGATCGTGACGTCGTTGTCGTAATAGACGATATCGCCGGTATGGACGAAGAAATCCGGCTTGAGGGCGAGCATCGACGGGTAGATCTTCTGTCCCTTTCCGGGCTCGTCGAGGGTGGCGAGCCGGTGGCCGGTGGTAACGACGAAAGTGATCCGCGCAGCGTCGTTTTCGGCCGGTGCGGTGCGGAAACGGCCCGTTCCGCTGCGTTTCGCGGGTGCGTTGGCGGCGGTCCGGTACGCGATGTGAAACGCGTATGCTGTGCCCGGCCGAAGACCCTGGAGACGGACCTGGCGGGTGAAGTCGCGCTCGGGATCGACGGGCGTCCAAGGGGTTTCGTGCACGCCGCTGCTTGCGTCCGCCCGCCAGACCACCTGCATCTCGCCCCGCATGCCCGGCAGCGCGTACGTTGGCGGGTCGCACTGCTGCGTCTGCGAAAGGCGCGTCCAGATGATGGCCGAGTCGCGGGTGACCTCGCCGACCTTGAAGCCTTCCGCCAGGTAAGGGGGGTCGTCCGCGAAAACGGCCGCGGCGGCGCCGCCCAGCAGATACAGCGCGATCGCGCAGCATCGAGCATTCATCCTCACTCTATTTTCCACCTTTCTCATTCACGCCTCGCGTGAGGGTCGCGATGGCGTAGAGGCTCTTACGGGCGGTAATGAACAGCGTCCGGCGATCCTTCCCGCCGAAGCACACGTTGGCCGGCGGCTCCGGGACTTCGATCGTGGCGATCTTCTTACCCGTGCGATCGAAAACGAGGACGCCTTTCTGCGTCAGATAGACGTTCCCGTCGGCGTCGATGGTCATCCCGTCGGAACCGGCCTCGCAGAAAAGCCGCCTGCCGCTCAGGGCGCCGCCGGGCTGGATGTCGTAGGCGAAGGTCTTCCCGGCGGCAATATCGGCGACGTAGAGTATCTTGCCATCGGGGGTGCCGGTGATGCCGTTGGGCTGCCGGAGATCATCCACCACGCGGGTGAGGGTCTTGCGGTCGGCCGAGAGGAAGTACACGCCCTCGACGGGCTGCTCCTGAGGTCCGCGCTTCCAGTAATCGCGCTTGTAGAACGGGTCCGTGAAGTACAGCCCGCCGTCGGGCCGGAGCCAGACATCGTTGGGGCCGTTGAGCAGTTTGCCCTGGTGATCCTTGAGCAGCACGGTCACTTTCTTCGAGGGGCTGATGTGCCACAACTCGTTCCTGCCGTCGGCACAGGCCAGGAGGTTGCCCCGGAGATCGAAGATCATGCCGTTGGAGCGGCCTGCCGGCTGCATCCAGGTTGAGAGCTTGCCGTCGACGCTCCAGCGGAGAATGCGGTCGTTGGGCTGATCGGTGAAGAAGACGTTTCCGCGGACGTCGCAGGTGGCGCCCTCGGTGAATGCGAATCCGTCGGCGAGCTTCTGGAGGCGCGTGCCCGGGGCGACAACCGGGTCCGCTCCGAGAGAATGGCCGGCCAGCAGGCCGATCGAAATGATGGCGGTCATCGGGGATGTCTGGTTCATGTCCGATTCCTTCGGTTGGTCTGATGCGTCACGATGGCGTCTCTGACGGCGGCGTGCGGGGCAGGCGCCGCGTCCGCTGCCCATCCCGCGCCATGAATGGGAAGGGCGCCGCTGCCCTGCGGGAGGCTAAGTCCGCGCTGCGGTTTCGTCGAGCACCCGGCGAATCATGTTGGCCAGATCCGTATTGCTGAACGGTTTCTGCAGATGACCGGCAGCTCCCCACTCGCGGGCCCTCTGGGCGAGTTGCGGCTCTTCGAAACCGCTGGCCAGGAGAATGGGAACGCGGGGCGACCGCTCACGGATCAGCCGGAATATCTGCTCGCCCGAATACCGGGGCACGTTGAGATCCTGAAGCACCAGGTGAACGTCTTCCGCATTATTGTCGAGGAAGGCGAGCATGTCGTCGGCGTCGGTGTGGGCGACGACGCAGTATCCCAGCGATTGGAGGATCTGCGAGACAATGCGGGTGACGGCCACGTCATCGTCGAGGATCAGGACGGTCTCGGTGCCGGTTGGGAGTTTGGCGCCCCTCCCGGAGGTGAGCTTCCCCCGATGGCGGGTTGCCTCGGGCGACAAGGGCAGCCAGACGGCCATGGTGGTTCCGGCGCCCAGGGTGCTCTGGACGCGGATCTGGCCGTGATGGCTGTTGACGATGCCCTGGGCGGCGGCCAGGCCCATGCCGCGGCCGGTGAACTTGGTGGTGAAGAACGGCTCGAAGATCCGCTCCATGGTCTCCGGACTCATTCCGCAGCCGGAGTCGGCGACGCGGAACAGGGCGAAGCGGCCGGGCTGGATTTCCAGCGAGGCGGCCTGCTCGGCATCGACGCTGGTTGCGGAGGTTTCCATGATGATCGCGCTGGGAGGCTCACTGGCCTGGACCGCGTTGAGGCAGAGATTCATGACCACGTGCTCGATCTGGCCGGGGTCGGCGTGGATGGCGGTGAGTGCGGGATCGAGCTTCATGATGAATTCGAGCTGGGGCGGGGTGGTGCGCCGGAGCATCTGGACGACGGAATCGACCAGGGCGTTGAGGTCGACGGGGCCGAACCGCTGCAGGCCGCCACGGGCATAGGCCAGCATCTGGTGGGTCAGGGATGAGCCGCGTTCGGCGGCGGTCACGATGTCCTGCAGCGAGGCGCGCAGCTTGGGGGGCAGGGACCTGTCGCGCAGGTACATCGAGGCGTTCCCGAGGATGACGGCCAGGAGATTGTTGAAGTCGTGGGCGATGCCGCCGGCCAGGGTGCCGATGCTCTCCAGTTTCTGAGAGGCCAGGAGCTGGCGCTGCAGGCGGTTGCGCTGGGTGACGTCCCGGAAGCTCCAGACCCGCCCGACCAACTGGTCTCCCAGGCGCCTGGACTGCGAATACCGTTCGAACACCCGGCCGTCTTTGAACTCGATGACATCTTCGCTTTCCGCGTCCGGATGATGGTACAGCTCCTCGACCTTGGCGACGAAACTCTCGGGGTCTTTGAGCTTGTCGAGCACGAATTCGATGGCCAGCCGGTCTTTGCGTTGCCTGAGGACTTCCTCGGGGATCTGCCACATCTCCGCAAACTTGCGGTTGTAGCTGATGATGCGGTCGTCCTGGTCGACCACGAGAATGCCGTCCGCGGTGGACTCGATGGTCGCCTCCAGCAGCCGGATCGACTCTTCGAGCTTCTCCTGGGCCTGTTTCTGCTGGGTCATGTCGAGCATGGCGCCGACCATGCGCCTGGGGTGGCCCTCCTCGTCGCGGACGACGTATCCGCGGTCGATGACCGGGGCATACGAGCCGTCGAGGCGTGCGAAACGATACTCGGCGGACCAGACGTTTCCGCCGGATTCGATGACGTGCCGCAGCCCCTGGCTGACGCGCTCGCGGTCATCGGGATGCAGGCGGGAGGTCCACCACTGGATGTTGAGGGAGACCTCCTGGGATGAATAACCGAAAAGCTGCTCGATGCCTTCGTTCCAGTCGATTTCACCGGTCTCGAAGTTCCAGTCCCAGACGGCGTCGCGTGAGGCGCGCACGACGAGTCGATAGCGCATCTCCGTATCGAGCGCGCGTTCGCGGAGTTCGGCGTTGAGTTTCCGGTTTTCCTCTTCGGCCCGCTTACGCAGGGAAAGCTGCCCGAGCAAGGATGCGAAATGGGCGAGAAACCGGCCGTCGCGGGCGGTCATCGGCTTGCCGGTGAGCAGGTTGTCGGCGTGGATCACGCCCACGACGCGGGTGCCGTCCCAGATGGAGGCGGAGGCGCGGGTTCCGCGGCCGACGATGTTGCCCGCATCGTCTCCGAGCGTGACGTTCTCCCAGATGTCATAGTCCTGCCGGCGGTAGAGCATTTCGGAGGCCAGACCGTCGATCGCGATGCGGATGTGGTGTTCATTGCGCAGCCGGCCCGCTTCATCGGTTCCGTAGCAGCCGATGGCGATGCGGCCGTCGTCGCTCACCAACCGGATGCCGAGGCGATCGAAACCGAGGCGTGAGAGCCCCAGCTCGAGGGTGAGGCGGAACAGCTCGTCCTGCGTCTGGGCCCGGGAGAGTTCATGGCTGACCTCGATCAGAGACATCAGGCGCTCCTGAAACTCGAGGTCCTGCTCCTGGGTCGTTCGGAGGGCCATTTCGGCCGAGCGGCACTGCGTGAAGTCGTGGAGGGCCAGCACGCCTCCAACGATCTGGCCGGTGTGGTCGCGGAGAGGCCGGGCACTGCAGGTGATCCAGACGCCCTCGGGTCGGGCGGCGTTTCGCACGAGCATTTCGGCGCGCTTGACCTCCTCACCCGAGATCGCGCGGACGAGCGGGAGCTCGTGTGTCTGGAGAGGCGTGACGCCATCGACATGGTAGCAGCCGTAATACTGTGGCCATTCGTTGGGGGCGGTATCGCTTGCGCCGACGCCGACCAGCTCCTGAGCCGCAGGGTTGAAAAGGACGAACCGGCCAGAACGGTCAGCGACGACGATGCCGTCGGCCACACTGTTGAGAATGGACTGCAGAAGGTCGTTAGGCAGTCCCGGTGAGGTGAGATGGTCACCGGAAGCCGGGGAGCGGTGACGACGGGGGCGCGAGGTTCGCAAGGTGCCGCGTTTCATGGCCCCCATCTTAAGTCACAGGCCTTGGGTCACCAAAGAAAAGCCACGCTGGAAAGAGGTGGAGCACCGATACTGACGGCTTGCCCCGCATGGAGGGGTACCGGGCACGCGACCTGCGGCGATGGGCGCTAAGTTGCGCCTAATGTTCTCGCTGTGAGGACCAGCATGGTTTCTATGTCGTTTGTGGGCTCGTGCGGCTGTTCCGGAGGACGCATCAGGGGTGGCAGGGCATGGATGGACTTCTCGCGGATGCGTTCAGGGTGGAGCGGCAGGGGGGGGAAGTCTGCGTCCGCAATCGCGGATGCAGATTGTCGGTGACCCATTCGCACGGGCAGCGAGTATCCCGATGAACATCGGGACCCATGCCACCCGGGAGACATGGGGGTGTGTCTCGGATGCACCCGGCTCTCGCGATCGGCACCCAGATTGCTTGTCACGGGGGGGCGTGGCGGGGATACTGTCGGGTCGCGTCGGGGCTCGGCAATCGTTCGTGCAGGAAGCGGCCGGCTCGCCTGCCGCAGGGGACCTCATATCGTGCCTGAACCGAGCATCCGCCTCCTGATCCTGGACGTGGACGGTGTTCTGACCGACGGCACGATCCTGTTTGACGATGCCGGGGTTCAGGGTCGGCGATTCCACATCCGGGACGGGCTGGGGATCGCGATGTGGAAGGCGGTGGGTCGGCGGGTGGCGATTCTGAGCTCGAAGGACTCGCCGGCGGTTCGTGCCCGGGCGGCCATGCTGGGGATTGACCTGGTGGAGCAGGGAGCGGAGGACAAGCTCCCCGGCCTGGAGCGGCTGATGCGAGCGGCCGGGGTCTCGGCGGCCGATACGGCGTACATCGGCGACGACCTGCTCGATGCGGCGGTCATGCGGCGGGTGGGTTACCCGATGACGGTTGCCGATGCAGTGGATGAGGTTCGCGGGCTGGCCAGATACGTGACGACGCGGAGGGGGGGAGATGCGGCCGTGCGGGAGGCGATCGAGCATCTCCTGCGGCGGGAGCATGCGTGGGAGCAGGCCGTCGCTGCGATTGGCGCGGATCGCTAGCGGGAGTCCGCGGTGCGGTCCGTGGAGGGTGAAGAGCGGGGTGGATGCGGCATCGATCGGCCGATCTCCGGCAATGGTGGATCGCGAACGGCCGCATGTGACCGGTGAATCGATGCCGGTTCCGCATTCGATGCTCCGTGTTCTGGGAGTGTGAGCGTGTTCAGGAAAGTGGTTCTGTTTCTGGCGACGCTGGCGATCACCGGCGTGGTGTTTGTGGTGTACGAGTGGCAGGACGACACACCGGCGGTGACGCGCCGGCGAGCGGAGGATCCGCTGATCCCGCTGCGCGCCCACGCTTCGCAGCCGACCACTCAGGAGAGCCTGTTCACCTTCCGCGAGGCAAAAATCCCTCCCGGCGAGTCGCCGCGGGTCCGCGTGTTCGACAACAAGGGTAACGTGCGCATCTCGTTTCAGTCGGCGCGCTGGAAGCCGGTGAGCGATACGCGCTTCCACCTGACGGAGCCGTCAGGGCGGCTGCTCCTGCCGGGCGGGCAGCTCGCGTATGTGTGGGCGGACGAGGGGGAGGTGGAAGTACAGAAATCGGACGGCAACAACTTCAATCCGCGCCAGGGCTGGCTGCGGGGGCACGTCCGCATCTTCGTCGATCGCTCGAAGCCGGCCTGGCGTGAGGCCAATCCGGATCGTGTAGAGCCCGAACAGCATCCCGAGATGCTGGTGAAGATGTGGCTGGACGATGTTGATTTCGATCTGGACCTGGGCCGTCTGGAGAGCGAGGGGCCGATCCTGGTGCAGAGTCCGGACGGCATGCTGCAGGGCCGCGGCCTGGAGCTGGTGTGGAACGAGACGACGCGGCAGATCAAGCTGCTGCGGATCCTGCGGGGCGAGCGGGCCTGGCTGCGGACGAGCGGGCTCGAGGATTTCGGCATCGGCGGCAACGTCAAGGTGGTCCCGGCGGAGGGGTCTGCGGCCGAAGGCGACGCGAAAGCGCTCGCGGCAAAGAAGGAGGCACCTGCCACTTCACCCGCGGCGCAGGCCCAGACCGGTCCAGACGGAAAAGCACTCACGCCGGCGCAGCGGGCCGAGCAACTGCGCTTCCGCGAGCTGGAGGAGGCGGAGGAGGAGCTTCGGCGCCCGAAAGAAGACCGGATCGACACTTACCGCATCGAATTCCGGGGCGGCGTGCTCGCCGAGCAGAAGGAAGTGGCCCGCACGGTGGGTCACATCCGGTCGGCGGTGCTGCAGCTCGTGTGCGACATCGGCCGGGCGGAGCGCGAGCGGGTCGAGCACGGAGCGCAGACACGGCCGAGCGGTGAAGGCCCGCGGGCGGGATCGCCGCAATCCCCCGCGGCGGCGCTGGCTGTGACACCTGAGAGCACTTCGCGCATCGAGGTTCACTGGTCGGGGGAGCTGGTGGCGATTCCCGAACAGACGCGGGTGACCGCGACCCGGCCGGAGGGAGGATCGAAAACGGAGCGCTTCCATCTGCTGGCCAGCGGCTCGCCGGTTGAGGTGTTCGACCGGAGATCGGGTCATGCAACCTGCCGCGAGCTCGAATACCAGAACGAGACCCGGCGGGTGTGGCTGCGCGGTACGGACGAGGCTCCGGCCCGCGTGGCGGCGGATGAACACCGGCAGTTGATCGGGCGCGAGGTGTTTTTCGATCGCCAGCTCGGCATCGCCCGCGTGCAGGGCGAGGGGCAGATGATCGACCAGCCCCGCCGGAAGGAAAAGGAGGTTCCCGAGTGCCTGGCCGCCCTGGCCCGGGAAATGCACGACGACGAAGAGGAGACCGAGGGAGCGGGCGCCCGGTGGATTCGGTGGACCCGGTCCGCGCAGGTCGAGTTCGGCATCGCCCCGGCGCCCAAGGATGCGGCGGGGGCTGCTTCGGCCGGCGGCGGCAAGCCGGCACGAACGGGACCGGCGGCGTACCTCAAAAAGGCCATGTTTGAAGGGCAGGTGCAGATTCGCCAGGGTGGGGACCTGATTCACGGCGATCGGGTGGAAGCGCTGTTCGCGCAGCCCATGTCCAGTGGAGAGGTGTCAGAAAACCTGACGGTGGCGATGGATCGGATGCTGGCGGAGGGCCACGTGCGGATGATCCGCGGCGGGGCCGCCGCCGGCCTGCTCGGGCTGGGCCGTCGAGCGGGCAACCACGATGAAGTGACGTGTGATCGGCTCGAAGTCCAGATGACGGTGGACGAAACCGGCCGGAACGTGCCGCAGGTGGGACGGGCGTTCGGGCACGTGCTGGCGCGGCGGAGCGTGGGACGTTCATCGCGGCAGATCCGCGCGGCGGACCATCTGGAGATTCATCTGGTGTCACGCCCGCGGGTGGCGACGCCTCAGGAGCGGCAACGGATTGAGTCGGCGCTGCGAAGCTGCAATTACGGGCCGGATTCGCCGCAGTGGCAGGCGATCCAGATGCGTCTGGAGCGGCGGCGGCGCATGGTGGCGACGCGGCTGGTCGCTGCCGGAGATGTTTCGGTATTGGTGCGCGACTCGGGCGACGCGTCGCGAAACGTCGATCTCTCCGCCGACCACCTCGACTGCTCGCTCAAGGAAGACGAGGAGATCACGAAGGCCTTCGTGATGGGAACGAAGGAGGACCCGGCCACGGTCGACCTGGGCGATGTGTTTGCCCAGGGGCCGCAGATCAGCATCGACATGACGACCCAGTCGGTCGAGATCCCCGGCGCCGGCCGGATGCGGTTCATGAGCAAGCAGGATCTGGCCGGCCGGCCGGTTGATCGCCCGGTGCCGGTCCTGGTGGACTGGGCGGACCGGATGTGGATGCGGGGTGATCAGAATCTGAGCATGTTCACCGGCCAGGTCCATGCCCTTTCGGGCGGCACGACTCTGGATTGCCGGGAGCTGCGCATCGAGTTTCAGGATCTTCCGCAGGCGGGCGGGCCGAGGGTGGGCGTGCCCCTCAGCCAGCGCTGGATTCTGCGTCCCATCCTCGGTCGGCGCGAGAAGGAGGGGGATTCCTCGCCGACGGCGAAGCTCACCCGGCAGATGCGTAAACGGGCGTCGTACATCCGCGCGGTGGGTGATGCGGTGATTGTCTCAACGGAGTACGCGGCGGCGCCGGCCCAGGGGAAAGGATTGCTGGGCAAGGCGATTGCCCGGCTGTCCCCGTCGAAGGGACGGCCGAAGATCGAGGCCCCGCCCCCGCCAAGAGGGCCGATCGTGAGTCGGTTCCGCGTGCAGGGTCCGCAGATCGGGATCAACCTGATCGAAGAGCACTTCGGCGTCGAGGGAGCGGGGAATCTGCTGATTGAGGATCGGCGCATGCCCTCGAGCAAGGCGATCGCGGCGCCTCTGGGTCCCACGGCGGCGGCGGCTATCGGCAGCCTCGATGGCACCGGGCCCAGTCAGACCCTGTTCCAGTGGGAAAACACGATGACCTTTCTGAACAAGCGTAACCTGGCCCAGTTCGATCGTCGGGTGGTGATGGACCACGTGTCAGGGGAGAAGATGGCGTTCGCCAAAGAGGTGCTCGCCTCGCTGCAGGCGGATCCGCGGCGGGCGGCCAGCATCAAGAGCCGCCAGGCGCATCTGGCCTGCGACAACCTGCTGGTTGAGTTCACCCGCGAGGGCTCCCGCCGGGATGAGAGCGGCTCACCTCTGTCCGGGATCACGCAGGTCAAGATCTTCGAGGCCAAGGGCCAGTCGGGCCAGGTCCTGCTGGATCTGGACGAAGGCCGGCAGTCGGTGGCGGGCTCTGTCCTGAGCTACAGCGACTTATCGGGCGAACTGCGGGTGGTCGGGTCGAACGAGATGCCGGCCCAGATCATCATTCAGGACGAGCGGACGGGCCAGCTCAACGTGACGCGGGCCCAGCCGGGCGAGCCGATCATCTGGAACCAGCGGACGCGAACCGGCACCATCAAGGGGGGTACGATCCGGGGTACGGGACGATAGGAACGGCGGTGACTGGAAATCGTCCGATCCGGCTGCATACGGCCGGGTGCCTCTCATTTATTCTGAAATCGCGCCTGATTCACTTGTCTCGCCAGCAGAGGCATGCTAAGAATTAACTGGTGCTGGACTGACCCGATTGGGGTTGGTCCGGCTGGGGCGGCAGTCAGCCTCATCTCCCCACGCCGTCCCGTCGCGGAGTGTTCTGCAACGTGTTGTCCTGGTGAAGCGGTCCGACGGCTGCTCGCGCGCAGATCGAGCGTCCGGCCGGTGGTTGACCGCGTTGGTGTCGGTGCGGGCCTGCCGCCGGTCAGCGACCGGGTCGGGCTGGCGCGCGTGGGCTTTCCGAACGGGGGAAGCGCCCGCGCCGGATCGCGGGCGGGCTCCGCAATGAAGCGGAGTCTATTGGAGGGGAAAGTGGGGCTGGGGGCGCCGGGCATGGGGCCCGGTGCCCTCCAGTCAGAGCATCGGCGTGTGCGACGCAGGAACGGCGCGCACGCACACCGGACCGCGCCGCGCTGGTCAGAACGGCGCGGTCCCGCCTCTGGAATGACCCATGTCTCATGTCTCAAAGTCGAACGAATGACCAATGACGCAATGTCTGAAGGGCGGTTGGCTCAGTCATTAGACATTGCCCGATTCATCGCGCGGTAGAGGGTGTCGCGCTCGACGGGGATGCCTCCGGCCTCGAGGATCAGGCGGCGGATCTGGTCAACGGTGAGCTCCTGGTGGGTGGTGCCGGCGCCTTCTCGCCTGGTAATGTCGTACCAGACGACGGTGCCGTCGAGGTCGTCGACGCCCCAGTTGAGGCTGACCTGGGCGAGTTTGGGCGTCTGCATGATCCAGAACGCCTTGACGTGGGGGACGTTGTCGAGCATGAGGCGGGTGATGGCGAGGGTGCGCAGGTCGTCCAGGCCGGTGGGGCCGGGCAGGTGCGCGAGGGCGCTGCCGTCGGGAATGAAGGAGAGCGGGATCACGCAGTTGAAATGCGCTTTGCGACCGGCCAGCGACGCGTCCTGATGGTCGCGGAGCTTGATGAGATGGCCGACGCGCTCCTCAGGCCGCTCGACGTGGCCATAGAGCATCGTCGCGTTGCTGAAGATGCCCAGTTCGTGGGCGGTGCGGTGGACGTCGAACCAGCCCTCTTCACCCACCTTGTTCTTGTAGACCTCATCGTGGACGCGCTGATCGAAGATCTCGGCCCCGCCGCCGGGCAGACTGCCCAGGCCGGCTTCGCGGAGCTGCTCGAGCACCTCGCGGATCGTGAGACGCGGCCGGCTGATCCGTGTGAAGTGAATGATCTCGATGGCCGTGAACGCCTTGATGTGAAGCTGCGGGCAGGCGGCGCGGATCGCGCGGCACATGTCCAGGTAGAACGCGAAGGGCAGCGTGGGGTGGAGTCCGCCGACGATGTGCACTTCGGTTGCCCCCTGCGCCGCCGCCTCCCGCGCCCGCTGCACGATGTCATCCAGACTGAGCTCGTAGCCGGGCGAGGTCTGCCAGGCGGAGGTGGGGCGCTCGGCGGAGTGAGGAGAGGGTGGCTCAGGCACTTCGCCGGCGATGGGCAGTGACGCGATCGGACCGCTCAATCCGGCGGGGGAGGCCGCGCGGGCTGAAGCCCGCGGCTCTTTGTGAGGGCGATAGAACGAGCAGAACTTGCAGCGCAGCACGCAGAAGTTGGTGTAGTTGATGTGGCGGTTGATGTTGTAGTAGGTGGTGCGGCCGTGGAGCCGCTCGCGGACCAGATTCGCGAGTTCGCCGAGCATGAAGATGTCGCGCGTGCGGTAGAGGCGCACGCCATCGTCGTACGTCAGCCGCTCGCCGG
>CAZQEN010000078.1:20267-24092 GCA_964591605.1 uncultured Planctomycetales bacterium
TTGTCGGCCCAACTGATGACGGTCTCGCCGAGCAGCCGTGAACGGAGCGGGTCGGGCCATCTCAGGTGCCATCTTCCTTCGAGTTCCTGGACGGTGGCCTTGGGATGATCGCTGGCGACGATGAGGAGTGGATTGGTTTCGCCGATGATTTCCCGCTTCTGCCTATCAGGCTGCAGCACCAGTTTGTGCGTGAACAGATTGAAGGGCGGCATCGCGTAGGGGGCGGGCTCCGCGCTGACGTTGAGGGTCGCAGAGGGCGTCTGTAAGAGGAAATCCGCTGCGCTGATCCGGCCGGGTGCCGTCGCGTCTCTGTAAAATGCGAGGGCATATCTTCCGCCGAAGATGACGGCAGCGCCGAGCAGAATGATGTGCCATCGGCGCGTTTCCCGGGGTCGCGCGACGCACACGGCGGTGATGGCCGCGACGGCCAGCACCGTCGCGGGGTAGACCAGGAAACGCCCGTATTCGCCGGGCTTGCCGGCCGCCAGCGCGCAGAACTGCAGCACGCTGAGCACGGCGGGTGCGGCCAGCAGCAGGGCTGCTGCCGCGCGAGGGTCGCGGGGAACCGCGGAGAGCGATGCCACGAGGTCATCCCACCGGAGAGAGAGCAGCGCCAGGATGAGGAAAACAGCGACGGCAGCCACCACCGGCGATGCGGCTTCGGCCAGCAGATAGGCCGTGTTCCGCAATCCGTCAAGCCATCCGCCGACAGCGTACATCGCGGTCGAATTCCGGATGTTGCTGAGCAGCACGTCGCGGCGGGTGAACCAGTTGATGGCGACGTAGGGATTGGTGATCAGGTAGACGGCGGCGCCGACGAGCACGGAAGCGATGAGCAGCATCAGCGAGCGCCGGCGGAAGTCTTCGCGGCGGAGCAGGACCATGACGAGCAGGATCACGAAGACGGGCAGGGCGGACAGGACGGTTCCGAAGGCCAGGCCGCACAGGGCTCCGGCGGTGAGGGCGTGGCGGGTGCGGCCGGACTCGACGTACTTTGCGGCGGCGATCACAGCGAGCAACATGATGACCGCTGCCGGCAGATGAGGCTTGGCCTCGTGGGCCATATTGACCACGACGGGCAGGAAAATGAAGCAAGCGGCGGCGAAGGCAGGTGTCCGGTCGGGGGCGGCGCTCTGGCCTGCAGGCGTGCTGCTGCCCGATGCCTTCGAGTTGGGGGGGGACGCCGGTGCAGCGGGCGGCGCGGTGATCCGCCGTGTGAGCCAGTAGACGGCCGCGATGCCGACGAGGCCCCAGCCGGCCGACCAGGCCCGGGCCACGATGTAGAAGTGGCCGAATGCCTCGGGGTGATCCAGGTAGTACACCAGGTCGCTCGTGAGGTGAGTCAGGCCGAGTTTGCCGGCCAGGGCGAGGAGGGCTCCAACCGAATAGATCCAGAAGCCGCCATACTGGTAGAGCCGCGGGTCGAAGTCGCGCCGGGCGGGTTTCATCCGGGCGAGCGACATCAGGGTGATCATTTCGTCGGGCTGAGCGGTGTAGAGGCGGTAGCGGATGAGGATGCGGGCACGGTCCTGATCGGTGCCGTTAAGGAGCATCGGCTCGGCCGATCGCATGATGGGTGTGGCGTCGACGTCGGCGCCGCGCGAGCCTTCTTCGGGCCGGTCGCCGGCGAGGTCGTGGATCTGGCGGCCGGTCCAGACTTCGTGGTCGCCGAAGAGGTATCGGTCCACGGTGCGTGACGGCAGACCCCAGGTGATGCCGATGCCGAAGACGAGAGCGCCGGCGAGAAGGAGGGCGGCGAGGGTGAGGCGTTCCTGGGATCGGGCGGTCATGCACGCAGTGTACACGAGTCTGGATGGTTGACGGGAGAGACGAGGATCACTGAGCGGGGTGGAGTGGGGCGCTCTCTCCGGCGGCCATCATCGAGGCCCCACCCCTCGCTGGGCGAGAAGTGGGCCACCCGACCTGGGTTCACATCGTACCCGCACAGCGCATCACAACTCTTGAACGGGAAAGGTGGAGCCGCGGCGCCAGAGCTTCTCGATTTCTTCGAGTGTGCGGCCCTTGGTTTCGGGAACGACCCGCCACGTGAAGAGGAGCATGGCGGCGGCCATGACGGCGTAGATCCAGAAGACGCGGTCGCCCAGGGCGGCGATGAGGGCGGGGAAGGTCTGGGCGACGAGAAAGCAGGCGGCCCAGACGCCGACGGTCGCGGTGGCGGCCCCCCGGCCGCGGACCTTGTTCGGGAAGATCTCGGCGATCACGACCCAGACGACGCCGCCCACGCCGATGCCGAAGCAGGCGATGTACGTGAGCACGATCGCCACCTTGAGCGGCATCGGCACGGCCGGTGCGGCGAGCAGCGCTCCCGCGGCCAGCAGGGCCAGCGTCATCCCGCCCGTGCCGAAGAGCAGGAGCGCCTTGCGGCCGGCCTTGTCGATGACCCACAGTGAGACGATGGTGCTGAAGAAGTTCGTGAGGCCGACGAGGACGGTGGCCAGCATCGCCGCGCGGGCCTCGCCCATGCCGGCGGCCAGGAACACCTTCGGCGCATAGTAGATGATCGAATTGATGCCGCTGACCTGCCCCAGGACCGCCAGCGTCACGCCGATCGTCAGGGCGACGCGCAGGCCCGGCTGCAGCAGTTCGGAAAACGAGCCCCCTTCGTGCGCGAGCGCCGCTCGAATCTCCTCAAGTTCGGTCACAGCCTGCGTTTCCCCGTTAATCCGCGACAGGATCGCGAGCGATTCGTCATCGCGACCCTGCTTGGCCAGCCAGCGCGGGCTCTCGGGCACGAACAGCAGGGCGATCAGCAGCAGGGCGGCGGGCGCGGCTGCCGAGGCGAACATCCAGCGCCAGTTGGCGGGCCCGATGTCAACCAGCGCCCAACTTACCACGTTCGCCAGCAGGATGCCGGTCACGATGGCCATCTGGTTGAGCGTGACCAGCCGGCCGCGGATGCGGGCGGGGGCGAGCTCCGCGATGTACATCGGGGCGACCATCGATGAGACGCCGACGGCCAGGCCACCCAGGAACCGTGCCGCCGCCAGCCCGCTCACGTCGTGCGGCAGAGCGGAGAGGATCGCTGAAACGACGTAAAGCGCGGCGGCCGTGAGCAGCACTTTCCTGCGGCCGACGCGGTCGCTGAGCGTCCCGGCCGCCCCGGCCCCGATGATGCACCCGACGAGCAGGCTGCTGACCGCCCAGCCTTCCTGGATCGGGTCGAGGCGGAACTCGGCGCGGACGAATTCGATTGCCCCGGCGATAATTGCGGTGTCGAAGCCGAACAGCAGCCCACCCACGGCGGCCACTGCGGAGATGACGTAGACGTAGGCGAGGCTGCCGGTGTGGTCGATGTTTCGTTGACGAACCGCCGGGATTGTCGTCATGGTGCACTCGCGCGTAAGGTGGGCTCAGTTTAACGCGAACCGGGCGGCCCATCCATCGCCCTGCGATGGGGGGTCTCGATGATGAGAGGCGAGGCTGCGGCGGTGCCGGATGAATTGTCTGGCGTGAGCGGATGGCCGGCGAGGACCCTCGGCAATCGAGTCGCTCTTGCGTTCCCATCGTCGTGACCCCACCCTTTGCTTCGCAAAGGATGGGCCACCCGACCAGGAGGCAGACATGGCTAAGAAGGCGAAGCGTGCCCGGCGCAAGAAACCGACGGAACCCGTCGGGCTGAAGGCGACCCAGACGCGGGCGAGTCCGCCGGCGGAGGTGGAGCAGTTGTGCCGGGACATCGAACAGGACGGCGGGGCGGTGCTGTCGAGTTATCGCGAACCGCTGGGCGGGCGATGGGTCATCCTGGCGAGCCTGCCCATCGAGGAGGTGGAGCCGACGCCGTTCCAGCGGAACCTGTCGGATTCG
>CAZQEN010000079.1:0-24083 GCA_964591605.1 uncultured Planctomycetales bacterium
CTGCGGATCGAGAATGACTCGATGCCGTCGGAGCTCGACGAGATCCGCCGGCGCATCATGCAGCTCGAGATTGAGCGCGAGGCCCTGCGCAGGGAGAAGGACGAGGGTTCGCGGCGACAGCTCGAACAGGTGGAGAAACAGCTCGCCGACCTGAACGAGCAGAACCAGGCGCTGACCGCGCGCTGGGAGAAGGAAGTCGGCGTGCTGCGCGACATCAAGACGGTCAAGGAGCAGATCGAGGCGAAGCAGAACGAGCTGAGCGAGGCGCAGCGCCGCGGGGACTGGGAACGGGCGGCGCGGATTCAGTACGGTGAGATTCGCGAACTGGAGGGGAAGCTCAAGGAGCATGAGACGCAGCTCGCGGGTTTCCACAAGGATGGTCAGGCCCTGGTGCACGAGGAGGTGACGGCCGAGGAGATCGCCGAAGTGGTGAGCCGGTGGACGGGCGTTCCCGTGGCGCGAATGCTCGAAGGCGAGAAGGAGAAGCTGCTGGCGATGGAGAAGCGGCTCGAGGAACGCGTGGTCGGGCAGCCAGAGGCGATCAAGGCGGTGAGCAACGCGGTCCGGCGGAGCCGCGCGGGGATCGGCGACCCGAACCGGCCGATCGGCTCGTTCCTGTTCCTCGGACCGACCGGCGTGGGCAAGACGGAGCTGTGCAAGGCGCTGGCGGCGTTTCTCTTCGACGACGAAGCGGCCTTCGTCCGCATCGACATGAGTGAATTCATGGAGAAGCACTCGGTGTCGCGGCTGATCGGGGCGCCGCCCGGCTACGTCGGCTACGAGGAAGGGGGCGTGCTCACGGAGGCGGTGCATCGCCGGCCGTACTGCGTGATCCTCTTCGATGAGATCGAGAAAGCGCACTACGACGTCTTCAACATCCTCCTGCAGGTGCTGGACGACGGCCGGCTGACGGACGGGCAGGGGCGGACGGTCGACTTCCGCAATACCATCCTGGTGATGACCAGCAACATCGGCGGGGCGATCATCCAGCGGCTCAGCGAGCAGGGGGCGGTGGACGTCGAGATCGAGGCGGGCGTGCGGGAAGAGCTCAAGACGCACTTCCGGCCGGAGTTTCTCAACCGGGTGGACGAAGTGATCGTGTTCCACCGGCTGAGCCGGGCAGACCTGGTTCACATTGTCGAGATCCAGTTGAAGCGGCTGCAGCAGCGGCTGGCCGAGCGGCGTATCGTGATTCATGTGTCCGAGACGGCGAAGTCGCGTCTGGCCCGCGACGGGTTCGACCCGGTTTACGGGGCCCGGCCGCTCAAGCGGCTGATCCAGCGCGAGATCGAGAACCCGCTGGCCCAGCAGATTCTCGCCGGAGAGTTCTCCGACGGCGATCTGATCGAGGTGGACGCGCACGGCGAGCGGCTGACGTTCCGCCGAGCGGAGGCGGCAGTGGCTTGTGCCTCGTAGGCCCGTCGGGAGCACTCCCGAGTATCACCGGACGGACGGCAGCGGCGCACCGCGGCGCGGGAGGTGTGGTCGGGGCCCGGCCGACCCCCTTCCGGTGTGCTGCTTTCTTCAGACACGCGGAGGCAGGCCCCGTCTTGCGAACGGAACTTGGGCGGGGCAGGCACGCATCGATCGGTGGTCCGGCCCGGCAGGCTGGTTCTGCTGAGCGGTTCCCCAAACCGTTCCCATGCCCCCTCGCGTAGGGCTCTGGTGGGATGATCATCGCTGGAAGATCGGCAGCAGGTGATACGGGACGCTCAGCGTCAGGAGCGAGAGAGACGTGGACAGGCACGGGCCCCACTCGGGTTCACCCACGTCGGGGTTCCAGGAGCCGTCGGGACGCTGGTGCTCCAGCAGCGTTCGCCGCATCGGCGGGTAGGCCTGCTCCCAGTACTTTCCGCCGAGCTGGTGGAGTGCCTGGGTGTAGTAGAAGGCGTGGTAGTGGAAGCGGTGCATGCCGAAGCGCTGGGGAAGGCGCGAGCCGAGGAGCCACTCGCCCGCCTTGCGTGCGGACGGAGTCTCGTGACGGCCGGCAAGGGACAGCGACAGAGCACCTGCGCCAACGGTCGTGATCGTGACGCGGCGGCCGGCCCCGATCAGGCCGTAGAAGACGCGTCCATCGGGCTGAAAGCAGCGCTCGACGAACTGGGTGGCCTCGTCGATGGCGTCGCTCGAGACAGCAAAGCCCGCGTTGCGTGCGGAGCGCAGGAACATCAGGTGCCACGTTGTGACGGACATGTCCGAATCGTTTGGATCCCATCGTCGCAGATAGCGCCAGCCGCCCCGCTCGATGCCGTATCGCTTGGGCGGGGTGTTCTGAAGAGTCAGTGAGAGTTGGATCGCCTGCTGGATCGTGTCGCGGATGGCGGCGGTCGCGTCGGCCTGGGCCATGCCGTAGACCTCGGCGAGCATCAGGCCCGAAATCGCATGGTTGTAGGTGCCGGTGTGTGAGACGCCGCGCTCGATCAGGTGATCTTCGGGCTGAAGGCGGCAGAGCAGGCCGTCCTCCTGGCGGCAGGCCAGAACGTAATCGACGGCGCGCTTGAGCACCTCCCCATAACTGCCCGAACCGGGCTCATGGCCGCACGAAAGGAACGCGAGCACCGCCAATGAGGTGATGGCGGGCTGGGCGCGATCGTCCGTGCGAAAGGAACCGTCGGGCTGCTGCTGGGCGGCAAGCCAGGCCAGCCCGCGATCAGTGGACTGATTCAACGCACGCCACTGCTGATCGGTGAGAAGAGCGTCGCTCCGCACGCGGGGAGTCGGCTGGGTGGAGGGGGTGTTCTGCTCAGCCGGGCCGACAATCGCCAGAAGCATTGCGGCCATCAGGTTTGAGCATGCGGGTGACATGAGGGCGCTACGCTCCTGACCAACGCATCCCGTTCATACCCTCGTCCGGGAGGGCTCCGTCAGCCTCGCCTCGACGCGAGCAGGTACGGCCAGAGCGGGCTCGATTCCTGCCTGACGTCGTGGGCGGGACCACGCGGTGGTGGGGTTGGCATCACAGGCTCACGGTCCAGCATGCCGAGGTTCTGCACGTAATGAAACTCAAGAACATCGGTCGGTTCCACGCCGGCAGGCCCGAAGGTCACCTGATCGAGCACGTCTCGAACCAGGTCGATGCGATACGTCGCGCAGATCGGTGGAGTGAACTGGCGATCGATCAGGCGGACGGTCACATACTGCGGATCCGTTTCCACCGCACGCGTCTCGAACCAGATTCGCCGGGCGGCGGCATCGCGCCGGATGACATCGAGGGTGTGCAGACCTGACCAGGGACGGGGCAGGCCGATCAGGAAACTCCCGGGCCGGTGACTGGCGAGTCGGGCGGAGCGGGCGTCGGCCGGCGCGGTCCATGCGTCGCCGGGGATGTCGGCGACTTCGCGATCGTCCTCAAGCCTCAGCCGCAGCCATGGCGGGTGTTCCGCGTATGCAGCGAGGACGAATGGGATGCACGCCGTTCCGATCACGCGGCGTCCCGCAAGCTGACCGGTGATCTGGACGTACGTCCAGCCCCGGAAGTGCATCTCGTCGCGCTCGTCGACGACGGACATGTTCGAAGGCGGCTGGAACAGTGAGTCGGGCAGCGCGCTGTAATCATACGTCGTCCGGAATGCGCCGAGCTCGGGGAAACGGTAGTCGAGCCGGCTCTGCAGGAGAAGGGTCGCGGCGTCCCGGGTCATCAGGTCCGCCGGGGCGGTGCCCGGTGCCTGACCGCTAGATCTTTGTACCTCTTCGATAAACCTCAGGAGCTCATCGGAATCGGTCGGCAGCGTTTTCACACTCTTGCCGTACAAACGGGCATTCAGGAGCGTGATCCTGCGGGCATGAGGCATGATGTGGTAGTTGGCTTGGGCATTCTGCACCCACATGCATACCTTCTGGGTCAGGTGCGGATCCCAGAGCTGCACGCGGGACAGGAAGGGGCCGACAGAGCCCTGCGGAAAGCGCAGCCATTGTTCATATGCCCCGTTGCGGGTTGGTTCGAATCGGATTTCACACCACTGGGCGGAGTCGGTTTGCCCGGTGAAGTGAACATCAAAGCCCGAGTGCGGCGAAGACATCGCGCGGTTGGCCGGAGCCTGACGGGCCCATGCGAGCAACAGCGCGAGCATGATCAATGCCGCGGCGGCCGAAGCACCTGATTTCGTCAGCAGAAGCTGGCGCGCGCTTTCGCGCAGGGCGGAGGTGCTCAATTGAATCGCGCTGGCCCCCGCAGCAGGCCGTGTGGCTTCACCGAAAGCAAGGAGCGCGACGGCCAATGCAGATTCACCCATCCCGCGCCGGCGGAGGGCCTGAACCAGGGCCCGCTTGGCGCGGAGGAACGCCACGCGGGCGGCCAGCTCGCTGCATCCGAGGATGCCGCCGATCGAGGAGTGAGAAAGATCTTCGTAAAAGCGCATGGTCAGGATCATGCGGTGACGGACGTCGAGATCGGCGAGCGCGCTGCGGGTGAGTTCCACCAGCTCGTTGCGGGCCAGCGTCTTGGCCGGGTCGGCTGCATCACTGGCTGGTTCGATCGCGACGGACGCGTGATCGGTGAACGGTCTCGGGTGAAAGTCAGAGCGCCGGTAGAACAGCCGGATCTTGTTGTTGGCGATGGTGAACAGCCACGACCAGAACCGCTGCGGGTCCTGCAATTGGTCGCGCGAGCTGAGCATCGCCACCATCGTCTCCTGCGTGAGGTCCTGGGCCCGTTCATCGCTAAGGACCACCCGTCGAACATAGGCGCAGACCCGCGCCTGGGCCACTTCGGCGAGTGCGGAAAGACTCTCCGCATCGCCGGCCACGGCCTGCCGGACGAGATCGATATGCTCGCAGTCTCGGCCCATGCCTCACGTCTATACGCTGAAGGTGCGCAGCCCGCTGAGATGTTACCTGCTTTTCCATGAATTGCGATCAGAGACCGATCGGGGGAGGTCCCGGATGTTCTGGAAACGGGCGTTCTGGAGTCTAACTCCTGCAGGAGCCGGTGGTTGAGCGCGGACAGCCGCGGACGGCGGAGTTTCGGTGGATTGGGCTGCAACACCGGCAGGCGCTGCGCATCAGCAGGGCAGGCGAGCTCTGCACGTGACTCCGCCGAGCCGGGGGTGACGCATGGTTGGATCCGGGGTGATCAGTCCGCCGATGTCGAAGTGGGACTGTGAATCGCAAAGAAGGGCCGATGAGCGGGCTCCGCATCGAAGAGGGCGACCCATTCGCTATCGGGTCGTCACGGACGCTCTGCGCGAACGGGTGTCGAAGGGGGAGTTGCCGGCCGGGGTGAGATTGCCGACGCTCCGGGAGCTGGCGGCGGAGTTCAAGGTCAGCATCAACACGGTGCGGAACGCCATTCGCATTCTGGAGCGTGAAGGGGGGTTGTATCACGTGCCCGACGTGGGGACGTTTGTGCGACCGCCGGGAACGGCGTCGAGCCGGTCGGCCCTGGCGCTGATCGCTATGGACCTTGGGCGATCGTTTGAGGCGCAGGTCGCTCTCGGCGTGGAACACGCATGCCAGGAGCGGGAGTGGGACGTGCAGATCCTCGATTCGAGGTTGGATGCGGAGCTCGAATCGCGGAATCTCCGGCGTGTGATGGATTCGGGGGCCCGAGGGGCCATCGTGATGCCGCTCGGAGATGATCGCAATCTGGAGGCGATCTTCCAGTTGAAGCTGCGCGGTTTCCCCCTGGTGCTTATTGACCGTGGTCTGCCTGGGCTGCGGGTGGATCGGGTCGAGTCGGATCACGAGCAGGCGGCGTACCTGGCATGCCGGCATCTGATTGGCTGCGGTCACGAGCACGTCTATCTGGCGATGGAGCCGCTGGTCGCGACATGCGTACAGAGCGTGGTCGAGGGTTTCGAGCGGGCGCTGCGCGAAGAGGGACTCGAGCCGGTGCGCGCTCTGCGTCTGCATGTCGATGGCGGGGTGGATCTGGAGGGCCGTCGAGCCGGCAAGCGATGGCTGGGCGGACGTGAGGCGGCCCTCCCTGTGCTGCGTCGCGCCCGCATTCCCGTCGGTATCATCGCGCAGAATGAATACATCTCCTGGGGTGTGCTCGAAGCGTGTCGCGAGCTGGGGCTGTCTGTTCCACGCGAAGTGTCCATCGTCAGTCTGCACGACTCGGAGCTCGCGCGGGCGATGACTCCGGCACTGACGGCGGTGGCCCCGCGACTGCCTGAAATCGGCCGGCGGGCAGTAGAACTCCTGGAGGAGCGGCTGCCCACACCGGAGCTGGAGCCGCGATACGTCCGGATGCCGGTTGAACTGCGGGAACGCGCCTCGGTGGCTCACCGTGATCGGGGATCTGGATGACGTACCCGAATGAAGCACTCATCCACTCGGGAACGCACGTGGCGTGGGTCGTGGACTGACTCCGTCTGGTGCAGATCCTGCAGCCGATCAGAGCCGCGATAGAGATCGAGGTTCACGCGAACCGCCCGCACGAAGGATGGTGCCGGCCGGTCACGATGACGCCGGAAGTTCGTGGTCGGGCAGGAAGCAGGCGACGGCGGAGGCGGGGAGGAAGAGGAAGCTGGCGGCGAGCAGGGCGAGGCGGTAGTCGCCGACGGTGGAGAAGAGTCCGAAGAAGACGGTGCCGAAGGCGGCGGCGATTCGGCCGATGTTGTAGCAGAAGCCGGCGCCGGTGGTTCGCAGCAGCGTCGGGAAGAGCGGGGGCAGGTACATGGTGAAGAGGGCGAAGAGGCCCGAGCACGTGCCGAGGGCGGCGAAGAAGGCCCAGAGGATGACGTGGTGGCGGGGTCCGCCGTAGGCGCCGGCCATGCAGGCGAAGTAGACGATGAGCATCCCGACGATCACGCGTCGGTAGCCGGCCCGGCGGGCGAGAGCGGCGGCGAGGAAGTTCCCGGCGATCGAGGTGACCATGAGCAGCATCATGAGCTGGCTGACCAGGGTGTTGATCCGCCCGCTGTCGTATCCCTCGCGGCTCAGCAGGTTGCGCAGGTGCTGGGGGCACCAGAACATGAAGGCCCAGTGGGCGGTGAGCGAGAACGAACAGACGAGGATGGTCAGGAGGGTGGTGCGGCGCACGCTTCCGCGGAAGAGGTCGGCGATGCGCGGCTCGGTGCGGGTGTTCTCGGCGCGGGCGGCGTGCCACTCGGCGGACTCGGGTACGGCGCGGCGGATCCAGAAGACGAGCAGGGCGGGAAGGATGCCGACGAGGAAGACGGTGCGGTTGGGCAGGCCGAGGCGGGCGATCACGTAGTAGGCGAGGCTGGCGGCGAGGATGCCGACGTTCACGCCGGACTGGAGGGTGCCGGCGAGCCAGGGCCGCCACTTGCGCGGCCAGGTCTCCGCGAGGAGGGAAGCGCCGACGGCCCATTCCCCGCCGATGCCCAGGGCAGCCAGGAAGCGGAAGATGAACAGATGCCACCATGCGGTGGCCAGGAACGAGAGGCCGGTGAAGATGGCGTAGGTGAGGATGGTGAGCATGAGGGCGCGGGTGCGGCCGAGTCGATCGCCGATGCGTCCGAAGAAGCCGCCGCCCAGGGCCCAGCCGACCAGGAAGGCCCCCTGAATCCACGAGCTGGTGTGGCCGACGCGCGGGTCAGTCAGGTCGAGCCTCATGAGCTGGGCGACGAAGGGGAGGGCGACCAGCGTGTAGAGGTGCATGTCGAGGCCGTCGAAGGTCCAGCCGAGCCAGGCGGCGGCGCCGGACTTCCACTGCTGAGGGGTGATGTCGCGCAGGCGCGCCGCGTCGCCGGGGTCGGCCGCGGCCGGTGCGTCTTCGAGCGTGGGGGGCTGGTGTGGCTGAGCGAGGCCCGACTGGCTCATGGATGAGAGGATACCCGTGCGGGGCGGGGCTCACAATGAATCCGTGGTGCACGACCGGCCGGCCGGGTGTATCCAGAGGACGGGGCTGCTCGGGGGCGGTCGATCCACAGGTGGCCGCGGCGGACGGCGGCTTTGCCGGGCGGGAGATCGCCGAAATCGAGCATGATGTCGGTGCAGGGGTTGAGTCGGTTGCTGTGGAGGATGATCGCGCGCCCGGCGGTGATGCCGACGCGCCAGCCTTCGGGGTGATGGCTGATCATGGCCGGCGTATCGAGGCGGTTCGGGTGGATGCCCCAGAACTCGTGGTAGAAGCGGTTGTCGAGGTGCCTGCCGGCGAGGAGGAAGGCCTCGAAGCCGGGGACCTTGCCGGCGCGTTCGCCGAGCTGGCCGAGCGTGACGTCCCGGCCGTCGGAGCGGACGTGCACGTGGTCGGGGCTCCACCAGTGCTTGTCGGCGAACTTCAGGCAGATGGGGGCGCCGGCGCGGCGGATCGGCCGGGAGCCGAGGTTTCGCAGGCGGATCTCGAAGCGGACACGGTGGCCGTCGACCCGGGCGGAGGCGGTCCATTCGACGGGCTGGTCGCGCGGTACTTCGATCCCGGCGCATTCGACACTGTGATCGCGGATGGCGAAGTTGCCGGGTCCGAAGGTACTGTCGGGTGAGACGTGCTGTCGGAGCATGGACCGATCGCCCTCCCAGGCGCCGACCGGATAGATGGAGCTGAAGCCTTCGTTGCTGGAGATGCCTTCGGGAAGCCAGAGGCGCAGGGTGCCGACGGGCGCGTCGCTGCGGATGAGGAGCTGGCTGCTGTTCGGAATGGGCTCCAGCGTGAGGGTGACGCGCGGGGGCGGAGTGCAGGCCGCGCCGGGCAGAAGCAGAGTGAGGGCGCACGCTTCCATCACGAGGACCCGGTGATGTGATCGAAGCAGGCTGCGGCTGAAAGCGCTTGACATTCTTACTCCTTCCGATGGCACCCGCCGAACTTCTCGCTTGCACTTCGGGCTTTATGGTGCGGCATCTGTTGCTTTGTCCTCCACACGGTAGGCGATGGGCAGGGGCATGCCGTCCCAACTGCATTCGAAGCCGATCACCGACTGGAAGTAATTGTAGTCGGGCATCCACCAGGGGCCCTGGCGGGACTGGTGGATGCTGACGACGCGGGTGTGGCGGCGGATGGCGCCGGCCTCGCGGAGCAGGCCGGTGAGCAGGTGGAAATCGCCGATGTCGGTGTGGTCTTTCTGGTCTTCGCCGGAGCAGGCGGTGAGCTCGTGGGCGAAGAGGGTGAATCGTTCGCGTTTGAGGACGTCGAGCGTGTCGGCGCGGGGGTAGGCGGTGTCGGTGCCGTAGTAGAGGGTGGCGCCGCGCCAGCGGGCGATGAAACAGAGCGGAGTGGCCCTGGGATCGTGTGTGGCCGCGACGGGGAGGACGCGGAGCGAGCCGGCCTGGACCTCGCGGCCGGGGGCGAGCTCGTGGATCACGATGCGGGATGTATCCTGCGGGCCGAGGGCCTTCTGCAATTCGCTGCACGCGCTGTGTCCGGCGTACACGTGGAGGGGGGCGAGGTTCTCAGCGGCGCGGGTGTGGGCCCAGGCGATGATCTCCGGCGTATCGAAGTGGTCGGCATGCGAGTGGGTGACGAAGACGTGCTCGACGTGTCGGGGCTCGTAGCCCCAGCGTTTCAGACGGCGGCGGGCGTTGGAGCCGAAATCGAAGACGGCGTCGGGCGGGATGAACATCATGCTGCGTTCGCGCTGGAAGGGTTTGTAGGGGCTTTCGTATCCATCGAAGTCGGCGGCTCCGGAGCCGATGATGCGGGCGGGGACGGCCTGCGTTCGGAATCCGAGATGCCGTTCGCAGAAGATCAGGTGCTCGAGGACTCGCTGGGGCGGCTGGATCCAGAGGTACTCGGTCATGACGCGCTGAAGGAGGTTGGCGACGCCGCGAACGGGCTCGGGGGCGCGGCCGTCAGGATCGCGCTGCTCGTCGATCGTCTGGAGCATCAGGGCAGCGCGGGCGCGGACGGATTCGAAATAGGCGGTGTCGACGGTGAAGTCGAACTGCCGGCCGGTGGAGAGCTCGAGTCGATAGGCGCCGTCGGCCCAGTCGCGAGCAAGGAGGGTGATGTCGGAGCCGCGCGAGCTGCCTGACCAGATGGTCTGTTGCCAGGGGTCGATGATCCGGGCCTCGACGGGATGGCCCTCGTGGGCGGGCTTTTCGCGGATCACGAGCCAGGAATTGGCGCGGATGGTCTTGCCCTCGGTGAGCAGGCTGAGGGGTGGTTGGGCCAGTGCGCTGGCGGCGACGATCAGGGGCGAAAGGATCAGACAGGCTGTTCTTGACATCGGGTGTGGTCCTCCTGCTGGTTTGTCTGCGGTGGCGAGGCAGTCATAACCGCTCGCTCTGGATGTGGCCAGCACCCCGAAGCCCGGCGGAGAGCGGGTCAGTCACCAGCCGGGGAGAGTTGTGCGTGCTCCCATCATCGACAGCCCACCCTTCGCTGCGCGAAGGATGGGTCACCCGGCGAAGGACAGGCCATCCGGCCTCGGGAAGGAAGGATCGGCCACCTGGCGAAGAATGAGCCAGATCTATTTGAGGGGGCGTATCTGGATGTTTCTGAAGCGCACTTTGATGGGGTTTTTGGTTTCGTGCATCTGCAATGCGATGATGCCCTCCTTGGGGAAGTCGTAGTCGGTGATGTCGCTCACGAGATAGCCGTTGAGCCAGGCGATGATGTGGTTGCCGTGGGCCAGGAGGCGGAGCTCGTTCCAGTCCTTTTCCCGGTTCATCTTCTTCATGTGGTCGGTGACCTGCTTGACGTTGACCCAGCCGTGGCCGCGGGCGTCGTAGACGGCGGCGGTGGGCGAGCCGGTGTCTTTGGCGGGGGCGAACTCGCACTGCGGGCCGTGGATGTGGACGCGGTCCTTCATGGGCTTGCATCCCGTACTGCCGCAGCCGGCTTTGGGGCACTTGAAGTCGGCGACATCTTCGGGGAGGTTGCGGGCGACTTCATTGCATTTGGTGCACTGGGGCGGGAAGCTGCAGCGGAAGAAGACGCCGCTGTTGCCCTGGTCGCTGTCGAACTTCATGTCGATCTTGAGCTCGAAATCATCGAGTTTGCGGTCAGTGGCGAGGTAGGCATAGGGGCTGGGCTTAACGAGCTCGCCGACGATCTGGCCGTCCTCGACGGTCCAGACGTTCTTTTCGCCCTGGGTGTGCCAGCCGTCGAGGTCCTTGCCGTTGAAGAGGCTCTTCCAGCCCGAGCCGTCGCCCAGGTCGGCGAGTCTGATCTTGCGGAAGCTGACGTGGACGGGCGGGGTTTTGCCGCTGTGGACCTGGAGGGCGATGATGCCGCTGCGGAGCTGGTGATCGTAGATGTCCGAGATCTTCTGGCCGTTCAGCCAGGTCTGCAGGTGGTCGCCGATGGCCTGAATCTTGTAGTCGTTCCACTGTCCCATCGGTTTCTGGATGGATTTGACTTTCTGGGTGTCGGGCTTGCTGAGCCAGGCCCGGCCGCCGGGGCCTTCGTCGTAGATGCCGCCGGTGCCGCCGACCTTCTCATTGTCGGGGTCGAGGTCGGCCTGGTAACCGCACATGTCGTCGCCCAGGACGTGGCTGCGGAACTGGATGCCGGTGTTGCCGTGGTCGTCGAGTCTGCACTCAAACTCGAGGATGAAGTCGGCGACGGGCTTTTCGTAGATGAGCCAGCCGTATTTGCCGTCGCCGGTCTGGCCGATGATGGCCTGGTCAGCGACGGTCCATTTTCCGCCGCCGATGGGTTTCCAGCCGTCGAGGGTTTTGCCATCGAAGATGGACCTGGCGGCGGGGATCAGGCCGGGTTCGCCGTGGGGCAGGTTGACCGACTTGCCTCCGGGCTGGTCGGCGGCGGAGAGCGGCACGGTCAGCCCGAGGACGAGCGCCGATGTTGCGAGGAGGCCTCTGCGTCGTGTGCGGAGAGGGGCGGATCGCTGGCGCTGCGCGGCGTGAGACTCGTTGAACATCGGGAAACGTGTGTCGGACATGAAGCGTTCTCCTCAAGGGTCGGCCGGCAGCGGGCGGTCGCTGCGGGATGCCTGCCCATGGCAGGCAGAATAGCCGAACGGACGATGGGAGCAAGCGGACTCGCGTCTGCGGCGTACAGGAGATGGGCGGAAGGTTATTCGCAGCCGGGGCCGTTGGTGTGCTGGCCGCCGGCTGGGTAGTTGGCGGAGCATTTGTACTTGGGCATCTGGTTCCAGGCGCGGATCTTCCAGGGCCGGGGGGTGAATCGCGAGTTGAAGGGAGCGATCTGGATCATCCAGGCTTCGAAGGGGTGGGTGGATCGGTTCTCGGGATAGCGCACTCTGGGCCTGGGGCTGCGCGAGCCGGGCCCGCGGGGGAAGTACTGGGCTTCCGAGTGGCCGTCAAAGAAGGCGACCGTGGCCCTGCCCAGATGGCGGTCGGCGAATAGATCGGGTTCGCCGAAACCGTCGTCGACGGAGTAGGAATTGATTCCGTTCTCCTCGTCTTCGTCGAGGAACTGGATGGCGAAGGAAGGGTGCTTGACCGAATCCATGAGGGGTGGGAGGCCGTTGCGGCCGTTGGCGCCCTTCATGGCCATGGCGACGTTTTCCGGGGTCGAATAGCTCAGTTTTCCGTTGGAGTTCTCGGAGGCGGGGCACTTGAGCAGTTTCTCATCGTGGTAATAGCGCCAGAGGCGGCCGTTGCGGGGGACCTTTTTCCAGAATTGGGTCGAGCCGATGTTCTGGCTGGTGATGACGACGGTCCAGGTGCCGGACCAGGTGAGCCAGTCGTTGCGGGCGCCGGTTTCGTAGCTTCCGTAGAAGGGGGCGTCGTTGACGCCGGTTCCGGGCAGGCGGTCGCGGAAGTCGCCCTTGTACATGAGGGCGGCGCGCATGAGCTGGCCGATCTGCGTGCTGCAGACGACCGTTTTGGCCTGGGCCCGGGCGCGGCTGAGGGAGGGAATGAGGACGGCGACGAGCAGCGCGATGATAGCGACGACGACGAGGACCTCGATGAGCGTGAACGCCCGGAGCGGCGGCACTCGCGGAGAACGTTCAGGCCTGGAACTGCGGATACGAACCAGCATCATCGCACCTCAGGACGCGTCATATTGTTCAGGATAGCGCGTCGGGGCCGGCAACTCAAGCGCTGGTGGTTGGGGGTTCTGCGGGGGTGTGGCCAATATTCCGGGAGACAGCCTGTGGGTCTCCCGGCGCGTCGGGACCGGGCGGGACCTGGATGGGCGACGCACTCACCCCTTCGCAGGTCCTGCCCGGCAGGCAGGACCTACGGGACCGCACCCGAAGAGTTGCCATGCCCTTCTTCGGTGGAGGGGCGCGGGCGGGCGGGGTTAGAGGAGGGAGCGGGCCGCACGGCGGGACTCGTAGAGGCCTGCGAGGAGGAGGCCGAAGGCCAGTCCGCAGACATCGAGGATCCAGTCCTCGAAGTCGGGGGTACGGCCGACGACGCCCTGGGTGATTTCGTCGAAAGCGGCGTAGGCGGCGCCTCCGAGCAGCAGGTACAGGGCGGCGGTGCGGGTCAGGCGGCGGGCGTGGCTGTGGAGCATCCAGGTCCAGACGAGGACCCAGCCGGCGAAGGCGAAGAAGTGGACGTACTTGTCGGGGTCCTTGATGAACCAGCCACCCGGCGGTTCCCAGCGGTCGATGCCGGGCAGGTGGGTCATGAGGAACATGAGGGCCCAGTAGACCAGCAGGAGCCAGGAGCGGGCGCGGGCAGGGATGAGGGGCGACGGCGGCATCGCAGCAGTCTAGCGGAGGGACGGCGGGGGGCAACGGGGTGGGGGAAAGTGAGAAAGTGAGAAGCTGAGAAAGTGGGAGAGTGAAAAGGTGAGAACGCGAGAACGTGAGAATGGGCGAAGGTGACGGAGTGAGAACGTGAAAAGAGAGCGGAGAGGAGGGTAAGAACAATGGAGGGACGCGTGAGGGGGCGGGATCCGATGGTTGACAAGTGGGGGTTGGCGTTTCAGGCTTAGGCTGCATGAGGATGCACGACAGGGGACGTACAACGCTGAGGTGATGCGATGAGTGAGTGCGGGCGCGACTGCTCATGTAAGGGTGTGGTCCACGGCGGCGGTCCGGGAGCGGGGGCGCCGAGCCGGCGGGATGTGCTGCGGATCGGGCTGGGGACGGCGGGGCTGCTGGCGGGGGCGTCGCGGGGGCGGGCGGCGGAGGGGGACATACCGCCGTCGTGCAAGGTGCCGCCGGGCAGGGAATGGTTTGACGAACTGATCAAGCCGGGTGAGCCGATCGTGTATCGCGGGGAGGGTCTGGCGAACCTCCTGTTTCCTCTCGGGGGGATCGGGACGGGGACGATCTGGCTCAACGGGGCGGGCCGGCTCGTGAACTGGCAGATCTTCAACAACATCCAGAAGAATTCGCTGGTGGATGACAGCTTTTTCGCAGTGCGGGTGCAGGAGGAGGGCCGCGATCCGGTGGTGCGCGTGCTGCAGACGGCGGGGGTGCGGCCGCTGGCGCCGGTGGAGTCGCTGGAGATCCTGGGGCGGTATCCGGTTGCCACGGTGCGCTGCGCGGACCGCGATCTGCCGGTCGAGATCGAGATGGAGGCGTGGAACCCGTTGATTCCGCTCAACGAGCGGGATTCGGCGATTCCATGCGCGATATTCACGCTCCGCGCGCGGAATACGGGGGCGCGGCCGGTGCGGGTGTCGTTTCTGGGGAGCGTGCAGAACGCGGTGGGTCATAGGGGGGCGGGGGCCTCGAACGGGACGTCGCATCCGACGTATGGTGGTAACCGGAACCGGCTGGTGCAGGGGGAGCGGTTTTCGGCGGTGGCGATGGCGGCGGAGCCGGGCAAGCCGGCGGAGATGCGGCCGGGGGTGGAACTGCTGGTCGATCATCATGAGCTGCCGGCGATCGACGAGGCGCCGGTGATCGGGCTGAGCCTGACGAGCGTGGGGCTGCCGCCCAGCAAGGCGGCGGTGCCGGTGGTGTACTGGCTGGCCAGCGGGGACCTGCGGCAGCTCGGGGGCTCGGCGCTGAGCGAGATCGTCGAAGGGGTGCGGGAGCGCGGGGCGATGCTGCTGCTCTCGGGGGTGGCGAACCCGTTGATGGAGAAGGTGTCGGCGACGGCTCCGGGCGGCAAGCGACGGCTGGAGACGGTGTTCGAGTCATTCGATTCGGAGAGTTTCGGCAAGTGGACGGCGTCGGGGGATGCGATGCGTCGGCCGCGGGCGGGGGCGGTCGGGAACCAGAATCCGGTGAGCGGGTTTCTGGGGATGGGGCTGGTCAACAGCTACGAGGGCCATGACAACCTGCAGGGGACGCTGACGTCGCCGCGGTTCGTGATCCAGCAGCCTTACATTTCGTTCCTGATCGGCGGGGGGCAGCGGGCGGATTGCGCGGTGAGGCTGAAGGTTGAAGGGAAGGAGGTGTTGAAAGCGAGCGGCAAGAATGCGGAGCGGCTCGAACGCGTGGATTGGGACGTCTCCCGCTGGATGCACCAGGAAGCGGAGATCGAAGTGATCGACCAGGGGGGCGGGGGATGGGGGCACGTTCTGGTGGACGATATCCGGTTCGGGAATCTCCCGGTTTCGGCGGTCACCGAGGATGAGGCCCATGCGTGGAATGCGATGCTGGAGGACGCGGGCAGGAGCGCGGCGATGACCGCGGCGGGTTACGGGCGCGGGAAGGTGATGCTGGTGCCGGTGGAACTGGGCGGGACGAAACCGGGCGTGGACCGGCTGCTGCAGCGGGACAAGGTCCTGGAGCTGGTGGCCTCGCTGGCGGGGGTGACGTACCAGCCGGCGACAGGCCGGCCGCCGACGGCGCCGTCGTTCGGGACGATGTGCCTGGCGACAGCGGATGCGAATGCGACCTGGCGGCCGGAGTGGACGAACCGCGAGGAGCTGATCGAGCAGTGGAGCAGGACCGGGCAGCTCCATACGGGGCCGGTGAGCGCCGCGGAGATGCGGCCGCCGACGCCCGCGGGCGAGACGGTGAATGCAGCGCTGAGCGTGGAGCGCAGCCTGCCGTCCGGGCAGGCGGGCGAGGCGACGTTCGTGCTCGCGTGGCACTTCCCGCACCAGTATTACCCGCAGAACAGTTGGAAGCAGGCGGGCAACCCGGCGATCGAAGTCGGGAACATGTACGCGAACTGGTTCCCGGACGCGACGGCGGTGGCGACGCAGGTGCTGCGGAACCTGGAGGGGCTGCGGAGCGGGACGATGGACTACGTGCGGGCGATGTTCGACACGACGCTGCCGCAGTATCTCGTGGACGCGGCGGCGGCGAACGTGTCGATCCTGCGCGGGCCGACGTGCTTCTGGACGAAGGACGGGACGTTTTACGGGTTCGAGGGATGCAACTGGGAGGGCGGCGGGTGCTGCCCGATGAACTGCAACCACGTGTGGAACTACGAGCAGACGCTGGCGAAGGTGTGGCCGGCGCTCGAGCGGAACATGCGGGTGACCGAGCTGGACTATCACCTGGCCAGGGATGGCGGGATTCACCACCGGGTTGAGGTTCCGCGGACCAGGCCGGAGAAGCGGAACATGCCGGTGGCCGACGGGCAGTGCGGGGCGGTTCTGAAGGCGTACCGGGAGCACCTGCAGTCGCCGGACCGGCGGTTCCTCGACGACCACTGGGAGAAGATCAGGCAGGCGATGGACTATGCGATCTCGGCGTGGGATTCGGACGCCGACGGGATCATGGACAAGCCGCAGTTCAACACGTACGACCGGGTGATCTACGGACAGAACACGTTCATCAGCTCGCTCTATCTGGCGGCGCTGCGGGCGGCGGAGGAGATGGCCAGGCTCTCGAAGGACGGCGATGCGGCGAAGCGTTATCGCGACCTGTTCGAGCGCGGACGCGACCAGATCGCCAGAACGCTGTTCGACGGCGAGTACTACATCCAGAAGGCAGACAACATCAATCTGGGGTACGGTACGGGCTGCCTGTCGGACCAGGTGGTGGGTCAATGGTGGGCGCGGGTGATCGGGCTGGGCGATATTCTGCCGAACGAGCAGGTTCAGAGCGCGCTGCGGGCGATCTTCAAGTACTGCTACCTCTGGAAGCAGGAGGGATTCCAGGGGACGCAGCGGTTCCTGCAGTTCGCCGACGGGCAGGACAAGGGACTGCTGGTGGCCACGTGGCCCAAGGGGGGCCGGCCGCAGGATCCGATCCTGTACCGCGACGAGATCTGGACCGGGCTCGAGTACCAGGTGGCGGCGCACAAGCTGTACGAGGGGCAGATCGTCGAGGCGCTGGCGATCGTGCGGGGGGCGCGCGAGCGCTACAACGGGGTCAAGAAGAGCCCGTGGAACGAGATCGAGTGCGGGGACTATTACGCGCGGGCCATGAGCGCGTGGTCGGTTCTGCTGGGCGCGCAGGGGTACTTCTACGACGGGCCGGCGAGGCTTCTGCAGTTCGATCCGCGGCTGGGGGCGGAGGACCATCGTTCGCTGTTCACGACGGCGGAGGGTTGGGGTCAGTACCACCAGAAGCGGGACGGGTCGAAGCAGACGAGCCGGGTGGAACTGCTGGCGGGGCGGTGTGACCTGCGGACGCTGCGGCTGGGGCTGCCCGGCGGTGCGAAGCAGGTGCGGGCGACGGCGCGGCTGGCGGATCGGGAGCTGAATGCGGATGCCGCGGTGCAGGAGGGGAAGGTGGTGCTCGAGCTGCGGGCGCCGGTGACGCTGGAGGCGCGGCGGCCGCTGGTTGCGACCGTGGAGTGGTGACGGCATATCGATTGGGAACTTAATGATATGAGAAGCCGCTATCTGGAAGTCACATTCCGAAATGGCAAACCGCTGGCAGCCTATCTCTATCTGCCCCGCGAAGCGGGTGATGTCAGTGCGCGGACAATCGCCAAGGACGAGGGAGTCCTCGTTGACCTGACCGCTGACGGACGTGCCATCGGGATCGAGATCACTTCACCAGCCGCTGTTTCGCTCTCGGCATTGAATCGCGTCCTTGCCGAACTGAAGCAGCCGGCAATCTCATCTGAGGAGTTTCATCCTCTCGCGGCCGCATAGCCTTTTTTCGTGACGACATCGTTTCGCGGAGCATGGCTTGCCTTGGCCGGGTGGTGTCCGTATTCTTCGCCGCATGCGCGATTCACGGTATGACAAGCTGGCGAATGTGCTGGTGACGTACTCGGTCGGCGTTCGCAAGAACGATCTGGTGCGGATCGTCGGTTCGACGATCGCGATGCCGCTGGTGCGGGCGATTTATCGCGAGGTGCTGATGGCCGGTGGGCATCCGGTGCTGCGGATCGCCGATGACGAGTGCCGGGACATCTTCTATGAGTCGGCCCGACGGCATCAGCTTTCGTTCTCGGATCCGCTGGCGCTGCACGACATTGAGACGGTGAACTGCACGATCGGGCTGTGGGGGGATGAGAACACCAAGTCGCTCTCGCGGGTCGATCCGAAGAAGCAGGCGCTCGTTTCGCAGGCCCGCAAGCGCTTCATGGATACGTTTCTGAGCCGGGCGGCCAGGAAGGGGAAAGCCAAGCTGCGGTGGACGGGCACGCAGTTCCCCTGCCAGGCGGCGGCGCAGGATGCGGAGATGGCGCTTGCGCAGTATGAGGAGTTCGTGTTCCGGGCGGGCCTGCTGCATCTGAAGGATCCGGCGGCCGAGTGGCGCAAGATCAGCGTCCGGCAACAGCGGGTGGCCGACGTGCTCAACCGGGGGAGCGAGATCCGGTTCCGCACGCCGCAGGGGACGGATCTGCGGCTGGGCGTGAAGGGCCGGCGATGGCTCAACTGCGACGGGCATGAGAACTTCCCGGATGGGGAGGTTTTTACAGGTCCGATCGAGGACGCGACGGAGGGCGTGGTGGTTTACAGCTTTCCGGCGGTGCATGGCGGGCGGGAGGTGCACGACATCCGGCTGAAATTCAGGGCCGGGCGGGTGGTCGAGGCATCGGCGAGCAAGGGCGAGGATTTCCTGATCCAGATGCTCGACCAGGACAAGGGCGCGCGGGTGCTGGGAGAGGTGGCGATCGGCACGAACTACTCGATCACGCAGTACAGCAAGAACACGCTCTTCGACGAGAAAATCGGCGGGACGTTCCATGCGGCGGTCGGTGCGGCGTACCCGGAGACGGGAGGAAAGAACAGGAGTGCGCTGCACTGGGACATGGTGTGCGACCTGCGGAAGGGCGGGACGATCGAGCTGGATGGGAAGGTGATCAGCCGGTACGGGCGGTTCACGAATCCGGCGTGGCCCCGGCCGGTGTAAATGCTGGTCTGGCCACGAAGGCCCGGCGCGGGAGGTGACCGCGACCGGATTTGAGATCTGAGGTTTGAGTTAGGAGATGGGAGAGGATCTGAGAGGAGGCGGTGATGCCGAAGGTGACGGTCGAAGGAGTCGGAAGCTTCGACGTGCCAGAGGGCAAGCGGCTGGTGCTGGCGCTCACGGATGAAGCGGGCATCGATCAACTGCACGCGTGCGGAGGCAATGCGCGGTGCACGACGTGCCGGGTGCAGTTTGTCCGCGGCGAACCCGAGCGGATGACGGAGGCGGAGAAGGGGATTCTGACGGCCAAGGGGCTGAAGGACACGGCGGGCCTGCGGCTCAGTTGCCAGATCGCGTGCGACCACGACATGGAAGTGCGGGCGATCTCGCGTCTGGCGGGGACGGGACGGCCGGATGCGGGGCGCCGGCCGGCGGATCAGATCACGCCGCCTGCGGTCTGGACGACGCCCTGATTCGGAACGCAGAGTAATTGACACTGTCGAACCGGGTGGCATGGACAGCGGACTCGCTGCCCGTGTTTCACGCGCACGGGCAATGAGTATCCCGGCGCGCCGGGACCCATGCCACCCCCGAATAAACCTTTCTGCGCTCCTGGAGCCGCGAGCTGCTTCAACAAAGAACCGGCCCCACGTGGTCCGTGAGGCCGGTCCCCATTGTCTCCAACGATGTCCGCGCGGCACGGGCGTCCGAGCCCGTCGCGACACAGGCGGAGGGCCTGTGGTGCCTGGCGTCTGGCGGCGTGGCGGGCTGGAAGCCCCGTGCCACGAGCGGTTACCGCAGCAGCGAGAGCACGCTCTGAGGCGTCTGGTTGGCAATTCCCAGGACAGAGGTTGTGCTCTGGACCAGGATTTGCGCCCTTGTGAGGGCAGCCACCTCAGTTGCGATGTCCGCATCGCGGATGGCGGACTCCGCCGCCTGTACGTTCTCGAGCGAGACCCTCTGGCTGTTGATGTTGGTCTCGATCTGGTTTTTCTGGAGGCCGCCGAGCCGGCCGCGGATGATGGCCACCTGCTTGATGGCCTCGGTGACGATGGCTTCGGCCCTGGCCGTGTTGCCGCCGACCACCGAGTTGATGCCGGCACCGTTAATCGTGTTCAGATACCCGACGAAGGCATTGCCCAGATTGCTGCTGGCCACGGATGGGATGCCGAGCGACACCTGGCCGCCCGCGTTGACGTTCGGTCCGATCTGGAAGGTCGCCCCGCCGCCGGTGATGGTGAAGGTCGTGGAGCCGAGGGTGGTTCCACGTTCCGGGGTCAGGTCGAGCACCAGATCCAGGCCGTTCGACCGGAGCGAAGCGTGCAGGCCCTGAACGGAAGCGTTCTGGCCGTTGATCAGCACGGTCGCGTCCTGGCCGTTGTCGCGGCTGGTCGAGCCGGTGGCGACGATGAACGTTCCGTTGATCGGCTTGACGGACACGAAGGCGTCGGAGCCGTATTCCTGGCTGTTGAGGTAGAGGTTTCCGCCGCTGACGGCCGCCGAGACGCCGGTCAGTTCGGAAAACGAATTGATGGCGAGGGCGACCTTGGCGACGTCGAGCCCGCTGGCGAAGGAGAAGGTCTCGGTTCCCTTGGTGCCGGCGACCTCGATGGTGACGTTTCCGCTGACGGCGCTGCCCGCATAGGCGATCTGCGCGGTCTGGGCGGAGCCGGTGATTTCCGCGACGACATCGATGAACGCGCCCTGAGGGACGCGTGCTCCGAAGACGGTGGCGGTGGCGATGGCGGAGCTGGCCAGGCCCGAGAGCGTGTAGGCCAGGTTGCCGTTGATGAGCTTGTCGCCGCCGAACTGCGTGGTGTTGGCGATGCGGTCGATGCTTTCGAGGAGCGAATCGATCTGGAGCTGATCGGCCTGGAGTTCCTGATCGCTGTTGGCGCCGTCGTTGGCGGCGTGGTTGATCAGGCCGCGGATGTCGAGCAGCAGGCTGGAGATCTCGTTGAGCGCGCCTTCGGCGGTGGAGATCACGTTGGTGGCGCGGATCGAGTTGTCGATGGCCTGGCTGATTCCGCGGATTTCGCTTCGGAGTACCTCAGAGGCGATGAGGCCGGCCGGATCATCGCGTCCGCGGTTGATGCGGAGCCCGGTGCTGAGACGCTCGAGCCGCAATCCCAGATCGAATTGATTGCTGGCCAGTCGATGCGTGGCCTGAATCGAGGAGATGTTGGTGTTGATACGGCTCATGACAATCCTCCGTGACAGTCGGGCAAGTATCCGTTCTTGCGCCGTCCGGAGCACAGCCGTGTGCTCCGGTGGTCGCCTGGGCGACCGACGTACCCGACCCGCCCCCGGCGGATTCCACCGCGCGTCTGCGGGAAAAGCCCGCCCGTGCCGCGGCCGTCGAACGGCCGCCCGCGCGCCGGCCGGAGGCCGTCGCCGCACGAGGCAGGAGTCAGAAACGGTAAGCTGATCGTCCCATCAGCCCCCACCATCCCTGGTGAGTCGCCGACGACCACCGGGTCGGCGGCTGTGCCTTGAGAGGTACCCTCCCGCGACGGCCCCGCGGAGAACAGCCGTTTTGAGAAGGCACAAGCGATTTCGACCAGTTTCCCGGACCACCTTGAGTTAGAAATGCCCGAGAACGCGGTTTCGTGCGCGGGAGGGGCAGTGGAGAACCGCGGGGCATGGAATATCGGACCCAGATGCCGAAGTTTGCGCTCCGGGAATCCGTTCGCGGGGGGGCGGCGGCGGATTTTGGCGGTGCGGTGAAATGCGGGTATTTTAGCGGGCGTTGATCGAGTGCGCGGTGGGTGGCGGAGACCTGGGATCCGGTATGGCTAACCCCAGAATACGGGCGATCGAGGCGTTTCCAGTCGAGCAGGACGGGCAGCGGCTGGTGGTGGTTCACGATCCGGCAGGCCTGGCGGCCGGTCAGGTCGTGGTCTCCGGGCCGGCGCTTTACATCCTCTCGCTGATGGACGGACTGCATACGCTCGAAGAGATTCAGGCCCAGTTTGCCCGGCAGTTCGGCCAGCCGCTGCCGCCCGAAGAGCTCACGGGCATGATCGAGCAGCTCGATACCGCGCACTTTCTCGAGAGCGATCGATTCCGGGATTACTTCCAATCCCTGGTCGATGCGTACCGGGCGTCGCCGGCGCGGGTGTCGCGCGAGCAGAACGCTTACGGGCTGGGGGACGCCGGGTTGACGGAGGGGCTGAGCCGGGTGCTGAGCCGGTGCGAGGCGACGGTGACCGGGCGAGAGGGGCGCCGGCTCGCCGGGCTGGTGGCCCCGCACCTGGATTACCCGCGCGGCGCACCGGCCTACGCGGACGCGTACGGACTGCTGGCCACCGTTCCGCCGGCGCGGCGGTATGTGATCCTGGGGACGAATCATTTCGGGCGGGCCTCGGGGCCGGTGGCCACGACCAAGGACTTTCAGACGTGCCTGGGGACCGCGACCACGGACCGGGCGTTCCTGGAGCGCCTCAGTGCGCGGCTGGGGATCGATCTGAGCGAGCATGAGTTCGATCATCAGGCCGAGCACTCGGTGGAGCTGCAGGTGATCCTGCTGCAGCACCTGCTGGGCAGGGAGGCCTTCGAGATTGTGCCGATTCTGTGCCACGACCCCTGCGGTCCGACGGGGACGGCCTCGTACGACGGGAAGGGGGCGGACCTGCATGCGTTTGCGGTCGCCCTGGGCGAGCTGATCCGCCAGGACGCGGGCGTTACGCCCACGGTGGTGATTGCGGGGGCGGATCTGAGCCACGTGGGCCGGCGGTTTGGCGACGAGCGGGATCTGGACGAGACGTTTCTGCGCGAGGTCGAGAAGCAGGATCGAGCCGCGCTGGCGGGCCTGACGCAGACGCCGGACGGCGAGGCGTTCGTGGGTACGATTCGCGGCCGTCAGAACCGCACGCGTGTCTGCAGCTCGGGGTGCCTGTATGCGCTGCGGACGGCGCTGGCCGACGCCCGGGCGGAGCTGCTGCGATATCACCAGGCGGCCGACCCCGAGAGCGGAACCTGCGTGACGTGCTCGGCGATGGCATTCTGGGTCTGAGAGCAACGCATGCCTTTGATCACCGAGCTTGTGTGTGTCTGCTGCCGGCGTGCGTACGCGCCGGGCGAGGTCGCCTATACCTGTCCGGCGTGTGGGCCGGCGGAGGGGATTCTCGACGCTGCGTATGACCTGGGCGCCGCGCGGCAGGCGATGACGTGGGAAGCGCTGGGCAGGCGGCCGCTGAATCAATGGCGGTACCGCGAGCTGCTGCCGCTCGATGCTATTCCGGAGTGGCCGGTGGGCTGGACTCCGATCGTCGAAGCGCCGCGGCTGGCCCGTGAGCTGGGCGTGGCCCGCGTGCGGCTCAAGGACGAGGGGCGCAACCTGACGGGCTCGTTCAAGGACCGGGCGTCGTCGGTGGGCGTGGCCCGGGCGATGGCCGAAAGGGCCAGGACGATTGCCTGCGCTTCGACCGGCAATGCGGCGAGCAGCCTGGCCGGCTATGCGGCGATGGCGGGCCTGCCGGCCGTCATTTTCGTGCCCAGGCACGCCCCCGAGCCCAAGATCGCACAGTTACTGATCTACGGGGCGACGGTCTTCCGCGTCCAGGGCAGCTATGCCCAGGCGTATGACCTGTGCATGAAGGCCTGCGGGGCGATGGGCTGGTACAACCGCAACTGTGCCATCAATTCGTACTTGGTAGAGGGTAAGAAGACGGCGGGGATGGAGATCGCCGAGCAGTGCCGCGACGATCCGCCGGACTGGGTGGCGGTGAGCGTGGGCGACGGGTGCACCATCGCGGGAATCGGCAAGGGGCTGCGCCAGATGCGCGAACTGGGGCTGATCGGCTGGCGGACGAAGCTGCTGGGGGTGCAGGCGGCGGGTGTGGCGCCGGTGGCGAAGACATTCCGCGGCGAGCCGTTCGAGGCCGGCGGCTTTGCCGCCACCGTGGCCGACAGCATCGACGTGCCGGTCCCGCGCAACGTGCGGAAGGCGGTCGACGCGGTGCGCGAGAGCGGCGGGGCGTTCGTCGAGGTGAGCGACCGGGGCATCCTGTGCGCGATTCGCAGCGCGGGGCAGCTGGCGGGCGTCTTTGCCGAGCCGGCGGCGGCGGCGGCGGTGGCCGGCGTGCGGACGGCGCTCGAGCGGGGCGTCATGGCGGCGGGGGCGTCGGTGCT
>CAZQEN010000080.1:0-23878 GCA_964591605.1 uncultured Planctomycetales bacterium
TGAATACAGAGGTGGCCCCTGACTGATACCTCACGACGGGCGACGAGGCTCGAACTCGCAGCATTCAGTGTGGAAGCCGCACCAAAGGACCAGGTGAGATGCTCAGAAACCCTCGGGTGTTCGACAGCTAGGAGGAGCGGTAGACGCCGAAATCGCGGACGGCCTGGACTGCCACCCGGAGCGATTCCGCGGGCGTTTCCGGGGCCGGGGACATGGCCGTGTGCAGGATGAACCCTCCGCCGGGGCCGGCGTCGGTGATGGCCTGGCGGACGGCCTCGCGGATGGTCTCCGGCGTTCCCCACTGCAGCAGATAAACCGGATCGAGGCCGCCCATGAGCGACACGCGATCTCCGTACTTTGTCTTCACTTCGCGAAGCACCACGTCGCCCATATCCGGAGGCTGGAGACCGGCGATGACGTCTACGCCCGCCTCGATCAGCAGCGGAATGGTGTGCATCATCCTGCCTGCGTCGTAGCAGATGTAGACGGCGCCGTACTCGTGAGCGAGGGCGGCCGTTCCGGCGATCAGGGGCAGGAAAATGTCGGTGAATGTCCTGGGCGACCAGCCGACGGAGAGGCCGCACTGGAACCAACTGTCGAACACGACCCGGCACCCGCGATCGAGCATCGCCCGCAGGTTGCGCAGGTGGGACTCCTGCATGATCCCGCAGGCGTCCCGCAACAGCTCGGGCTGCTCGATCGAAAAGATCAGACGATCTTCGACATCCAGCACGTCCAGGCCCCAGCCGCCGGCGTGCGTACAGTCGTATGCGGCCACGACGGCCCGATCGCCGACCTCGGCCAGCACCAGCGGGATGTCGGCGAGCAGGTCGCGCCGCGGCGGCGCGTAGAGGTAGCGCAGCGCGGCGAGATCGTCGCGGCTTTTGACCAGCGGCTCGACCCGGTGCGGATTGGGCCCATCCCCATATCCACAGTTCGGCCGCGCCCACTGGATCACGTCGTGGAGCGTTCCGGCAGGCGTTCGAAATGTGCGGCGGTACCATACCTGCTCGGGGGTGTTTTCGATCTGGATATCGACCTGCACTTCCGGCAGATCGCCGTAGAACCCGTTCACGGTGTGGCTGAAACCCCCGCCGGGCGCATAGCAGTAGTCGTTGCTGATCGGCTGCCAGATATACTGTGCGTAGTTGATGATGCAGTCGAAGCCGAACTCTTCGGCATGGGCGAGCTGGTGCCGGGGACAGGTGCAGCCCGAGTGGTAGCGCACCCAGCGGACGTTGTCGGGGAAGCAGGGGATGCGGTCGGGTATGCCGCGACGAAGCGCGGTCATGATGCGCTCACGGGGAGTCATGCTGGCCATGTCTGCTGATCCTGGATGCTCTGGGGCTAACCGCCAAAGTACCGAAGCGTCTTGCGCAGCGCGTCGCACTGCCGGTCCTGGTCGGCCTTTCCCGCCTGGTTCGTGGTGAACTGCATGATCCTGGGCTGGACCCGCTCGGCATTGGGGCACTGACCGGAGGCGACGTTGAACGAGCCCTGATAGTGCGGGCAGGCCGTCGGGCAGCTCTTCCCGTAGAACTGCATCTGATGGATGAACGGTTCGTTGTAGAGCAGGCTCCAGGCGGCGTAGATGCCGTCGCCGCCGTTCTCTACGTACGTCGAACGGAAGTCCTTCCAGGCAATGCCCTTGCTGCCCCCCTCGAAGCGGACGGCATATGTCCAATAGGAGTTCACGCAGTGTTCGGGCACGTGCTGCGGTCGCAGCATCCACGAGTCGCCGATCGTCTCCGTGTACCGGCGGGCCATCTCCTTGCGCATGTTGACGAAATAGTCGACGCGTTCGAGCTGGGCGAGCCCGACCGCGGCCGCCACTTCGGGCATGCGGTACTGCCAGCCGAACTGATCGTGGCGCTTGAAATCGGGGTCCTGGAACATGTCCTTGGTGAGGCGCACGCGGCCGTCGCCCGCGCCGATGGTGCGAAAGCCCAGGCAACAGAACTTGCGCACCGCGATCGCGAGCTCCTCGTCGTTGGTGATGTCGATGCCGCCGTCGCCCGTCGAGAGGTGCTTGGAGTTCTCGAAACTGAAGCTGGCCACGTCGCCCATGGTCCCGACGAGACGTCCCTTGTATTCGCCGAGCACGCACTGGGCACAGTCCTCGATGATCCGCAGGTTGTGCTTGCGGGCCAGCTCGAGGATCGGGTCCATGTCGGGGCACAGGCCGTAGAGGGCGACCGGCATGATCGCCTTTGTGCGCGGCGTGATCTTGCGCGCGACATCCGCCGGATCCATCTCAAATGTCTCAGGGTCGATGTCGGCGAAGACGGGGACGGCATTCTGAAAGAGCACCACCGACGCGCACGAGATGACGGTCAGGGCCGGCACGATGACCTCGTCCCCCGGCCCGACCCCAAACGCGGCCAGCGCCGCGTGCAGCGTGGAGGTCCCTGAGTTGAACGTGATGGCATACCGGACCCCGAAACGACGGGCGAAGGCGGCCTCGAGGCGCTGGCACATGTTGCCGCTGGTGGAGCTGCCGAAGCCGGATTCGAGGACTTCTCTGACGTATTCGAGTTCGCGCCCGCTGAACCGCCACGCCATGCTGCTGCCCATGATGGATTCCTCCTGGAGACCGGGAATCGGCCTTGACGGCCGAATAATCACATGATATAGAGCATCATATCAATTTCAAGTGAGCCCGTTTCGGAAGTGATTCGTGCCGCATCAGCGTGAAATCGACCGCAACTCCCCGGTGCCGCTGTTCTTTCAGCTTGCGGAACGGCTGAAGGTGCGTCTGGGCGGGGGCGGCTACCGCGCGGGCGACCGGTTTCTGACGGTGCGCGAGGTGGTGGGCGAATACGGGGTCAGTTTCGTGACCGCGCAGCGGGCCCTGGCCCGTCTGGCCCAGGAGCGGCTGGTGGTTTCGCAGCGCGGCCGGGGGACCATCGTGGTCCGCGCCCAGACGGCGGGGACGCGCCGCCGGTCGCGGGCCGTGCAGAACCGCACCCGCCGCATCCTGGTGCTCTGGCCCACGCATCGGCCCGTGGCGCCCTCGTTGAATCAGAACATCTCCTCGATTCTGGATGGCCTGCGGACCGCCCTGCCCGGTTCGTCGATCGGCATCGAGTTTCCGGATGAGCTGCTCCTGGAAACCGAGCGGGACAGCTATCTGTCGGACCTGCTCGACGACGGCGGCTACGCGGGATTCTGCCTGCTGACCGCGCCCGTCGAGGTGAAGCGGTTCTTCCAGCGGCAGCGCCGGCCGGTCGTCGTTCTGGGCCACGTCGAAGATGGAATCGAACTGAGCTACGTCTCCAGCGACGAGGAGGCTGCACACTACGAGCTGACCCGGCGCCTTCTGGCGCAGGGTCATCAGCGGATCGCCCAGGTCATCGGCACGCCGCGCGTAGCAGGACACGAGGACCGGCTGAGGGGTCATCGCCGCGCCCTGACTGAGGCCGGGCTCAGGTCGCAGGCTCGGCGGAGCGACCTGGAATTGACGGTGCCCTTCGATCGCGATCGGGCGGTCGCCCACGCACAGCACCTGCTGCGTTCGCCCAGCCCCCCCACCGCGATCGTCTGCACCGGATCGGTGATGGCCGGCTGGCTGCACACGGTGGTCGGCCGCCGTGCCCACATCGCCTACGACGTGATCAGCGAAGCCCAGGAACCGCTCCTGCCCGGCTGCACCGTTCTCGTGTGGCCGGGGTACGAATTCGGGTACAGCGCGGGCAAACTGCTGCTGGACCAGATCGAGGGTCGGATGGAAGTACAGCATCGCGTGCTGAACCACGTGTCCATCCGCGAGGGCTGAAGCCGGAGAGGATATGACGCTGCTGTGTCCGCCCATTCTGATCGCCCAGTCGGGTCTCGGCCTGATCGACTACGCCGTACTGGTCGCGTATCTGGCGGCCACGATGCTGATCGGGAGCTGGCTGTGCCGCGGCCAGAACACCCTCAGTGACTACTTCCTGGCCGGACGCAGCACGCACTGGCTTGTGGCCTGCGTCTCCATCATCGCCACCGACATCAGCGCGCTGAGTTACATGGGCGTGCCGGGCTGGATCTATGAGAAGGACCTCAAGTACAGCGTCGGTGCGCTCCTGTATCCGTTCGTCATGGTCGTAGTCGTGGTGATCTTCGTGCCGGTTTTCTTCCGGCTGAAGGTGTTCACCGTCTATGAGTATCTGGAGACCCGTTTTCATCCGGCGGCACGAACGCTGACGGCCATCCTGTTCATGTTCCAGCGCGGCGTGCTGCTGGCCGGGGCGATTTACATCCCGGCGGTGGCTCTCTCGACCTTCACCGGCCGGCCGTACCGACTGGTCCGCGACGCGGAGTATGAGAAGGCCGCCCGCGGCGGGCTGGCCGGCAGACGCTTCCCGTGGGGCGACGAATCACCCGAGGGCCGGGCCGACTGCAACAACATGAATGGTTCGCCGCGGCCGGTGGGCTCATTCCCGCCCAACGGATACGGGCTGCACGATATGGCGGGCTCGATGTGGAGCTGGTGCGAGGAGTGCTACGAGCAGATCGTGCGGGAGGACCGCGCCAGGATGTGCTACGACGACACGCTCATCAAGGACGTGCGGCTCAACCCGATCTGCCGCGGCGGCTCGTTCAAGACCGCCGATATGACAGTCCTGCACTGCGCCTATCGCCATGAAGACCCGACCGACGGGCGGTTTGACTGCATCGGTCTGAGGGTCGCCATGAATGGATAAACCGCCTGCACTTTTTACGGAGGCATTCTCATGAATCCCGCCGAATTCACGCTCTTGCGAGGGGCTTTCGAAGCCAATGGTTTTGTGCACGTGCGTTCGTTCCTGTCCGAGCTTGAGCTTGCGGAGGTTCGCGAGAATGTTCAGCGGTATCAGAACGAAGTTGTCCCGCGCCTGGAAGGATACCGCGTTCTGTACGATGTTGCCGACGGCCAGCGATTCATCAAGCAGATGTCGGAGATGGACAAGGCGGATGGGTTCTTTGCCGAACTGCTCGGCGGGGCGAAGGCACGCAGCCTGGCCGAGGCACTGCTGGGCGAAGAGGCGGTCGCGACGACGCTGGAGTACTTTGACAAAGGCCCGCGGATCGGTAAACCCACGCCGCCCCACCAGGACGGCTACTACTTTTGCCTGACCCCCAATCATGCCGTCACCATGTGGGTGGCCCTCGATGATTGTGACCTGGAGAACGGCTGCATGTCCTACGTCATCGGCTCGCACCGGCAAGGGGTTATCGTGCATCAGCCATCCGGCGTGGTGGGCTTCTCGCAAGGCCTGCAGAGCGTCGCCTATGGTCCGGAGGAGCTCTTCGTGGCCACCGGTCGGGCGGGCGACTGTTTCGCTCACCATTCACTCACGATCCACCTCGCCGGGGCGAACCGCAGCGATCGACACCGCCGCTCGCTCGGGCTCATCTATTACGGAGTCAGCTCGCGTCGCGATGAGGCCGCTTTCGAGCGCTACCAGGCCAGCCTCCGCGCGCAACGTCAGGACTACCCGGTCGGCGCGGCCCGATGAGGCCCCCGTCCCGCGAAGCATATCGCGCGTCGATCCGGTCAGGCTGGACCGGCAGGAGACAACGATGCAGCCGCTCAATCTGGGCATCATCGGTGCGGGCAAGTGGGTGCGCGAAGCCTACATCCCGATTCTCAAACACATGCCGCGCGTCCGCGTCGTCGCCGTCGCCGCGAAGACACGGGCCTCGCGGGACTGGGTGCGCGGGGAACTGGGGCCGAGCGTAACGCTCCACAGCGAGTTCGAGGATCTCATCGCACAGCCAGGCGTGGACGCAGTGGCCATCGCCCTTCCCAACCGGTTGCATGCCGACGCCATCCGGACGGCGGCCGCGGCCGGCAAACACGTGCTCTTCGAGCCACCGCTGGGGCTGAATGCCGCGGACATGAGCCGGGCGCTGCGCGCCCTGCGGGAATCCGGCCGCGTCGCCCAGGCGGACCTGGAATTGCGCTGCCTGCCGGTCGTCGACCTGATCCGCGACCAGCTTGCCGCCGGGACGATCGGTGAGCCGTTGATGTGCCGGGTCCGGCTCTGGTGTGACTGGGGCTGGGGGGGAGGTGAGTGGGTTTCAGAGGTTGAAGAGCAGGGGTTCTTCCCGTGGCTCGGCTGCTGGTACCTGGACCTGCTGGATCGGGTCTACGAGGCTCCGGCCATCCGGGCGTGCGTCACGGGCGGCTACGCGATGAACGGGCGGATCATGGATCACGGCCTTGCCGCGCTGGAATTCCCCGGCCAGCGGGTCGGCGTCTTCGAGTTCAGCCTCGTCGCAATGGAAGGCACGCAGATTGAACTTCGGGTCGCCGGCACGCGCGGGGAACTCGAGGCGGATCTCCTGACGGGGTTGTGCCGGTGGCGTGGCCGCCGTCAGGCCTGGCAGGAGGAGCGGCGACCCTGTGCGGAGCCCGTTCATGGCTTCGCGGGCATGCGTGAGTCGCTCGAGGACTTCGTCAGCGCCGTGCTCGACGGCCGCCGACCCCGGGCTGATCTCGAGGTGTGCCGGCGCGTCCATCAGGCCGCCTGGGCCTGCGCCCAATCGGAGCTGCGCAGGAGCGCCATACCCGTTTCCGGCGTGCAATGGTGATCCGGCTGGCCGCTCGCCACCGGCAGCGTGCGCAGGAAGCTCTCGGCGCCGGCTCGAGTCTTGCCGGTCTCAGCGCCGCCCGGCAAAGCCTCCCGCCGACGCGCGGGGCTGCGGGCAGGTCTTCCGCACATGCTCTCAGGCGATCTGCACCAGGTACCACGTGATGAACTGCTCAACGAGGTTCTCCATCCGGGTATAGGGACCTGGCCGGTAGAAGCGGCTGTTCACGCCCTTCTGATTGCCCTCGCAGATCAGCACGTCCTGCTCGATGGTGCGGCGCCACATCCAGGTGAGGTCCTCGACGTTGTAGTCGGCGCCTTCGACGGCATCGCGGTTCACGAGCCAGGTCTGTTCGACCTCCGTCTGCAGCGGTGAGAGCGGCGTGATCCGCGGCAGCATGGCGTAATCGTTGCATGCCACCAGCCAGTTGAACGGGAAGAACTGCGTGGCGGTCACGCCGCCGTCGTACTGCCGGAACTCCCCCATCAGAGGGGCGACGGGCCGGCCGTTGCGGCTCTGGGTCAGAAAACCTTCCCGGATAGGGATGCGCACCACCTCATGCTGAACACCGGTTGGGCTGCACACCCGGCCTGCCGCGTGGCCCTGGGCCCGGGCCTGCTGTTCCCACATTTCCGCGTACGCCGCCCGCTCATCCGCCGCACTGGGGGAATCGAACGCCCGCACGTAGGACATGACCTGTCCGAGTTCCGGATGCGCCGGCCCGCAGTGATAGCACTCGGAGAAGTTCTCCACGACGATCTTCCAGTTCGCCTGCACGACGTGCCGGAGGCGCGCCGCCACTCTGGCCCGCTCGAGCGCGTGCGGCCGGAAGTACGCATCCATCGTCCGGTTCCTGCCTTCGCTTCTCTGGGGTTCCCGACCTGCCCAGATCAGGAATCCGACGACTGCCTGTGCGGCGCCATGAGCTTTCGTCGCTTTCGATCCAGAACCGCCAGCTTTCGGATCACGCCCGTCTCGCGGACGCATTGAAGACATAGCCCAGGCTGTCGCACAGGGGCTTGGCATGCCACCGGCCGGCCCGATCCCCACCACCTGGCCGCACCGCGATCACTCGAACGAGGCAGATGCGAAGTTCTGCTCAGGCTGCGGGAAGCCGCGCGCTGCTGGACGCCTCTGCCCCCACTGCCATCAGCCCAGCGGGCCAGGCGCGCCGGTTCCGCGACCGGGCGGCAGCACACGGTGAGAGCGTGTGCGAGAAAACCGCAGGGTCCGTGACTCGGGTCGAAGATTCCGGGCAGGTATGCGGGTTGCACTCGTTGATTCTGGCCGCGGCGCGACGCAATCCTTCTGGACGTATGAAAGTCTCTTCGGACTACCAGGGCGGCTTGCTGCCCATGTTGTACATGAATTCCTGGAGAAAGCTGCTGTACACGCCGGAGCTGTCGATCCCAACGGGAGCAAGATCCACGGGCATGCCCACCTTGTGGAACAGCGTGGCAGCATCGGCAAGGCCGTTAAAGGTCGGAAACTCGACGTGCCCATCGACGTAGGCGACGTTCGATCTGCCCGAGCTGGACTTGGCGGCGAGCGGTTTGTTGCTGGAGGCCTTCGAGACGTCGGGACTCGAAGAAAGCGCATGTCTTGTGGAGATCTTGTCCTGGTAGTTGAAGTTGCCCTCCAGAAACGTCTGCTTGAAGTAATAGGGATGTTCTTCCACGAAGAGGAACATCTCGGACGGATGAAAACGCTTCGGACCCACGGTGTACAGCAGTTCGTTGTAATTCGGCGGCTTGTAGGCCCTGGCGGTACCGGTCATTCTATCGGGATTCACATAGCCCAGATACGCATTCATGGAATAGGAATTCCGCCCGTCGCCGCCGCCGCCCGCAGGGGTCTGATCGGCGTCACCGACGTGATCCGAAGCGCACAGATAGACCTTTTCGTTGCGCACGTATCTGAAGATGGTCCCGCGGTTCGGGCAATCACGGATGTATCTGGGATCGGATCGGCCGGTGTAGCCGACGTTACTCGCAGAGCCGTCCCAGACCCAGTTGGTGCTCTTCTCGCTGGCCGGATAGGGCGGCGGATACATGGCGGGATTCCCAAACACCGAGGCCTGTTCGTAAAACAGGCTCTGCGTGCCCGGAAGCCGTTTGTTCTCGGTGACATACTGATGTACCCCGAGCACCAACTGCCGCTGGCTGGTCTTGCACATGGCCGATTTGGCCGATTCACGAGCTCTGCGAAGCGAGGGGAGGAGGATGGCGACCAGCAACGCGATGATGGCCACCACGACCAGGACTTCGATGAGGGTAAAGCCAACCCGTGAACGGCAGATACACATGGGAGCATCCCTTCTGGCGGAGTCCACTGAATCCTTTGTCGCGAAACCAGAACTGCGCGTGGATTCAACCTTCGCTTTCACATCCATCGGCTACAACGCTCCGCCCTCCGAAGCCTCCCCGGCTATCAGTTGATTCTACCCTCCATTGCCTGTGACGCCCGCCAGTGGGCTGGCAGAATCCACACATGACGCACAGAAACCACTTTCGCCCTGGAGCAAACGATGCGATGAAAAACGGAAGCAAACAGCCGAGTCACAACTGTTTGCTTCTCGATTCCCCGACCATCATGCAGCTCTGCGAATGAATCGCTTGGTGTCCCGCAGCGGCTCTCGCGGAATGGAACCGCCGCCGCATCCCGATTCAGTCACATCGCCGTCGCTTTTTCAGGCGCCGCGCCTTCTGCGCATCACACCCACGCCAGCCAGAGCCAGGAGGGCCAGCGTCCCGGGCTCGGGAACATTCGGAATCCCGCTGTAATCCATGTTCCACGGCACGATCGGGTCGAGGTAACCCAGGTTGTTACCACTGCCGTCGCCGTAGTTGCCGGGGGTGTTGACTTCGACGTTCAGCCAGTCGAACTCAAGGTCACCCTCAGCAGTGCGTCCGAAGGGGCCGAACCCGGGCCCGAAGGAGCCCAGCAGAACGCCGCTGGATTGGCTGTTCGGGAGGGGGGCGCCGCTGTTATCCGGCATGTTGCCGTAGCTCCCATCGCGAGCAAGGTGGTTGATGAGCTTCGTCCAGTCGGCCGCGTTATTGCTCCAGCTCATGGCGGGGTTGTTGAGAACCCACACGTCATAGCGGGTCGTTCCGTCGTGGCTCGTGGTGAACGCATAGGTGCGGTACACCCCGACGTTGCCGCCGGGAACAGGCGTGACGCTGGTTGGGTACTCACGGAAATCAGTGGCCGCATTGTAATAGCCGCTGACACTGACCGCGTTGTCCTTGATACCCAGGACTCCGGTGTGGTTGCCATCCGAGGTCGAGTAACCGATGCCCACGCCCGCGTCGGGCGTGCCGTTGTTCTTGATGCGGGCCACGACCGTGGCGCCGGCCTTGAATTGAGGCGTGCCGCCGCCCGGGTCCTCACCCATGTAGTAGCCCAGTTGAGAGGATTTGTACTCCGTCCCTGGGCCGTTTGGACCGTCGTGCAGTTCCAAGTCCACAAGTTGGAGGGCGGTACCGTTTCCGAACGTATCATCCGTGTAACTGTCGGGGTACCTCCCGGGGTCATTCCAGCCCATATGCCAGCCCGGGGTGGCGGCCTGGCTGGCGGTGTTGTCAGGTGTCAGGGCGCGGTCGCCCATGAAATCCACCTTATAGGTGTTCTGGGCGTTGGCGCCTGCCGTCATGCCGATCACGCCCATGAGCAGCAAAACGAACCGATCGTTCCTCATCGCTTTTCTCCTTTCCGCAAAGTCTGGCGATCATCACCTTGACCGGCTCACGCGGCCGGGCGGGGTTGTGGGTAATGGCCAGAGAGGTCCCATCACAGCAAAGGTCCCAGAGTTTCTGAAACGCCTCCCCTCAGTCGTCACAGGCCGGATCTGCAGGCACGTTGGCCTGGGTTGCACACTGCATGAATGCGAAGAAATCGGCGCGATCAATGTGGTCATCGGGCGGAGAACCGACCGAGGTGCCGGTTCGATCGAGACACAGGCACGTGTCCGGATCCGTCGGAATCGGACTGAACTGGCCAGAGTAGCATCGCTGGAAGAAGGCAAAGTCTTCCATGTCCACATCGCCATCATCATCGGTGTCGGCAAATGGATTGTTATTGCACAGTCCGGGCACGAACGGATAGCGCGGGCTTCCCGCGTCAGACCAGTCCAAATCGTCCGGAGAGAATTCGCGCAAGACGTTCTGGGTGGTGAGCAACCCGAAGCCGTCGGCCATGGAGGCGTAGCAGAGATTGCGGGTGAAGGCGTCCTGCTGGCCTTTCCAGCCGCGGACCGGGCTGGGCAGGAACCCCTTGAACGCCAGATTCCCGCCTTCCCTCGGGTGCGCGGTGGTGTCGGCCCAGAACTCCATGGCCACCGGGGGCGGATTGCTGCCGTTCCCGTCGGTGAAGACGATCATCGTGTCTTCGGCGGCCGTATCCGCCAGCCGGAAAATGACGCTGTTGGGCAGGTACCACTCGGGGTGGCTCACCGCAAACGTGTCCCCGTTGATCAGAGTCCCATCAGCGGGGAGGCTTGTGAACGTATGGTTGAAGTACACCAGGTCGCCCAGCGGGCTGGAGGTATCGACGGTACCCAGCCGCTGGCTGATCATATAAACCTTGCCATTGCGTGGGTTGACGTCCACATTGACCGGCACCGCTCCGCGGTTAGCCGGTCCTTGATAGGTTCGCGCAACAGTCAGGTTCAGGTTGTATTCGATCGCCCGCCCGTTGCCGGTGTGCACCGTGTCGTTTGGGTCCAGGCCGACCAGCAGCGTGTTGCTGAAGGGGCTGTAGCGGATGTTGCCGACCAGTACGCTCGCGCCAAGCAGCGGTCTGATTTCCTGGGGAACCTCGCCGAACTGGTCGAACTCCCGGATACTGATGCTGTCGTACGGTGTCTTGAGGTACGCAGCACCACCCTCGGCGCTATAGGCGATGGAATTAAAGGGACGGACCGCGAAGCACCGGTTATCGTTCGTGCCCGTGCCGGTGAAGGTCAGCGACCTCCAGCCTTCGATGTTGGTGAAGCCCGCGGTCACCAGGTTCATGGTGTCTTCTTCGTACAGCTCGATCTTTCCCGCCGTCGGGTATTGGGAGCCGGCCGGGTTCTCATAGTTTTTGATGGCGAAGAGCTCGTTGATGTAGAACCCGTTGTTGGTCGCGTCGCGGGTGGCCTGCACGTTCACGGTCCACTGTACGGTTGCGCTGGCCAGGCTGTTTTCTGCCTTCACGCTGAAGAGCACGCTGCTGCCAGCGAAACCGGCGCTGGGCCGCCAGTTGTAGATCTTGCCGGTCTGGTCGATCAGGGCTCCGGTGGGCGCCTGCAGCAATGACCAGGTCACCGGCGCGCCCTGCGTGACAGTCAACTGCCGGATGTACTCGAACTGGGCGACAGTCTCATCCGGGTCGGGCGGAAGGTTGGCAATAACCGGCGTCAGGACGGTGGGCGGATAGGACGGGCTGTCGGCGTCGAGATAGTAGGACACGCCCGGCCGATACTTGTTGACCTGGTTGTTGGCCTGGATCAGTCCAAAGCCGTCCGTTTGAGCGCCCCACTTGATTGTGCCGTCAAACGGCGTGAACTGCCCGTTCCAGCCGCTGTTGGGCCCGTCGAAGCGCCCCTTGAGCAGCAGATTGCCGTTGCCATCAACGCCGTGGTTGATCCAGAACTCCAGGGTGTTGGTCGTGCCGTTCATGAACACGACCAGCGTGTCATCGGCGGCGGTTGCGGCCGGGCGGTAGATCACGCAGTTGGGCGCGGACCACTGATTGTGGTCGGGCTGACCGTCAGCGGAAAAGGTCTGGCCGTTGACCAGCGTGGTGTAGACGCTGGTACTCCCGCCGGCGGTGCTGAACGCGACCAGATTGCCCAACTGCTGGTTGATCGCGTACAGGGCGCCGTTGCGCGAGTTGATGTCCAGATTGACCTGGCCGCCGAGGGTGTTCGGGCCCGTGTAGACGTTCAGGATCTGGGTCAGATCGATACTCAGTTCATAAACCACCAGGGCATCAAACGCCTCACTATTCCGGTCCACTCCGAAGAAAACGCTGTTGTGGAAGGCGCTGCCCCGGATACCTCCTGACTGGGAGTTTGTGGCTGGCAGCCAGCCGGACATCAGGTGCGGCCAGCACTGGTACTGGACGTTGCCGTCGGACTTGAAGGCTCTGATATTCGCACCGTCGTGCGGCCCGGTGTCCCAGTTGGGATTATCCGTCGCCCCGGTCCAGTTCCGCAGCGTGTAGCACCAGGCATCGTTATTGGTTCCCGGCGGGTCCCCCGTCCCCGAGAAGGAAAGTGAAACCCAGCGTTCCCAGTTGGTGAAATCGCGGATCGCGTTCCCCTGCGAGTCGAACTCAGTGATCTTGCCGAAGCTGGTGGTCGGAGGATCATCGCGGAGCGCGTAGATGGACTGCGCGTTGAACCCGTTGTTGATGGGTGCGACCTGGACCACCCAGTTGACGGTGTTGCTTCCTTCGGCGTTGGTCGCGCGGACCTGGAAGTTGAAGGTCATGCCCAGATCGGCGGTGGTCGGCGTCCAGCCGGTGACCTTGCCGGTTGAGTCAATCTGCGCTCCGGCCGGATGGATCGGCGGATTGCCGAAATCCCAGGTCACCGGCGGGTCTCCCTGGCTGAGGGACAATTGACGAATGTATTCGGCGCCCGCACCGGTGGTGTCAATGTTCGGATTGGGCGGGGGCGGCGGCTGCGGCACCCCCGGAACGTTGGTGATAATCGGCGGCGCCGCCATCGTATGCGCGGACAGAAACAGCACGAACAAGGTCGAATACAGCGCTGATCCCTTGAACGATCGCATCTCGAACCTCCGCATTCCCTTAGGCGCGCAACCAGACGATAGAACCAGAGTCCCGGATCACCGCGCGCGAATCAATGGCGTTCGCGGCAGATTCTATTCGCCATGCCTGGGCGCTCTCTATCTGGATTCTGCTTCTTATGCCGGCACGGTCAGACAGCGCAGGAGCAACCGACCCGCCGACCGAATCGCGACTCTCGCCATCCCTCCTTTTCCTTCTGCAGTGCCCTGGACACGATTTGTGCGCCACGGCTGGGCGTAAAGTTTCACGTGTCACCTGCAGTATACCGCTATGCGAACTCGAAGCAAGGGAAAAAGATGACTCGTGACGGCTGGAAATCGGCCGGCCGAGGAGAAACGCGCATAACATGCCCGAAATCCGAGACTTAAGGCCACGAAGGCGCGTCGACCCGGCGATTCCTGGGCCCCGGGGGTTCTCTATCCTGACTTCAGGGCCTCCCAAGCTCCGGTACTTGCGCCGAAACTTCGGCGTGTTCGACAACTCCATGATCCCCACGCAGGAAGATCCGCCCATGGTCAAGCATCACACGAGCATCCAGACGGCGAGGGGTCGCACCACCGTCAGCGGAAATACGGTACGCCGATCCGCAAGCGGCGGCAGAGAGATCATCAAACCCGGATCGCTACTGCTGCTGACTCTGGAATTGCTGTTATAGTAACGGCCGGGAGCCGGTCGATGCTACCCGGCCGCCGGAGGCCGCGGAGTGTCGATCGTGCGTGACGCAGCGCTCTGGTTGCCGCTGGCGCGAGCCTCGCAGCCGACCCGGCGGTATTGCGACGCCCCCCAGGGTTCCGGCCCCGGTGTTCGAGCCATCGAGTTGCAGCAAAGCCGCTGATCGAAGTCTGGTGCGTGTCCTTTTGATCACAAAGGTGTCGAGTATGTCCAAATGTCCCCTGATCGTGTTCCTGTCCATCGGCATCGTCTGTCTGGCAGAGTCTGCACTCGCGAAAATGACGCTGGTGCGCGATGGGCGACCCGTCTGCACGATCATCATCGCGTCAAATGCCAGTGAGCAGGAGAAGCAGGGTGCCGAAGATCTCTCGACCTATCTTTCGAAGATGTCGGGGGCGAAAGTGCCGGTCTCGCAGAGTCTTTCCGTCGAAGGGAACCGTATCCTGCTGGGGGTCGCCGGCCATCCTCCGGTGGCGGACTGGGGCGGACCGCCGCCGGGTCGAGATGCGGTGGTCATCGAGACGCGCCAGCGCGGGCCGGAAGCATGGGATCTACTGTTAATTGGAGGTGACGCGCGGGGCGCCGGTTATGCGGTTTACGAATTCCTCGAGCGCTTCCTGGACGTCCGCTGGTTCATGCCGACGGACCTGGGCGAGGAGGTCCCGGAGCGGAAAACCATCGAGCTGGACACGCTGAAGTGGAGTCACACGCCCGATTACCTGGGCGTGGCCGGGCTGACCTGGCAAGGGGGCCCGGGCGCGGCGGATTGGCTGCGGCACAACAAGGGCGACGTCGGCTCGCCCACTTACTTCTTCGGGCACAGCTGGAGTGGATACATCAGTCCCACGGAGGAGAATCAGAAAGCGCATCCGGAGTGGTTTGCCCGGACCAGGGACGGCAAACGCAGCGAGCAGCTCTGCACCAGCAACCCCGAAGTGATCAGGATTTTCATCGAAAAAGTCACCGAGTATTTCGACAAGTCGCCGAGCGCCGTTCTCTGCTCGATCAGCCCGAACGACGGATATGGGTTCTGCACGTGCGAAGGGTGCCGGGCCATTGATGCCCAGTACGGCGTCACCGATGACACACAGACCGACCGCTTCATCCACTTCGCCAACACCATCCTCAAAGAGACGAAAAAGAAGCATCCCGGCAAGCTGGTGGGGATACTGGCGTATGTGAGCCACACGCGCCCGCCGGTGTCCGCCAAGCCGGATGACAACTACGTCACGCTGATCTGCCACACGCCGTGGGACTTCTGCCACGTTCACCCGATCGACGACCCGGACTGCAAACCCAATGGCAAGTTTCGTGAGATGATCGAAGGGTGGACGCGGGTGTGCAAGCACGTGAACGTATACGACTATTACGGACACTATGCCGAGATGACGCCGTGGCCGCTGGTGCACAATATCCGCCGGGATCTGCCCTATCTGCGCAGGATCGGCGTGACCGGTTTCATGAGCGAGACGCAGCAGCACTGGTCGAACCAGGGGATCAACTTCTACCTGGCGGCGAAGCTGGTCTGGGACACGGACCGCGATGTGGACGCGCTGCTCGATGATTACTACCGCCGGTTTTACGGTCCGGCCGAGCAGCCCATGCGCGAGTACTGGACGGGGTGGGAAACGGCCATGGCCAGGCAGCCGTGCCAGAACTGGCTGGGCATGTTCACGCCGCAGCTCATGGAAACAAGCGGACGCCTGCTGGATGAAGCCGAAAAGCTGGCCGGCGACAACCAGAAGCTCCAGCGACGCCTGGCTCTGCATCGCATCGGGTACCGATTCACCGATGCGTACGCGCGAATGCTGCGTTACGCCGGATCGGGAGATCTGGACCACGCCGTCAAAGCGGGTCGAGAGGCGGTGCGCATCCTGGAGGCCAGCATGGGAACCGAGCCGCAGGCGTTCTGGGTCCGGCTGTCGTCGGATCAGACCGGCATCAAGATGCTCAAGCATCTGAAGAAGCTGAATGCCTCCAGGCCGGACGGCGGCCGGGCGCCGGGGGAGCTCTCCACGAACGAAAAGGACGGCGCGGAAATGGTGTATGTGCCGGCGGGTGAGTTCCTGATGGGCAGCAGGGAGGGCGAAGGGAGCCCGCACGAGAGCCCCCAGCATACGGTGTATCTGGATGGATACTGGATCTACAAGAACCCGGTCACCGTAGCGCAGTACAAGCAGTTCTGCGAGTCATCCGGCCGCCAGATGCCCGCGGGGCATCATGGCGCGAAGGAGGATCACCCCGTGGTCAACGTTTCCTGGGAGGACGCCAGCGCCTATGCCGCGTGGGCAGCTGCCGCTCTTCCCACGGAAGCGCAATGGGAGAAGGCCGCCCGCGGACCGGACGGGCGGCTCTATCCATGGGGAGACTACACGGACAGCGTGAAACGTCGCGCCTATACGGTCAGCGATGAGGAACAGACCCGGCCGGTGGGGAAGCACCCGGAAGTTTCATCCCCCTACGGCGCGCAGGACATGACCGGCAACGTCTGGCAGTGGTGCTCGGACTGGTACGACGCGAACTACTACCGCGATTCCCCGGCCCGCAATCCGACCGGCCCGCCGACCGGCGTCTCTCGCGTGCTGCGCGGCGGTCGATGGTTCATCAATGATCCGAACTTTTTCCCCGCGGCCTACCGCAACTTTTATCTGCCGGGGCATTATCTGGGTTTCTGCGGATTCCGGTGTGTGAAACCTGCGGCCGCGCCATGATTCCGCGAGTTGTCCAGAGGGCTTGATCAAGTATGACCGTGCCAGCAAACCTGTTCACGTCCGCCGCGGGAGTCCGCCGCATCGTGCGGGGGACCGCCATTTACAGCGGATCGCCGCAACTGGCGGAGCTGGCCATACGCATCGGCTTTGACACCGTCTGGATCGAGATGGAGCACGGACCGACCGACTTCTCGCAGGCCCAGGCCATCTGCCAGGCTGCGCAGGCCGCAGGCGGCTTTGGAACCATCCGTGTTGCCGACGGGCAGCGCAGCAGCATACTTCGCGCGCTGGAAGTCGGAGCACGCATGATTGTCGTGCCGATGGTTGATTCCGCTGACCAGGCTCGATCGGTGGTGCAATTCGGGAAGTTTCCGCCGCTCGGCCAGCGTGGTTTCAATACGCGCACGCGTGGTCTCGACTACGGTCTCCGGACCATTCCCGAGATGTTCGAACACGCAAACGCGTGGACGCATCTGTTCGTACAGATTGAAACGCGGGCAGCGGTCGCGAATCTGCGTGAAATCTGCGGGGTGCAGGGACTTTCCGGCATCCTGATCGGCCCGGGCGATCTTTCGGTCGCCCTGGGCGCGCCCGGCCATTTCGCAAATCCCGAGCTGGTCAGCACAGTTGGTGCATGCATTCAGACCGCCCGGTCGGCCGGTCTGCACGCGGGGGTGGCTGTGTCGCCGGGACCGTTGCTCGACGCGGCCGTGAAGGCAGGAGCCGATCTCGCTTTCTGCGGCGGCGATATCGCGAGTCTCGTCGAGCCGTGGCGACAGATCATCGCGACGCTTCCAGGCACGACCATTGAATCCTGCTCATGATGCAACTCGCAGATACCGGGGCTCGACTGTCCTTTGGCTGGCCAGACTGGCTGATCATCGGGCTCTATCTCCTGATGCTGCTGGGCATCGGCGGCTGGCACGCGCGTCGTCAGCGGACGATCAAAGAATATTTCCTGGCCGGCAAGCATATGGGCTGGCTGCCGCTGGGTCTTTCGCTGATGGCGGCGCTGAACAGCGGCATCGATTACCTGGCCCAGCCGTCGGCGTTTCTCAAGTTCGGCATCGTGATCATCCTCGGCAGTCTCTCCTGGCTGGTGCTCTATCCCTATGCGTTCTTTGTGACCATGCCGATGTACCGCAGGCTGGATGTCTACTCCGCGTACGAGTACCTGGAGTACCGGTTCAATCTGGCCGTCCGCTGCCTGGCGGCCGTGATCTTCATCTTCTGGCGCCTCGGCTGGATGGCGACGGCACTGTACGCACCGTGTATTGCCTTCCACACCGCAACGGGCGGCCAACTCCCCCTGAAAACCATGATTCTGCTCATGGGGGTGGTTGCCACCCTATACACCATGCTGGGAGGAATCAAGGCGGTCATCTGGACCGAGGTCATTCAGTTCCTGGTGATGTTCGGCGGGTTGCTGCTGACGACCGCGGTTATTTTCGCGAAGACGTCGATCGACCCATCAGACTTCTGGAACGCCGCATTCCACAGTCACTCTTCGGCACCGCCCCAACCTGCCGGCGGCTTCCTTTCGCAACTGGTGGAGCTCTTTCGCCGTCCGGTCACATGGTACGGCATTCTGCTGGCGACGATCATCGGTCGATTGCCAGTCTACACCAGCGACCAGGTGATGGTCCAGCGTTTCCAGACCTCGCGGAGCATCCGTGACCTGCGCCAGGGATTCATCATCACCGCGGTGAGCGATTCTGTCTGGATGATCGCCTTGACGCTGGTCGGCGTGGCGCTGAGCGTCTATTTCAGGGGGCAGCAGCTTCCGGATTGGGTCGCCGCCAATACGGATCAGTACTTTCCCTATTTCATGTCGCTCGTGTTTCCCCGGGGCGCCACCGGTCCGGTCATTGCCGCCATTGTGGCCGCTTCCCTCTCGGCGATCGCATCGGCCATCAACTCGCAGAGCGCGGTGATCTTCGTCGATTTCTACAGCCGTCTTGTGCAGGGGAGACGACGCCCGAGCGAGGAGCTCTCGGCAGACGAGCAGCGCGCGCAGATGCGCATCTCGCGATTCGCCGCAGTCGTGGCGGGCCTCACGGGCACGCTCATCGCGACGCAGCTCGATCGCCTCGGGACCGTTTTCGAGATCGCCAACAAGGTGATTCAGACACCTACCGGCCCCATTCTGGCCATCTTCTGGCTGGGGATGTTCACGCAGCGAGCCAACAGCGCGAGCGTGTTCATCGCGGGGCTGATCGGCACGGCGATCGGCATTTATGTCGCCTTCTTCAGTTCCTTGAGCTTCTTGTGGCCGTCGGTGTTGTCGTTTGGAGCCGCTCTGGCCGTTGGCCTAATCCTCGGACTCTTCACACCACCTTCCGAAGCCGCCCGGCAGTGGAACTGGCACGCGATCTGTCGCCGCCCACTCCCTGAATAGCCGCAGCGGGGTAGTACGGTCTGGCACTCGATGCGATGCCCTCGAACATGCCATGGCACCGGTCGCCAGCGCATCGCGCATTTGAGTGCCGGCAAACGGGGCGCCCCGGCGTGCGAACGGCGCGAGGGGGATCCCCAGGCACTGACTGCGGCCTGCCTGCCCATGCATCCCGGCCTGATCATCGGCATCTCGTTAGAGCCGACCGATGCGAAGGTCAGTACGAAGGCACTGCTCGAGTCGGTCACGCCCCCCACCGCCATCTTTGCCGTCGACGATCCCATGGCTACCGCTGCCACGACGTGACCCACCATCGATGTCTCCGCGTTCCGGAAGGTATTGCTGTGATGGGCTCCGACGATACTGCGCTGGCCCGCAGCTTCGCCTCTCCGGTGTGCAGGTGAGTGCACAGAATTGCGGCGGCTGACCATGGAACGGCTCCTGGGGCGCTTGCAGGTCCCACAGTCTCCCCCGGAGCGCGTGGTGGTGCCGACGCACCCGAGGATCGAGAATCCCGCGGCAGCAGGCGACTGAACGCCAGTCTTGTTTCTCTTCCAGGGGGCGAACGCTGCGGCCCGGCCTGTGCGGAGCTGGATGATCGGATGCCTTCATTACCGGACCCTGCACATGGGCGAAAACCAGTTGTATCCTGCAGTAGACGCGTGTCACCAGTGGTCCGACACAGGCATGGACGCGACCAGGCTCCATACCAGCGGCCGCAATCGTACTTCCCGGCCCCGGCGCCTCCTCGCGGTCAACATGTGCCGCACCACGCTGAGCCCGCTGCTGAACCACTGGGCCATCGCCGGCCAGGAGATCCTCGCCAGCGCCCGCGATCGCTTGCGCAAGGTCCTCGGCCCTGACAGGTCGTCACTCGAAGGCAGGTGGGACGTGCTGCCCGAAGGCTGGAAAACAAGCTGATCCCTTCTGCCGCCGGGCCAGCGGTACGTTCGGACAGCTACAGGGTGGCGCTGACCTTCATCAGGGCGGCAGGCGATTGGCTGACTGGAATAGAACCTGCTGGGCAACCGGGGTCATCATTTCGAACGGCGTCGCTGCGGCGTGCAGATCGTTTCCGGTCGCCACCACTGAGCCGGTGTTACCCGACAGACGCAGGAACACCTGCGTGCCGCGGGGCGCGACGCAATCGCGCACTCGCGCTCCCCGGACGTCGTTCAAGGCGATGACCGGCTCCCCGCCTGTGACCGACTGCCCACTGAACGCGGCGATATCGAGCTGCCGGACGTCATCGCAGACCAGGACCGATCGAAAGTCCGGATGTCTGGGGCGGACTTCGACATTCTGAAGGCTCAGATTCTCGACGTGACGGCAACAGAACCCGTACGCCGGCAGGGCCCCGAACATGGTGCATTCCGGGGAAGCCTGTTCGCGCTCGGGCATCGATGCGCTTGCCTGGGCACGCGTACCACCGCCGGCCATGGAAATCCGCACATGGCGGAGCGTCACGTTTTCGATTCGGTGATCCGGTATACCGGCGATCGCACAACCGATCTGGCCCGCCTCGTCAGCAACGATGTTGCTGATGATGACATTCCGCAGCGCCCCGACATCCGGCGGCGGCGAACCAGGCAGAACCGGGCGGGCGCGGTTGCCGAGCCGCAGGAAGAGCGGGGCCGTGACCCCGGTCATGGTGATGTTGGAGACGACCACCTGATCGAGCACGCCGCCGTCCACGCTCTCCAGTGCGACGCCGGCCAGTCCGCCGGGGGCGCCGTCGAGCACCTCGCGGCTCTCCGACGGCCGGATCACGCAATTGCTCACCGTGATGTTTTTGAAGCCGCCGTTGCTCTCGGTCCCCAGCTTGATCGCGTTGCAGTGACTGCTGATGATGCAATTGGTGACGGTGACGTTTTCGCAGGCGCGGTTCCCGGTGCTCTTGAGCGTGATGCCGTCGTCGCCGGTGTCACCGAGGCAATCGCTGATGCGAACGTCGCGGCAGCAGTCGATATCCATCATGTCGTTGTTGTAGTGGGCGTGGGACAGCACGCGGATGCCATGGATGGCCACGTCATCGCAGGCCAGATAATGCTGCATCCAGCCGGGCGAGTTGAGCAGGGTGACATTCTCGACCCGTACGCGGCGGCAGGAGACGAACCGCAGTACGTACGGCCGGCGCAGCCCGCGTTTGCGTGGAAATGCGGCTCCCTGGCCATCGATCTTCCCTTCGCCACAGATGGTTACGTCATGCTGGTTTTCCGCATAGATGAGGCTGGGGCACGGGACCTCCTTTGAGCGGGAGTCAAACGCCGGCACAACGGTTTCGTAATCACCCATCGATGGGCTGGCCAGCAGGGTCGCACCCGCTTCGATCCGCAATGTGATGTGGGACTTGAGGAACAGCGAGCCGGACAAGTACCTGCCGGACGACAACAATACGGTTCCCCCACCGCGACCGGCCGCGGCGTCGATCGCCTGCTGAATCGCTGCTGTATCCAGCGTGTGGCCGTCGGCGATTGCGCCGTGGTCGCGCACATCAATGCTGCCGTATGCCGGGCGCGAAGCAACGCCGGTCTGAGTACCGGCCGGCTGCATAGGCGGCGACACGGACCAAACCAGGAGCCCGATAATTGGGAACGACAGCTGTGTCAATCGAGTGGGCACACTCCATCAGCGAAATCATGCGGAACCGCAGAAGCTCTTGAGGGTGTGACACAAGCGTCTCGCCTGCGCTGCACCGGCTGGACGCCGGTGCCACACCCGGGAACTCAGTCGATGGCTACGACAGCCAGGCCTTGAACGTATCGAGAAACCGGCGCGCGTACAGATCAAGGTTCTCGATGTCGCCGCCGCCCCGCAGGGGTGAACACATCTCGAACGCAATGCCGCCTCTGTACCCGACCTCGCGCAGCGCGGCGAAGAAGGCTGGATAGTCGATAAAGCCCTCGCCGGGCGGGACGGCGCGGATCTCGTCCAGCATGCGCTCGTAATTGTTGCCCTTGCCGGGGTGGTGGTACTTGAACCGCGGCCGCCGCACATAATCGGCGACGGTCGTGTGGACGATGCGCGAGCCGAGATGCCGAACGCTCTCGGCCAGATCGTCGCCCTGCAGCGCCACCGCCCAGGCGTCGAAACAGGCCCTGCAGTTCGGGCGATTCACCTCGTCGATCAGGTCGGCCAGCGAGAGGTAATGCCCAGCAATGTCATCGTGGTTCTGCACGCCCACGGTGACACCCTGCTGGCCGGCGATATCGCAGGCCTGGCGCAGAAAATCCACGCTGCGCCGCCACTGCGCCGCGTAGTCTTGGTGATCGTGGGCCGGGCCGGTGAACAGGCGAAGAATCGGAGCGCCCAGGCGTCTGGCCGTCTCGACCCACTGCTTGATGGCCACGAGCTGCATCTCGGCCACCGGAGCAAACGACGCGCCGCTGCCTGCGCCCGGGTCGTTGTAACCTGCCAGGCACGCGACCTCGAGGCGATGCTGCGACAGCAACTCCGCGAGATGATCGAGTTGGGCGGGATCGTAATCCAGGGCCGAGAGATGCGGCCGCTTGGTCATCAGCATGACCGCGGAGTAACCCAGCCGGGCGGCGCGAGGAATGAACTCTTCCAGACTCAGGCGCGCCTGACCCCAGAGGCCCGCATAGCTGACGGAGTGCAGGATGGGTTTCATGTTCCTGATTTCCCTCGGTACTCGTTGCTTCCTGGCACGGCAATACAGCGTGGCACCGGCATCCCGCCCGTGCGACATGGGCTGAAAGCCCATGCGACGCTCACGGCCTGGAAGGCCGTGCCACTCCATTTGCGGACGCCTCGAACTTCGGAAACGCCCACCAGCGGGGCTTGTCGTTGAACATTCTCCAGGGCAGCGCCGCGCGCTCAAGGCGCGCCTTCACCTGCGGATCGCCGGTTTTTGCGATCAGACGGTCGAGCAGCGCGATCTGTCTGGGCCTGACATCATTGAAGTACTGGCCCGCAGGGGCCCGTTTTTCGGGGTCCTCATAAAGCGCTCCGCCCGGCTGCCAGCCGGCTTTTCCGAAGACGCCGTTCTCGATTTCGATGGTGTTGTCGGCCATTTCCCTGCCGACATCGCCGAAGTAACGCATGCTGTAGTCGCGAACGGCATCCTCCCACGCGATCTCGGGGTTCCACATCGCCCGGGCGGCCACATACATATTAACCGGCGTGTATCCCCACAGATCGGACGAAGAGCCGGTCTGTCCCACTTCTCTGAGGATCTGCAGGTCCCGGACCAGCAGTCTGGCTTGCGGCGAGATGTACGGCGCGAGCCAGCAGTTGTAGTACTCGTAGATGTAGGTGTGTTTGCTTCTGGCCATCCAGGTCAGGTCGAGGGCCAGAAAGCGGAAGTTGCGCTCGGATCTGATATCGCCGGCCAGCGGGATGTAGCTGTCGCGGGAGATATGCGCCAGGGCCAGGAGCAGATTGTCGGCCAGCGGCGGCGCGGCGTCGGGCATCGGGGTCTCCACCGGGCCGTAAATCAGGGGGCTGACCAGCGCTTGGGGATGGCTCCTGGCGATGGCGGCTCCCACGCGATTGACGAACTCGATGTAACTGATCGTGTAGGCGGCACGAACGGAATCTACAGGGGTGATCTCGAGCAGCTTTCCTCTGGCGGATTCGGGGATGATTCCGCGCGTGCATTTGACACAGTGGCAGTAAGCGTCACTGTCCGGATGCCAAAGATCGATGATCTCGACTTCCTGGCAGCGGTCGAGGAACTTCTGCATGTTGCGGATCAATTCGGCGGTCATATCCACATTGG
>CAZQEN010000081.1:0-7174 GCA_964591605.1 uncultured Planctomycetales bacterium
ATCGATCAGATCGCCTTCGGTGCTGATGCCCGAGTCGAACATGATGTCGAACTCCGCGGACTGGAAGGGGGCGGCCACCTTGTTCTTGACGACTTTGGCCCGGACATGGTTGCCCGTCGCGACTTCACCCTCCTTGATCGTGGTGACGCGGCGGATGTCGAGACGGATCGACGAGTAGAACTTGAGCGCCCGCCCGCCCGGCGTCGTCTCCGGGTTGCCGAACATGACGCCGATCTTGTCGCGGATCTGGTTGATGAAGATGACGACCGCCTTGCTCTTGGCGATCACGCCCGTGAGCTTGCGCAGCGACTGGCTCATGAGCCGGGCCTGCAGACCGACGTGCTGCTGGCCCATCTCGCCCTCGAGTTCGGCCTTGGGCACCAGCGCCGCAACCGAATCGATGACGATGCAGTCGACCGCATTGGAGCGCACGAGCATTTCGACGATTTCGAGGGCCTGCTCGCCTGTGTCCGGCTGGCTCACCAGCAGCTCCTCGAGCTTGACGCCGCAGCGCTTGGCCCACGACGGATCGAGTGCGTGTTCAGCATCGATCACTGCCGCCACGCCGCCTTTTCGCTGGGCCGAGGCAACGACGTGCAGGGCCAGCGTCGTCTTGCCGCTCGATTCGGGGCCGAACAGCTCGACGACCCGGCCACGCGGCAGGCCGTAGCCGCCAAGCGCCAGATCGAGCGACAGAGCGCCCGTGCTGATGCCGTCGGTGACGGCGGCGTGATCGCTGTCGAGCCGCATGATCGCGCCCTTGCCGTAGTTCTTCTCGATCTGCTGGAGTGCGCGATCGAGGGCTTTGTCCCGATTGTCCGTTGTCGTCTGGCTCATGTGTTCCTCCCTGCGAATCAGGGGCCATTGCCGATCCGGTCGTGCAGTGTGGCGACGACCTCGACGAGGCCGTCCGCCGTGATACCCGGTGCCCGGGCCACTGCCGGCAGGCAGTATACCCCAGCGCCGAAGTTTGGCAAGTGTTCGGTATCGGAATTCTGGGGTCAAGGGCTTGAAGTTTTGTGGCGAATCGCCCGCGGGGCCCTTTCCGGGGAGCCGTGCGGGGTCGATCGAGCGATTCAGTCTGACGGGCGCGTCCCAGGGATCGGGCGCGTCGCGAGCCACCGCTCCAGCCAGGCGACTGTCCCGTTGTGGTTGAGCTTCTCTGCGTGCAGGAACAGGACCCGCACCTGGCCGGCCGTCCGTTTGCCTGCGTCCTGCTCGGCCATAAGTGTATATTCTACATGGTTTTGCCGCAGATGGGTCATCAGGTAGACGTTTTTGGCGGCCAAGTGGTCGGTAAAGATACTGAAGAACCGACCCTGCGGGTGTCCCTTGACCCAGTCCACGAACGCATCGAGGCGGGCATAGCTCGCATCGAGCAGGCACACATCCGAGAGTTCCTGGTCACACCCGCCATGTTCGAGGCAGTAGGAGATTCCGAAGTAGGCGCCGCTGTGGCCGGCGAGCAACACCCGGCCGATTCGCTCGTGATGGATCCGGCCACGGGCGTGAAGCGTGGCCAGGGCCTCTTCGACGAGACGGCGGAGCCCGCCCGGTTCTTCAAGCTTCCCGCAGCCTGAATCGCCAGCGTCCTTGGGGCCTTCGGGGAAGATGAGGATCACGTTTCGCCCGCTGGCTGCGATCTGTTCGCGGATCCGGAAGTCCGTCATTGCCTTGCGGATGTTGTTGTAGTGGCCATGGAGGTAGACCAGCACGTCGGTCCGGTCCGTCGGCCGGAAACCGCGGGGAACAAAGAGGGCCACGCTGTCATCGACATAGTGCGGCTCGCGGGGGAAGACCTTCTCGCCGATCTTGAAGCCCTGTTCCCGGGATGGGTGCGGGTAGGGCGCGCTGCGCATGGAAACGATGAGGGTGTCCCCCGGTTCGCCGCGCTCCCATCCAGCGGCGGGGCCGGTGGTCTGTGCGGCGGCGAGCATCGATGCCATGAGCAGACAAGTTGTCATCACATGTGGAGCCTGTACATGCCGGGCCTGGCTGCCCGTCACCGGAGCAGTCGACCGCGGCCGGCGCCAGACTGTAGATCAACGAATCCGGGCGTCAATGGGTGCCCTTCCCTCTGCAGACCCGTCCGGGGGCTCGTTGTGGCTGGAACTGTACGTGCTGCAAGCGGGGGCTGCATGACAGATGCGCCGGTCCAGCGGCACCGTCGGGGGACGTGTCGGGTCTGGGCTGCGGGGCCGGATCTGCCGTGGCCCCCGCATGATTTGGAGGGGTGTCGGAGCGGCTGATCGAGCTGGTTTCGAAACTGAAAGATCGAATTACAACTTCTTCACCAACAAAGGCTTAGGAAACGAACGGGTAGTTGAAAAGCGTCGTTCTGCATGGAGCGTGTGAGGGCCGTTCGAGGCCCCCACTCATTCCCAGACGCCTACCTCGTCATGTTTTCTTCAGCATTGGGCACCCCCCCGCGACCGCCTTCTTGAGCCTCACCGCCACCTGCCAGCCCGCGCGGGGCGAATGCGTCTGACGAGAGTGGCGACGTTCTCGAGGTGTTTGTGGCGATGCCGGATTGATTCGGCTTGCAGCGTGACAGGGCGGGCGATCGGGATGCGGCGGATGTGCTGTTTGGCTCGTGCAAGCCGGATCTCCGCAAGCCCCCCGGCCCGCGACTCGATGTCGATCAAGACTCTGATGCGCCCCACGATGTCGCGGGCGAGATCCGGTGCGGTCGGTCCGGCATCGACGCGCTTCCGGCGGGCATGCTTTGACTTCGCATGCCCCCATGTGTTTGAATGTCGTCATGAATCGCAACCATCCACCCATCCGCGTATCGCGTCGCGAAGTCATGCGCTTGGCCGGGGCGGCCGCCCTGCTCGCGGGCGCCGGACCCGCGCTGGGGCAGGGCGTCAGCCGCGCTCGTCAGCGCGTGTTGCGCATCGCGCACCTGACCGACATCCACGTCGCCCCCGAGCGCATGGCCGCCGAAGGTTTGACTGCGTGTCTGCGGCATGCGCAGTCCCAGAAGGACAAGCCCGATCTGATCCTCTCGGGCGGTGACCACATCATGGATTCGATCTCGGCCGACGAGGCACGGACCCGGCAGCAGTGGGAGCTGTACCGGAAGGTGCTAAAGGCCGAATGCAGCCTGCCGGTGGAGCCGTGTATCGGAAACCACGACTGCTGGGGTCTCAACCGCAAAGACAGCCGCACCACCGGCGGCGAGCTGTTGTACGGCAAGAAATGGGCCATGGATGCGCTCGGAATGGAGCGGGAGTATCGCAGCTTCGATCGGGCCGGCTGGCACTTCGTCGTGCTCGACAGCACCTGTCCCAAGGACGACAGCTACGTTGCACGGCTGGACGACGCGCAGTTCGAGTGGCTCGCCGAGGACCTGCGACGAACGGACCCCGGCAAGCCCGTCCTGATTCTCTCCCACATCCCGCTGCTGGCGGTGTGTGTGTTCTTCGACGGCGAGAACGAGAAGTCCGGAGACTGGGTCGTCCCGGCGGCGTGGGTTCACATCGACAGCCGGCGGATCAAGGACCTTTTCCTCAAGCATCCGAACGTGAAGGTCTGCCTCAGCGGCCACATACACCTGGTCGACCGCGTGGAATACCTCGGCGTTTCATACGTCTGCAACGGCGCCGTCTGCGGAGCATGGTGGAAGGGGCCGTATCAGGAGTGTGATGCCGGGTACGCGCTGGTCGACCTGTACAACGACGGTTCGTTCGAAAACCGCTACGTCCAGTTCGGATGGAAGGCGGCGAAGACCTGAGCCTGTCCCGCCGTCGGCACACCAACGCCTGGCCGGAGACTGTCTCACCATCATCAGGATCAGCAGGGGCGAGGCGTTCCTTTCACGCGCATCGTCAGGATCCCCGCGCGCAGACGCGGCCGCGAAACCGTCTGTCCAGGGAACGTGTCAGTCGTCGCACGTTTTGGGTACCGGGATGCTCGGACCACTGAGCGCTGCACAACCGTTGAACGCCGTGAAGTCATTCGCGTCGATGCTGATGTTGTGGTCGTGGTCAAAACAGCCGCAGCCGAAAGGGATGCCCCCGCCGAATCCTGATAAGCAGCGCTGGAATCCGCCAAAATCATCCATGTCCACGTCGTTGTCTTTGTCGGCGTCCGCAAACGGATCGGGGCAGTCGGTCAGCAGCGCGCAACCGGTGCAGGCCTTGGCGCTGTCGATCCAGCCCTGGCCGTTGCCATCGACGATATTGTGGAACGCGGCGAACAGGAAGGCCCAGTTATTGAACTCGGTGGTGATGGCCGCTCCGGCCGATCCGGATCCCAGCGTATCTGTATCCCATCCGCCGTGCACCTTCTGGGTCAGGGTGTTGATGGTCAGGCCCGGGCGCGTCGCTCCGATCGGCCAGACGCTGTAGACCGCGCCGGCGGACGGGGAGAAACCGAGTTCCCACCCGTTCGCGTCGAGTTCGAGGGTCACAATCAACGGCTTGTCGGGCGTGATCGAGTGCACGCCGGTCAGCTCGAAGACGACCGGCGTTTCCAGCCCGTCGACACTTTCGCTGCTCGTAGCCTCCAGATGGTGGGAGTTCACCACGCGGACGCTGCCTTTCACAGTGATCGTCTCGGTGGGCGAACCGCTGTAGCCGCTGTAGTACAGGTTCACGTACAGGCCGCCGGCCGTATTCCGGTAAAGCTCGTTCCATCCGTTGTGAGGCGCATCGGCGGAGATAACGCCGAGTTCGTGGTAGCACTCCGCGCCTTCGGAGTTGGGCGCGCCGCTGGCACCGCCTGCGGCGGTCAACTGGACGTAGTTGATGACCCACTCGATGCGGATGCCGTCCGGGGTCATGAACGGGAACTCGCCCGCGCCTTTGGAGGCCATGCCGGTCCATGCGTACCAGCCGGGCGTCGCGAGTATTTTGGCGGACGAAGCCTCTTCCGCCGGCTGGCCCTTGGCGGAATAGGGCACGAGCCAGCCGCCGCCGGCCCCCCCGGCGTTTGTGCCAATGACTCCATCGTCAAAATGATCGCTGACGTACATTCCATCCACAATGACAGGTCTCGAGGTGATCTGCACCCGGTCGCCATACAGCCAGCCGGACGACGGGTCGGGAGTAACGGTGAGGGTGGTCGTGCCGTAGCCGCCATCGACGCCGGCGACCGGAATGACCTGCAACGGAAAGCTGGTCAGGCCGCTGACCGGCACGGTGAACGGCGTGCCGGACGGGATCACCACATCGTTGGGCGGCGGCAGAGCCGACTTCACGGTGATCACCGAGGTTTTATAGGTGAAGGTGATCTGGAGCCCTGCCGGGGAACTCTGGCCGGTGGGCGCCGACAGAGTTAGATTCAAGGGCGTGAAGTTGTTCGGATCGACAAACGCGTGGCTGTGGATGTCGAAGCTCATCGCCGCTGCGGCGTAATGGGCTGCGACCTGAGCGGGCGTCAGCGCCGCGTCGTAGATGGCCACCTCGTCGATCTTGCCCGGGAAACCCCAGTCGCCGGTCGGGCTTCCGGCGCCGATCTGGAAGAGACCCTGAAAGACGCCAGGCGGAGGAGTCGGATCGAGGGGCATCTGAACACCGGCCTGCTGCCCATTCACGTAGTAGCTGACGTTGCCCCCGCTGAACACCGCTGCCAGGTGATGCCACTTCTCGGTAGCAGACACCCAGCCGCCCGGAAAGGGTGTTGCGGCGCCGGCAGCCGGGTAGCCGGTGTTGTAGGTTTCGAGCCCCAGCGATTGATCGCTGATCCTCAACTCGAGGCCGTAGTGGAAGAGGGCACTGAAGTCATCGGCGCACGAGAAGATCGTGGGCCGCCATTTGCTGAACGCCCAATCCAGAGTGAAGGGCCAGGCGTCAGAGTAGTTGGGGCTGAGATATCTGAGGCCCTCAGCCGGAGCGATCCAGGCTTCGAGCGTTCCCGAGCCGTCGGCGAGTTTGAAGGCCTCCACGCCTCCCATGCTCACCCGGCCACCGCTCTTGCCGCTGCTGTCCAGGACCAGCGCCTGCCCGCCGGCAAAGCCCGACGTCCAGGAGGTGGGGGCGACGAGCGTGCCGTTGTGACCGTGGCCGGAGTTGTCGGCTACGGAGGTGGTGTCGCCTTCGAAGCTGTAGTAGCCCAGGGGTGCGTCGGTCATGACCGCGGCCGCGTATGCCGTTCTGCTGGGGGTCGATGCCGCGGGGGGACCGAGAACCCCCGCCAGGTAATGCTGGGCAATAGCACTGTCGCTGACGCGGTCGGAGTAAACAGCCACTTCATCGATCAGCCCGACGAACGGATAAAGGCCGGCCGGGGTGGCCGCGCCGATCTGGAACGGGGCATCCGTCTTGGCGCCGAGAAACCCCCAGAAGTCGTTCAGCACGATGCCGTTCACAAACGCGCGGGTGGTCGGATAGCCGGTGCCGTTGTAGCTGGGCGTGAATACGAACGCCACGTGATACCACTGGTCCGCGGTGAAGTCCCAGGGGGCCGGGTGATAGCCCATGATCCCGCCGTAGACGCCCCATGCGAGCCGGCTCGTCTCGAGATGCATGCTCCAGCGGCTGTAGGGATTGGGGTCACCGCCTGGCGCGACTTCCCGGACCGACGCAAGAGTCGGTGCGTAGCCCAGCGCATTGGGTGCGGCGCCCGGGCGAATCCACATCTCCACCGTGCCGGGTGTGGCCGTCTCCGCGGTCTGACCGCCGAAAGCGAACGCAGCGACCGCGCCGAAATTGACCCAGCCGGACCCGTTCAGCGACAGCGCCTGCCCCTGACCGCCGAAGGCACTGGCGCCGGCCGCGAACGTCGTGCCGGTACCCATGATCGTGCCGTTGTGGCCGGCGGGCTTCGTGTCCAGAACGCTGGTGCCGGTATCCGCATCGAACGTGTAGTAGCTGATCAGCGAAGTCTCGGAATTGACGGCGGCCTGATACTCGGCCAGGCCGGCGAGCGTGCTGGAGACGCCCACGGTCACGCTGCAGGCCGCCGCAGCGAACAAACCTCGAACATCAAACATCTTCAAAACCCTCCGCGTAGAAAACTCAGTCTAAGCGTCCCCCCGCGCAAGCGATATAGCCGTTTGCGACAGAGCCTTGACGTTTTGCGTCATCAGGCACTGCGCAGCACGGGCGACTCCGTGCGAACCGGCGCACGGTCGGTGGCGGCACGCCGGAAGACCGATGGCTGAATTCCGGTCACCTGCCTGAAAACCACGGTCAGGCGGGCGGCACTGGTCAGCCCGCACTGCTGAGCG
>CAZQEN010000081.1:7184-23877 GCA_964591605.1 uncultured Planctomycetales bacterium
CTGAGCGATGACGGACAGCTTCATGTCGGTCTCGGCCAGCAGGCGTTTGGCTTTCTCGATTCTGAGCAGCCGGATCTTCTCCAGAATCGAGTCCCCCACGGTGGCCCGGAAACGTCTTTCCAGCGTGCGGCGGCAGGTGCCGATCGCGTCCACGACCTCGTCCACGGCGATGCTTTCGGAAAGATGGTCGCGAATCCAGGTGAGCGCTGCGGCCACGTCGGGATCGTCCACCGCCGTTGTTTCAGTGGACTGGCGCGCGACGACGTGGGTCGGCGGGATGGAGATCCGAAGTTGGGCGGGCGACTCGCCGGAAACAAGCCGATCGAGCAGCCTGGCTGCTTCGTAGCCGATCTGCACGCCAGGGTTGCGCACGCTGGAGAGCGGCGGATGACAGAGTTGGCATTCGAACTCGTCATCGTCGACTCCCAGCACCGCAACCTCATCAGGCACTCGAATCCCCAGTTGATGACAAGTCTCCGCCAGATCTCTCGCGGGCTTGTCGTGAGAGGCCAGTACGCCCACAGGCTTGGGAAGGTGGAGCAGCCAGTTGCGGACCGACCGGTCGAGTCCCTGCCAGCTCACGTCCAGCAGCGGCACGGGCCTGTACTCGGCGTGGCATATGGAAGGCGTGAAACCAGCCTGGGCAAGACGCCTCGCAAAACCTGTGGCCCGCCCCGTCGAACAGCCGGCCGTGGGGCTGCCCAGAAAGCCAAAGTGACGGAAACCCCGATCCAGCAGATGTTCCGCCGCGAGCCGCCCGACCTCCAGATGATCCACGTCGACAAGCGGACCCTTCCAACCGGCCACCATGCTCGACGTATTCACAACCGGTACGCGGCAGCGGGCCAGACAGCAGGCCACCTCTTCGTCAAACAGGCTGCAGATGATGCCGTCAGGTTTCCAACGCCTCATCGGGCCGAGCACTCGACGATCAGCGGGGACGTCGTGAAACATCCATCCTCGGGTGATGGCGTAATCATGAACGCCCTGGAGGACGCGCCGGCAGAAGGCGATGTCCTGGCCGATCAGCAGAGCGATACGCCGAACACGAGTCATTGACGCGCCCTCCTGCCTTGCCGACTCGGCAAAAACACAGAGAGGCAGATTCCCGTTGATAAACCGAGAGGACGGATCCCGGTCGGGCAGTTCGGCGGGTGGAGATCAAGGACGGTCCGCCGCTGGCCCGCATTCCCCGATGCGCCAGACGCAAACCGACAAAGCTTTTGCGCAAAACGACATACCCGAAGCGCTGCCCTGGCGGTTATTATAACAGTAAAGCGAGCGGTGGGCCGTCTTTTCTGAGCAAATCGCCGTGATGGTGATGCCCAGGTCCCGAGCGCTTCTGTCAGGACACCCATGGAGCCGTGGATTGATGCCCTGCTGGGTTATGGGACCGGCGCCCTCGTGGCCGGCGTTTCCCGCCGAGCGGGACCGGCCGCGGGTCCGGGGGCCAGGCCGGCGTGGCTTCACGTTGATCGAGGTCCTTGTGGTCGTGGCCATTGTGGCCCTGCTGTTGGCCATTTTGCTCCCCGCCCTCACCCGCGCCCGCGAGTTGACGCGGCGGACGGTGTGCCAGAGCAATCTGAGCCAGCTTCAGCGGGGTGCTGCATTTTACGTCTCGGATGCCAGAGGCGTATTCCTGCCGCACCGCACGTACGTTCGCCCCGGCACGAGGGGTCGCGACGACATGGGGCAGTGGGCATGGTTCCGACAATTGGAGCGATACACGAAGTCCCCTGAGATTCCACATTGTCCGACGTTGAAGACAGACACGCAGGTGGACGCGGGTATCGTCTGGACGTGGGGCTACAACCGGTTGAACATCGGGTATGGGTATAATGCATGGTTCCTGGGGCTATGGGATCATCGGAGTGAATCGTACGCGGGCCTTTCCAGTGATCCGTGGTTCAAGGAGAGCCGGGTCAAAAGGCCATCGTGGAACATCCTCTTCGCGGATGCCAACCCGAAGGCCGATGGATTAACCGGGGGCCAGCTCTGGTGGCCATTCGTTCAGGGCGACTACGGCGGGACGGGTGAGGGGGTGAATGTCAGGAGGCACGTCAAAGGCGGCAATGTGGTGTTCAATGATGGCCACTGCGAGTTTCGCAGGGAGGGAACGATCAACCCGCCCGGTCCGTCGTCGAACAGATTTCTTCAGTACTGGGACCCATTGCTGCGCAGGGTAAACTGATCTGGCGCGGCTTGCGCCACGAGGCTTTGGCACCCGGATCAGGCAGACGAAGGACCCTCGAGGTCAGAGGCATTGTCGGAATGAGTCAGAAGAGACTACTCAGCGGGACGCAGGCGACCACCCCAGCGGCCTTCACCCTCATTGAGGTCCTGGTGGTGGTGGCAATCATCGCGCTGCTCGTGGCCGTCCTGCTGCCATCGCTCTTCAGGGCGCGGGAGCAGAGCCGTCGGCTCCAGTGCGCTTCGAACGAGCGACAGATCACCATTGCCTGCACATTTCAGGCGGACGATACGCCCGCGAAAGTCTATGCGTCCACCATTTCCACCGGCAGCGACAGCCTCAACCACATCTTTCCGAAATACATGAAGTCCGTGCAGACCGCTCTTTGTCCCAGCACGAAAAACATCGTTCGCACGGACAAGCGAGCCTACAACTCCTTCTACGATCGCATCATCATGGACGATCTGGAGCAGACCGCCTCCAACGCCGCTGACTCCAGGGGCGGACACAGTTACGAGGTGTGGGGATGGTACGACGGCCCGAGTATTTACCTCGACCGCACCGTGATCGATGGCCGGTCAGCGGGGTCTGTCGGAGAGCAGTTGCGCCTGCCTCGAAAGCCCGTGACGAATCCTCTGTACGCTCAGACGACGGGCTGTCTCGTCAAGAAGCAGAGCACAGTCAAACGTCCGTACCAGACCCTCCTGATTCTGGACAGCGATCAAGGCGGGTCCGGCAAGCCGGGTGATGAGAACAACAACTATCCGGATCCCGCCAACAATCACGGTAAGGACGGGATCAACATTTCTTATGCGGACGGGCACGTTCAGTTCACGGCGGCGAGCCAGATCACGGCCACGTACCTTCGCAGCTACAACGACCCGCCCTACGACAACTGGCACATCGTCGCACCCTGGCTGACGCGGACGACACAAGGCGGTTTCACGGTCTGGTCCCGGTGACCGGCCGGGCTGGACAGGAGCGTCACAAAGAAGGATGAGGACAGGCGGGAACAAAAGCAGGAGGGAACCGCAGTAGACTCGTGTGGTGCGGCCGATTGCCCGACGACGCCCGGTTCGCGGTTGTGGGCCTGAATCGGTCCGGGCAGGATGGTGAGAAAACGGAAAAGTAGCGGGGCCACCGACCACGATTGGCGGCGGTGGGCCCTGTTGGTTCGTGGTCAGATCTTAATGGAGGAGAAAACGTGAAAGCTCTCATGTCGTCAGCGCGAGGTCCTTGCTTCCTGGTCATCCTTGTGGCGGCGGGTGTCGCCGATGCGGGAGACCTGCCGCTGGGAGGATTGACGGGGTTGTGGCGGTTCCAGAACGACGCGGACAAACTGTCCGCAACCGTCGGTGTGAACCTGACCACCAGTAATCCCGGAAACAGTGGCTGGTTCTCAGGTCCCTGGACGATCATCAATCCCGGACTCAGTGACGGTGGTGTGGTGCAGGAGCGGAGCTTTGACTATCTCACGGTCAATCCCGGCTTCGCAGCCAACGGCGGCGGCAGCTATGTCAACGAGTACACGGTCCTGGTCGATTATGTGCAGACACAGGACGGCTGGAACAGCCTGTTCCAGACGAATTGGGACGGCAACACGAGCGATGGTGATCTGTGGATTAACGGGACGAACCGGGCCGCCGCCACCATCGGTGTGGGTGATGCGGGCTATTCAGTCAGTACTTTTGATGCGTCCAAGTGGCACCGAATCGTCTGGTCCATTGACAACGGCAACTTCTTTCGAGTTTATGTTGACGGCACGCTGTTCCTGGATGGTATACCCCAGTCTGTTGATGGCCGATTCTCCCTGTATCCGGACCGATTCCATCTTTTCGCAGACGACAGCTGGGAAGACATGTGGGGGCTCGTCGGTACGGCGGCCACATGGGGCCGCGCTCTGACCGACAGCGAAATCGCGGGCATGGGCGGCTGGATCGGCGACGCTGCGGAGCCGACGCCGTTGACGCTGATTCCGGAACCCGCGACGCTGGGTCTGATCGCGATGAGCGGGCTCATGCTGCTGCGTCGCCGTCCGGCGTAATGCTTCGAATCATCCAACCCGTCCCCGCGCTGTGTGAAGCAGGATGAGGTCGGGGCCATGGAGCAGATGATCAGTCCGTGCCGGGCGGCGGTTTTCGGCTGTCGCCCGGCACTTCGTTTGCGCTGATCACCCTGGCCCCGTCTCGCGGCCGCCCCCGGCGGCCGTGCTCCGTGCCCGATGGTCTGCACCTCGGAGAGGATCATACATGAGAGCAGGGCTCATCAGGCAAGCCTGCATTCGACTGTCCTCCAATCCTGTGTGCGACATGTTGTTCGTCGCGGCACTGATTGGGGCGCCGGCCTGGCCGGCTCATGGCGCAGATGCGCTCAAACGGTATTACGCGCATCAGACCGTCGAAGACGGCGACGGCGTGATTGCCCCCTGGTACCAGGGCCAGAATGGCCAGTTCGACGCCCGCGTGCACATCGCCGTAGATGTCTACAAGCGTTATCCCTGGACGCAGCCCGGCCAGGCGGTGATGGCCGCCCCGCACATCGTCTACAACACCCACTGGAAGATCGCCGACGACGGCACGATCTCGGTTCCGCCCACGCAGCCCTGGATGTGCGGGGACCTGGGTCAGCGGGTGTTCAGCATCATCCGCGGCCTGACGGACTACTACCGGTACAGCGGCGATCCGCTGGCGTTTGCGTACATCCCGATCACGGTGGATTACGTCCTGGACCACTGCCTGACCGGACCCGATCACCCCTGGCCTCGCTTTCCCATCGCCACACCCACGAAAGGAATCGGCTACCAGAAAGCCAACCCTGACGTGCCGAACCAACTGGACCTTTGTGCGTACCTGGGTATGGAGGTTCTGAGAGTCTATAAGCTCTTGGGCACGCCGCGTTATCTGGAGGCGGCGAAGCACTGGGGCGACGTCCTCGCCGCAAAGTGCAACCTGCCGGACGGCGACCTGCCTCCGTGGGGCCGTTACATGAGCCCTCAGTTCATGATGTGGTCCGACGAGCTCACCGGGAGCACCGCACTCATCGCCGAGTTCCTCGATGCCCTCGTCGATATGGGCTACGAAGGCAAGGATCGCCTCATCATCAAGGCCCGGGACGCCGGCCGTGCATACCTGACCGATCGGATCCTGCCCCGCTGGACTGACAACGAGGCATGGGGCCGGCACTACTGGGATGTCGAGGGCGACTGGATCTCGGGCGGGGCCTCCTGGATCTGCGGCTATTTCTTGGACCACCCCGAAGCCTTCCCGAACTGGAAGAACGACGTTCGCAACATTCTCTCGCTGGTGTTTAACCGCAACTGCGTTGACCCGGCATCGCGCGGCGGGACGTACAGCGGCGCGTGGGCGTTCCCCGAATCCTTCGTCTGCTGCGGGACCTCCCTCTCGTACAACCAGTACACCTATGCGGTGCCGCTGATACAGCTCGGAGAACTGGCCCAGGACGAATGGGCCCGCGAGGTTGGGCGGCGGATGCTGTTGATGGCGACATACGACAGCCGCGAGAACGGTGTCGTGCAGGATGGTCTGACGGGCGACGTGGTGGCCGCGGCCGACTGGCTCAACCTGGCCCATCCCTGGCCACTCTGCCAACTCCTGCAGGCTATGGCCTGGCGGCCGGAGATCTACGCTCCCAGCCGGGAGAACCATCTGGTCCGAACGAAATCGGTGGTCACTTCGATCCATTACGATAAGGGAGCCATCCGGTACACGACCTTCGATGCGCCGCGGGGAAGCATTGACGTGCTTCGCCTGTCATTCGTGCCCGGATCCGTGTCAGCCGGTGGAGAGGCGCTGGCGCGGCGAGCCGATCTGAACGGGAACGGCTTTACGGTCAAGCCGCTCGCCGATGGCGACTGTATTCTCACGATCCGGCACGACGGAGCGACGCATATCGAAGTGACAGGCGATGATCCACAGGAGGTCGTGGAGGACGACGCCTTGTCGTACACGGGCGAGTGGCATGCGGTGCGTGCGGAGGGCGCCCGGCAGGGACAACGGCATGAGGCAACGCGCGCCGGTGCGACGATGACGTTCTCGTTTGCGGGAAACCAAGTCCGCCTCATCGGAACCGCGGACGACAGGGGCGGTCTGGCCGACGTTTGCATCGACGGCCGGAAACAACTGACCGTCCTGGATTGCTGGAATCCCACGACCCGTCATCAACAGCTTCTGTACGGCAAAAGCGGGCTGGGAGATGGGAAACACGAGATCAGGGTCATCGCCCGAGGGGAGCGGCATTCCGTGTCCCGCGGCACGGGTGTCTACATCGATGCCGTGCAGTACTCGGCGGCCGTCGGCGCGAACCGCTTCGGCGAAGGCTGCGGTCCGACCGCCCCGCAGCGTATGATCCTGGGCTACACGGGCCGGGAGGACTATGTGGACTCGCTGAGGCAGTCGTGGCGCCCGGGAACCGAGTGTGTCGTCCGACTGGGCCCGAAAGTGGACGCCGTCGCCCGAACCTGGTTCACCGATCGCCGAAGCCTCTACATCGGCAACACGCGCGACCCGGAGCTCTACCGGTATGGTGTGCATGCCGCCGAGTTTCATGTCAACGTGACCGTGGGGCCGGGCCGATACCGCGTTCGTCTGTGTTTCGCAGACACGAACACGGGGAGCGTGGTTCGCGTCCTGATCAATGGCGAGCAGGTCATCGACAAAATGAACATCGCCCGGGCCGCGGGCGGAATCTTCAGGGCATACGACCGCTCCTTTCGTGATATCCGCCCGAAAAACGGAATCATCGAAATCCGGTTCATCGGTTGTGACGGCGCAGAGGCCTGTGCCCAGGCGATTGAGGTGGATCCGGAGGAGACAACCACCCGAGAGGCCGATCGTGAACGCTCCTGAAATGTGAACTCCTCAACGCAACCTGAGGCCAACGGCTGGCTCCTTTCATATCGCATCATCATGATCCTGACTCCTTCCTCCATGATCCGGTTTCCAGCGACGATGCTGCTCTTGTTGTCCACCTCGAAAGTTGCCGGGGCTGCGGGATCGCAGCCAGCGGCAATCGAACCTGAGAGGCTCTCGATCAAGGGAACGCAGATTCTAAAACCCGACGGGCAGCCGATCCGGCTCCGCGGATTCAACCTGCTGTGGTGGGTTCCACCGACGGCCCAGGACGTCGCGGACATCAAGGAGCTGGGAGCCAACTGCGTGCGTTATCAGTTCGGGTATATCCCGCGCGGGCGGTTCGACCCCCGTCAGCTCCGGCTCCTCAAACGGCACGTGCGATTGTTCACATCACAGCGGCTCTGGGTGATCCCCAATGTGCATGAGTTCGTGTCCCACGGCAAACCCGACGGCGGGAATCTGTGGAACACGCCGCAGTTGCAGGCCGAGTTCCTGGAGATGTGGAACTATGTTCTGACCGAGTTGAAGGACGAGCCGTTCATCGCCGCCTGGGAACCGATCAACGAGCCGCACGAGGTGGACAGAATCAGGCTGGCTCCCTGGTACCGCGACGTCGTGGCCCACTTCCACCGGTCTGACCCGCCGACTCCGGTCGTCATCGAAGGCGCCGAGTATTCAGGGGCGGAGGAACTGCTCGATTACCTCAAACTGAGCGACCCAAACGTGATCTACTCCTTTCATTTCTACCACCCGCACGAGTACACGCACATGCGTCACGCCGAAGGCGAGCCTCTGCTTGAGTATCCGGGGAGGTGGGGCAGAGCGGCCCTGGCCGATCGGATGGCGAAGGCGATTCAGTTCCGCGATCGTTACCAGGTGCCCGTCTTCTGCGGCGAATGGGGCGTGCAGACCGGCGCACCCGGCTCGCTGCAGTGGCTCCGGGACGTCGGCAGCCTGCTGGAAGAGCACAACCTGCCCTGGACTCACTGGGCGTGGGCGATGCAGAAGCGCTGGCCGGTCAATGACACGTTCGACGTCAATAAAGAGAAGAAGGAGGCCTACGCAACGATGGCGGCCCTCCTCAGGCGCGCCCTCTCCAGCGACTCCAGGAGACCGGAGCCAGATGGTGCCGGGCGTTAGGCCTGCATGGAACCGGAACGTCCTCACCTGACCATCCAGAGGCAGGGATATGACAGCGATTCCAGTGATGATGGTGGCAGCCGTTCTTGCGGCCGCAGATGTGCCCGAGTCCGCATTCACGATTCACATGCCCTCGGAGAAGATCGGCTATCCAGGCGTGGAGTACTGGGCGGCCATCGAAGGACCCGGGGGCAGGCAGCTTTGGGCATTCGCCGTCTTCGCCGGAAAGGATGCGTGGACGGTTCCGCTGAGAACCGGGGTGGCCGGCAGGTACCGGCTGATCCGTATGGAGAAACGGGAGGGGGAGAAGCGGGTGGACGTCGCTCCGTCGGAGACGTTGCCGCTGCAGTTGGACGTTGGACAGGCGCGTCAAACCGCCGCGACCGCGCCCGGGACGCTGGTGGAGGCGGGCCGGTTCAAGCGGATCTTTGCGGCCCGGGAGCCGTGGTGCATCAACGATCACACGCTCGTTCAGGGGCCCGACGGGATCTGGCATCTCTTCGGCATCACCCACCCCAAACCGCTGGATTTCTTCAAGGATCCCGGGCGGCAACTCGCTCATGCGACGGCGACCTCGCTGCTGCAGGATCACTGGCAGGCCGAACCGCCGGCAGTGACCGCGGATTGGGACCGATACCGCGAATACCTGCTCTGGGCGCCGCACGTCATCCGGTGGGGCGCGACCTACTACATGTTCGTCTGCGTCGGCGAGAAGGATTCGCACAAATACCGTATTCACCTTCTCACGTCGCCGGATCTCAAGAACTGGGTGCGTTCGGAAGAAAACCCGATGGTGGCGGATGGCTTTGATGGACGCGATCCGATGGTCATGCGTGAGAACAACCGGTGGATGATGTACTATACAGCCACAACGACACCTGATGGAGGCAACCACACCGTGGTGTGTGTCAGCAGCAGCGACCTGGTCCATTGGAGCGGCCGCCAAGTCGTCTTCCTGCATCCGAACGTGGGTACGTTCGGCGGACCGACGGAATCCCCCTTCGTGGTTCGGCGTGGCCGCCACTACTACCTGTTTGTATGCGATAACGACTGGACCCATGTCTATCTCTCCCGCGACCCGACGCACTGGGACTTTGAGCAAAGGGTCGGGCGGATCCAGTCGCATGCGTCAGAGATCGTCCGCGATTCGCAGGGACACTGGTACATCACTCACACTGGCTGGATGAGCGGCCCCGTTTCGATCGCGCCGCTCGAGTGGAAGGACGGTCTCGACGACGCCCCCTCGAGCGTCTCGCCGGCACCGAGATAGACGGCGGCTGCCTGCTCCCTGGCCACGCTTTGTCCGCCCGTCATCGACTGTCCGCGGAGGGCCTCATCGCCCATCCAGCCTCCCGACGTGTTACCGGGCGGGCACACTGGACCTGATCGGGCCCCCAGGGTGCGTCGATGCAGACGCCGCGGGTTTGCCGCGTCAGGCACTGTGTCGCCCTCGCGTTCGTGAAAGATGGCGGCTCCGCGAGCCGACCGGCGGCAGAGCGCTCGCGCTGAAAGGATCGGCTGGCCAGCCGGTGTCGGTGCCCAGGTAAACCGGCTTGCCGTCGTGCCTGAAGTACCACTGCCCGCTCCCCGTGTGGAGCATCGGCACCTTGGATTTCTGGCGGGGCATGTGTACACTCTTGTCGTACGGGAACCACCTGTCGGGCTCGGCCGGGTAGACCGCTCCGGCTCAGCCAGGGGATCGCGGCAACAGGTGGACGAAAAGCGCAGTAAGCCCTCGGAGAGGTGTCGGAGCGGCTGATCGAGCTGGTTTCGAAAACCAGTGTGCGGGTAACCGTACCGTGGGTTCGAATCCCACCCTCTCCGTTCTATTCAGTTCTTTACATGGAAGCCCCGTTTGCGGGCTTCTCCCAGTCCGCTTCGGCAACTGCCGGTTGGGCATGTGCCGGGCGGGTCCGTTGTGGCCGACTGAGATGACTGCCTCGCCGCGGTGCTGACCCGCTCTTACATGCTCAAGACCGTCTGCTGCTGCCTGAACGGACCGCTTTCGTGAAGGGCAGCGTCCGCGTGCACGGGGCGCGGGCTTACGGGCCGGTGTGGCAGCGCTGGAACGCGCCGAAGTCGTCCATGTCCACGTCGCCGTCGGCGTCGAAGTCGGCGGGGATGCGGCCGCCGGGATCGTGTTGGAGTGTGCAGCCCGACGGCAGGCGGGCGGGGTCGTAGGGTACGGCCGAGCCGGTGGCACACCGGGCGAAGATGTGGGCATCGAAGGCGTCCACCCGGCCGTCGCGGTTGAAATCGGCGGGAGGGCCGATGGGCCATCGTCGGGCGGTGCCGTCGTAACTTCCCGTCAGGATCTCCCCTCCCGCCGGCGAAAAGGCGACGGATGTCACCGCCGAGGTGTGCCCGGCGAACTGTCGCAGTTCGACGCCGGTATGGGCGTCCCAGAGTCTGACTGTCCAGTCGTTGCCTCCCGTGAGAACGCGAGACCCGTCCGGCGAGAAAGCGACAGATGACACTCCCTTCGTGTGACCCGCGAACGTTCTCTCGACGATGCCCGAGTCGGCATTCCACAGCCTGGCGGTCCAGTCGCTGCACGCGGTGAGGACGCGGGTTGCGTCGGGCGAGAAAACGGCGTCGTACACGTAGTCAGCGTGCGTGAAGGTTCGCAGGAGCGCTCCCGTAGCGGCGTTCCAGACTCTGGCGGTCTTGTCCACGCTTCCGGTCAGGACCTTTGTCCCATCCGGCGAGAATGCGACGCTGACCACGTACCAGGTGTGCCCAACGAACGTCTGCAGCTCCCCTCCGCTGTGGGCGTCCCAGAGTTTGGCGTTGCTGCGGCCGAAATACTCGCCGTTTCCGGTCGCGATCCTGGTCCCGTCGACCGAGAAGGCGACGCAGCCCACACCGTTGGGATGCGAGAAGGTTCGCAGGAGCTGACCGCTGTCCAGGTTCCAGAGCCGGGCCGCTCCATCGAGCGCACCCGTCAGCACAGTCGGTTCGGCTGGAGAAAAGGCCACGCCGGTCACGCCGGCCGCATGCCCGCTGAACGTACGCAGGAGCTGTCCGGAGTCGGAGTCCCAGAGCCTGGCGGTATGGCCGTTGCTGTTCGTGAGCACCTGGCTCCCATCAGGCGAGAAGACAGCAGAACCTTCCACGGTGCCGCTGAAGGTACGCAGGCCATCGCCGGTACGGGCATCCCAGAGCTTGATGCTCTCGGCGTTGGCCGTGAGAACCGTTGTCCCGTCGGGTGCGACAGCCACGCAGGTTTCGCTCGATATGCTTCCCGTGAAGCTCCGCAGTTCCACCCCGGTCTGGGCATCCCAGAGTCTGGCGATGTTGCCGCTCGGGTAGCCGTCCGTTCCGGTCAGGATCTGCGTTCCGTCCGGTGAAAAAGCGACCGAATGCACGATGCCCCCGGGGGTGAGCGTATGGAGGAGCGCCCCATCGCTGACCGCCCAGACCCTCGCGGTGAAGTCGACCGGGCCGCCTTCGGAGAGGTATTCGCCAGCCCCGGTCAGAATCTTCGTCCCACCGGGCGAGAAGGCGACGGAGCGGATCAGGTTCGTGTGCCCGCTGAAGGTTCGCAGCGCCTGCCCGTGAGAGGCATCCCAGAGAATCGCGGTGTGGTCGAGGCTTCCCGTCAGGACCATCGTCCCATCGGGCGAGAAGGCGACAGATGTGACAGCGTCCTGGTGGCCGATGAAGGTCTGCAGGACTGCGGCCGAGGCCGCGTCCCAGAGCCGGGCGGTGTGGTCTGCGCTTCCGGTCAGAACCTTTGACCCGTCCGGGGCACACGCGACAGAGAGCACTTCCAGGGAGTGTCCGGCGAAGATCCGCTGCTGCACGGCGGTGATCGCATCCCAGAGCCGGGCGGTGCCGTCATTGCTCCCGGTCAGCACCCGCGCCGCGTCGGGTGAGAAAGCCACGGACTTGACGGTGTCGCTGTGGCCGATGAACGTCAACAGGAGTTGGCCAGTGGCGGCGTCGAAGAGCTGGGCGTTTCCGGCCCCGCCGATCAGAATCGCGGCCCCATCAGGAGAAAACGCCGCGCTGGTGACGTTGCCCGACCCATAGACCTGCAGCGGTTGAGCAATGGTCTGCCCGGCACGGACGGGCACGCAGACCGCCAGCCCCGCCGTCAGGATGATTGCCGCAATCCCGAATCTCGGGCCACACGCACGGTGGAAACGCAAGATGGACATAGTGACCCCCTGAAAACCAGTATGCACCTGAAACAGCCCCGCCCAGGGGGAAGGCGGGTCGTCGTTCTCGATCGAATGCCTCCATGATGCGCGCTGGCGCCGGACAACGCAAGTCGGGAGGGGCTCCTGGGTATCTGGTGGTGCGCGACCCTTGGGGCGGGGCGGCATGGGCCCGGCGTCTGGAGCGGGACCGCCGCCAGGCGCGCCGGGCGGCGGCCGGTGTTCGAGCAGGTATACACACCTGACCGTGACCGGATGTCACGGAACCAGAGGGTCTTCCCGTTGGGGGATGATGGTGCTATACTGCTCGAGCGATCCGTCCTGACGGACCCCCCGGGGCCCGAAGGTGACGGATCCGACGACCCGCGATCCCGCGACTCGCGGAGGGCGCTCGAGACGACAACGCGAGAGGCGGCCCGGAGGCGCGGTGGAGAGACGGACAGCAGTGGACGAACACATCGAAGATCGGAGGTCCAGATGAATCGCAGAAGCTTCCTCAAGGCAGTGCCAGCCTGCGCGGTGCTGGCGACGGGAGCGCGTGGTTTCGCACAGGAAGGCGGGAAATCGTCGGGAGACAACCGGGGGCTCCAACCCCTCGCGCTGCCCCCGCCTGAACGGGACGGCGGAAAGTCGGTGCTGGCGGCGCTCTGGGAAAGAAAGACCATCCGCAGCATCAGCAATCAGAAGCTCTCCCCGCAGATGCTGTCGAATCTGCTCTGGGCGGCGTGGGGAGTGAACCGCGAGAAGGGACCGTCTGGACGCGTGGGACGGACCGCCGCCTCCGCGCACAACGCACAGGAAATCGACCTGTACGTGGTCCTGCCGGAAGGGGTTTATCTGTACGACGCAGTGCCCCACCGCCTGCTGCCGGTGGCTGCGGGGGATCACCGAGGAACGCTTGGGAGTCGTGGTCGTGGGGACGCCGCACTCACAGCCCCGGTGAGCCTTGTTTTCGTCGCGGATGTCGCCCGCTACACGCAGGGAGCACCTCAGGGAGGGGGTCTTCGGGACCCGGAAATGCAGAAGTTCTGCTACCACGTGGCCACGGGGCTGATTGCTGGAAACATCCACTTATTTGCCGCTTCGCAGGGTCTGGCCGCCTGGTTCCACGGCTGTAACAAAACCGATCTGGCCGCGGAGTTGAAACTGCGGCCTGAACAGCGTGTAATCTATGCCCAGACGGTGGGTTATCCTGCGTAGATCAGGGTGTCCGCCACAGTTCCAGACAGGAGAAAACAGATCATGGAGAAACCGAAACGATCGTATTATCTGCCAGGCAAGCTGGTGGACGCGTTTGACAAGGACGCGACCAAAGGCGGCTTTGTGCGGGAGAAGGCCGTTGCCGCCGCCATGCTCCAGTTCCTTGACAGCAGCCCGAACGAGCGGGCCAAGCTGTTCGAGCGGCTGGACAACTTCGTGTCCGGCAAGAGGAAGTAACCTCGATCGGCGCCAGGATCACGTCGGATCGCCACAACGCCGGCGAGTGGAATGCTGCGTAACGGCTCCCGGCCGTCGGTGAGCATGTGCCGTCAGGTCTGCAGGTCTGTTTGCGCCCGCTCCCGGGCCAGCGGATCGCATGGACGGCTCACGCATTTCTTTACGCTTCGATCTTGAAGCCGATCTTGAGGGTAACCTGCCACTCCGCGACTTTGCCGTCCTTGATCGCGCCCCGCGTTTCGACCACCTCGAACCAGGACATGTTCCGAACCGTCTTGACCGCCTGGGCGATGGCGGTCTGGACGGCATCCTCGATGGAGGTCTTGGACGTGCCTGTGAGTTCGATGTGCTTGTAGACTTTGCCTTCCATGTTGACTCCTTCACGAGAGCGCTGCGGCAACACGCCGCCGGACACATGATGCGACGGCATGGCCGCAAGTATACCCGTTGTCCGGGCCGGCAGAAGACTCCAGGTCCGCGATTGGCCAGCTGAACTCAGCGGCGGCGGGCAAATGAGACTGGTGCCGCGCTGCAGGGGGTCGCGCATCAGATCCGAACCGATGCGAGCAGGTTTTCATGGCCCGGGCGCACGTCACCCAGCCGGCGCGCCGCCTGCAGACGGCCGGCGCCGAGCAGAGCCGGCGGCCGGGCCCGGTAGATCGCGGCGCTGCGCGGCGGGAGCATGAGCTGAAAACCGCCATCGGTGATCGCCGCCCTCTGTCCAGGCCCCACGATGCTGCTGAACTCGAGGCCGTCGATCAGCCGGTTGCGCATCAGCATGGGGATGCCGGGGTTGCTCTGCACCGGGACGCGGAGATTTACCTCGGAGGGTGAATTGTTGAGCCCGACGATCACGACGTCGTCCAGCGAGAATCGGACGAACGCGAGCAACGACGGTGTGACGTAGAGCACGGCCTGCATTCCCCAGCACAGGGCGGGGCTGCGGCGGCGCAGGGCGATCAGGCCGCGGGTGAAGGCGAGCATATTGCGGGCTCGCACGGCCTCGCCGGAGGCGGCCTGGGGGTCGAGCCAGTCCCAGCGCATGTCGCGGCGGTTGTCGGGGTCGTGGCCGCCGGGCATGGCCAGCTCGTCGCCGTAGTAGAGCTGCGGGATGCCGCGCGTGGTCATAAGGAACACGAGCGCCATCTTCATGCGGCAAATGCCGTCCTCCGGATCCGCGCTGCCCCGGGCGGCCTCGAAAAACCGGGGGGCATCGTGGTTGCCGATGAAGGTGATCAACTGGTAGGCGTTGCGGTAGTGCCTGTCGAGATCGAGGATGCCCCGCGGCTCGTCATCCGAGAGCCGCGGCCGGACGATGCGGCCGAACGCGTGGTCGTCGATGAATACGTCGCGGATCGCGTGATACAGCGGGAAGTCGAACATGCTGTGAAAGCCGTGCAGGTTCTGGAACGGGGCCACACAGTGAGGGTTGCCGTCCCAGAATTCGCCGACGACGGTCGTATCGGGGAACAGGCCCTGCGAATAGAGCTTGAAGTACTGCCAGAACCGCGACTCGATGTGGCGCGCCGCGTCGATGCGCACGGCGTCCACCCCCGTTTCGCCGATCCAGTCGAGAACATTCAGGAGGAAGTAGACGTTCACGTCCATGTGGTCGTGGTTCAGGTTCGGCAGGCCCTTGAACCACTCCTTTTCGACCGTCCGGCCGTTCCAGTCGAGCCAGTCGGGGCGTTCCTGCACCCACGGATGCCCCTGGCCGGTGTGGCTGACCACAATGTCGAGCATGACCTTCAGCCCGTGTTCGTGAGCGATCTCGACGAAACGCCGGATCGTCCCGCGTCCGCCGGCTTCCCCCAGCTCCCGGCTGCAGAGGTGAGGATCGACGCTCTCGAAATCGAGCGGGTGATAGCCGTGATAGCTGTCCGGCGGGTTCAGGTAGACGGGGGTGATCCACAGCGCGGTGACGCCCAGTTCCTTCAGGTAGGGCATCCGCTGCACGATGCCCAGCAGGTCTCCACCGTGCCGCCGCATCGGATCAGCCGGATCAAAGGACGAGTTGTTGGTCGGATCGCCGTCGGCGAAACGGTCGGTCACGATCATGTAGACGACATCATCGAGTGTAAGCATGCGAGCACCTACAGATTGTCGCCTTCGGTGGAGGTGGCGCGTCTGCCGGCCGGCTCTTTGAGCCCCCACTTCCAGCCGCTGATGGCTGGCATGTCATCACCATGCCGACTGATGTATTCCTTGTGCTCGATCAGTTTTTCGTCGATCGCCTGCTTGAAGTACGCGGCCCGGGCGCCGAGTTGCGGGAGCCGGTCGATCACGTCTTCGACCAGGTGGAACCGGTCCAGGTCGTTGAGTACCACCATGTCAAAGGGCGTGGTCGTCGTGCCCTCTTCCTTGTAGCCGCGGACGTGCAGGTTCCGGTGGTTCGTCCGCCGGTATGTGAGCCGGTGGATGAGCCAAGGGTAGCCGTGGAACGCGAAGATGATCGGTTTGTCTTTAGTGAATAGGGCGTCAAAGTCACGGTCGGGCAGGCCGTGCGGATGCTCGCCCGGCGGTTGGAGCTTCATCAAGTTCACGACGTTGACCACGCGGACCCTCACCTCGGGCAGGTGTTTGCGGATCAGTTCGACGGCGGCCAGCGTCTCGAGCGTGGGCACGTCGCCGCAGCAGGCCATGACCACGTCCGGCTCGCCGCCCCGGTCGTTGCTGGCCCATTCCCAGATGCCGATGCCCTGGGCGCAGTGCTTGACGGCCTGATCCATGGTGAGCCACTGCGGCGCGGGCTGCTTGCCGGCAATGACCACGTTGACGTAGTTGCGGCTGCGCAGGCAGTGATCGGTGACCGACAGGAGGCAGTTCGCATCGGGCGGCAGATACACGCGGATGACGCCAGCCTTCTTGTTGACGACGTGGTCGATGAAACC
>CAZQEN010000082.1:0-23862 GCA_964591605.1 uncultured Planctomycetales bacterium
GCTGGCCGCCGTTGAACGTGTTGTTGCACGCGGTCGACGCCGTGTCATAGAACGAATTGTTGTAGAACACGTGCCGGCCGACGATGGCCCGTGCGCACGTGACCACGAACGTCGGCGGGCCCGGGATGGAGATCTGCGGGCAGGGGCAACTGCTGGGCGGTTCGACGCCCGAGCCGTTGACCGCGCAGGCGGTGAACGCGGCGCTGTCGTTGGCATCGACATCACCGTCGCCGTCCGAATCTGCGTCGGCGCAACCGTTCTCGTAGTTAAGTGGTACGCCGGCGCCGCTCAGGCATGCCGCCAAGTGGCCCTGGTCCGTGTTATCCACATCGCCGTCCTCATCGAAATCGCCGAAGTACAGGAACGGCGACGGCGGAATCGCCAGGCCCATCGCCCAGTACAGAGAGCGTCGTGCGATCTCGCGGCCCTCGCAGCTCAGGCGGTGGAAGGCATGGTCGCCGGCGAAGAAGAACACGTTGTTCGCCGGGAAGTTGGGGTTGGGGTTGTTAGCGCCGCCAGTCGACAACCGGGCGGTGCCGGCCGGCGTGGCAATCAGTCCCCACGGCCGGTGTCCGTTGATGACGTTCCCGCCGTCAGGCGCACCGACCAGCGTCGAGTTGGTCTCGACCGCCAGAATCGTCGAACCGGGCGCCGCCGGATCCCCCGCGGACATCATGTGACGCCATGGGAATGCGTAGACCTTGACGACGCCGCTGGCGTCACCCAGGCCCGCCACGAGCGGGTGGGTCGGGTCACCGTTGGTGCCCGTTGGATCACCGGCGGCCTGGAGGATGCGGATCCCATCCGGATGGAGGTAGAGGTCGCCCCCCCACGGGTTGGCGATGCTGTCGCCACCTCGATAGTCACCGCTGTTCGTAACGTACATGCCCGCACGCGCATCCGCGGGCGAACCAACTTCGCAGTCGTTGTCCGTCGTACAGGCCAGGCCGTTCCTGGCGCCGCCGACGCACAATCCGGCTGTACAGGTCGGACCGACGCTGCAGGTGTCCAAGGCGTGGTGATTGATCCCGCCGTCGGCCTCACAGCGCCGCTCGCCGCCCACGACGTGTTCGCCGATGACCGCTGCGATGTCGAGCAGCGGTATGCCGTGGTGCGTCGTGCCACCGCCGCTGGTGCCGGACTGCCAGTAGAGGTCATAGGTCGAGTTGAACGGCGGCTGCTCGAAGAACGGCACCGTCTGACCGAACGGGATCACCAGCGGAGCGTAGGAAGTATTTGCCGGGCTGCCGGTCAGATACGTGCAGCCGGCCGGATTCGAACAACCCTCCGTATAAGCCCCGCGCTCGGTGTAGTGATCCATGTCGAACGTGGTGTTGTAGAAGTCGGCCTCGAAACCCGCCCGGAATGCGAGCTGGCCGATCTCGTTATCGCTCACGACTGAGTCAGACCGCTCGGTGCCCAGCGTACCGGTCGCGTTGGCGGGTGCATCGACCTGTGTGCTGTGCGTCTGCCCGAGCGCGACCGAGCCGGCATACGTGGCATTCGGATCCTCGATCACGAAGTTTCGGACCATGGTTTCGTAGACAGATGACTTGTCGCCGTTGTCGGGATCGCCGCCGACGCCGTCGATGGATCCATTGCGCTCAGTGCGGACGCCCACGTAGCCCCTGGTCAGGTCAGTGTCGACCACCGTGAGGGTCTTGACGTGACCTACCCCACCGCCAGGTGCGGTGACCAGCGCAGAGTTCTGGATTTCTCGAACGTGGAGGCTGATGACGTTTCCGACGGCCTGCAGCGAGACGTCATACACCTTGGGATGATAGGCGTTCGGAGGCGCCGGCATCGGCACCGGGTCGGTCCGGTCGATCTGGATGGGGTCGCCGTTGTCCCATGTGCCACCGGCCCCCGTTGTGGCGATCACCGTCTTGATCGCGTTGGTCTCCTTCACCAGGTCGATCTGAGTCGGGTTCGCCGTCAGAATGCTCGCAAAGTACGAGTCGCCGGTCGGGCTGATGCGAATCGCGATCGGTCCGCCCCGGTCGATCGAATTGATCACACCGCCGAGGTTGGCATCGAGCGTCGTACCGTCCGAGGCGCCGGGCAGCACGCGGGCCTGGACGCGCACGTCTGCGTAGACATCCTGACCTGAGGTTCTCAGATAGGATCTCTTGATGTCCGCTCCCGTTGTGGTCGATAGCAGCAGATCTGCCACGCTGGCGTTTTTCGTAGCCTCCAGACCCACCGCACCGGGTTCCGTCTTCGCCCGCAGGTACGCGAAGTACTTTCCAGGCGACGCATCACCCACGACGGTGATCGCCTTGAGCGGCAGCTTGGCCATCAGGTCGGTGTGGACCGCGTTCTCCGTGCCGCCTGTCAGGGTGGGGAAACCGGTCAGATTACGGCTGGAGGCGGCACTGTTGACCGCATACACCGTCACCCGGCCCAGATACGCAGGACGGGATGGGATGTAGGTGCCCGAATGCCAGGCCGCCCACATTCCTCCCGGATTTGCCGGGATCGGTGCGGGGTCAAAGTCGCTCTGGAGGTAGACGACCACGTCATCATCCAGCGTGACGCCCGTGACCGTGAAGGAGGTTGACCCGCCCAGGGCAGGGATCAGAGTCCCATCCGGCACGCTGGCTGCGGCCGAAGTGAACGCCGCGGGCGGCATGTGCGTACGGTTCAGATCCTCGAGGCGGAAGCTGTTGATCTTCAGGATGCGGTATCCGACCTGGGAAACGCGGACGTTCTGCGTTGTCTGATTGACAAGCGTGACGATAACGTCACCCACTGGGTCATAGGTGAACTGGACGCTCGTTGCAGGCACGGTGCCAACGCCCAGGCAGGTTGAGAGATCCAGACCGGCCGTGACGGGGACCGTGCAGTCATTACCCCAGCGGACTTCAGTGATGACGGGCACTCTGGGGCCATCGCCGAAGATGCTGAACTGACGCTTGACACCGGGGCTGTTGGAGATGACAGCCTTGGTCCCCGCCGGCGAGATACCCAGGAAACGAGCCAGTGTGTACGGATAGGCAGGGGGCGCCCCGCTGTCCGTGTCCAGACGCATGTTTGGCAGGACGAAGGCGTTGGTGGCCGTGTCCTTGCCGCCCCCCATCGGCCGGACATGGCCGTCCATCTCGATCTCGAAGTTGTTCTGATCAGCCGCCAGAATCTGTTCGGCGTCCACGCTGATCATCCAAGCCTGGGTCGGCGTCACAAAAAGCCAACCGGTGAGCGCAACTGCCAGCGCCTCGATACCATACCGCTTCATGTTCGTCCTCCTCCGGCAGAAACCAGCGATCGGTCGTATCCACGAATCAATCAAGGCGACGCATGCGTGCTCCGCCGGCCACGGCATGCGCGCACCTTTCCGGTTCCCTCGTAATCGAGATGGCATGAATCAACAGGTGTTCGTCTCTTCCTTCCTCTCGTCGATGCTTCACCCGGAGCGGTCCTTCAGACTCACTCCATTTAGAGCGTCTCAGAAACAGCACCCACCCCATCCTGGCGGCCGCGGCGCGGGGCTCCCCAGCCAGAGCGACGTGTACGAGAAGGGGGCCAGTGAACTTGCGGTGTAGTTCAGACCAGTTGGCTCGATCTGTCGAACCACCCGGTCCCAGGGCAGCCTCTCCACGTGCAGATCCAGAAAAGCGACGTTTGCCCGCTCCTTCGGCACGTAACTGGGGTCGATCACCGCGCCGGTCCGGGCGTTTTTCTGAAGCAGACCGGCCCCCTCAGAGGCGTTGCCTCCGTGTCGGAATCGCATGTTGGCCTTCAGGTTGTCGACGGGAAAATTCGGGTTGATGGTCTCGGGCTTGATTCCCCATCCGTTGTACTCGGCCAGCAGGATCGGGTTGCCCTTGATGGCTCTGCAGCCGGCCGACACGTTCAGACCATAGCTGCCGCGCATGACAGGAGTCACAAAAGTGCGCTGGTCAGGGGATTTGACGTTCGCGATGAGCGTACGTCCCTTGTAGTCCCTGACCGCGAAGTTCGTCCCGGCGGACACCTGCGTCAGCGTGACCTCGGTTGTGGTTGCGCCTTTGTTGGCGACGATATAAGAGAACTCCACGTCCACGGGGTCGTTATCGCCGCCAGGGTAGCAGCCGCGAATCTCGTCCTGGATATTGAATGACCCTGCACCACCATCGGGGGGAGGGGGATTGATGCGGTTGAACGGCCCATCCGGTGAGGCGGTTCCGTAGGGATTCGTCATGGGCGATCCGCCGTCAAACATGTCCACCAGAATGGCGGGGATCGGCGTCGGCCTCGGATCGGACGGACACGTGAAAATGCCGGTCTGGCCCTGCGCCATCCTGAGTGCTCCGACGGCCCAGCCGGAGTTCGTGGGCATCCGCCTGCCCTGAAGGTGCTGTATCCACATGAAGGCCGACTCCGCACCGTGCTTCAGATGAGCTCCGCACACCACGGCACGGCTCGCATCGCGGGCCCGCGACAGCGAGGGAAGCAGAACGGCGGTCAGTAGAGCGATGATCGCGACGACCACCAGAACCTCAATGAGTGTGAATGCCCGGGAGGTGGCCCGCCAGGGGATCGGGCGATGGGTCACCCGGGCCCGGCCCCGGCTCAGGCAAACACCTGTTCTGGTATACATCTGAAACCTCCCTTCGCATCAGCCCGCAGTCGGTCGCGGAGCGTTACATCCGGCCCCGGCATGAACTCCGAAATGCAGATACCCGCTCGACTCTTCCCGAGACGCCTCGTGTGAGAAGCGAAGCCCTCGGAGCTGCGTGCGTGCACTATGCCTTGAACGCCCGATGCGATCGGAGCGACGGACCGGGTCAGACTTGAGGAGCTAATAACTGGAGCGAACAACTGTCGGAGCGCACACATGCCCCCACGTACCTCGATGGGGTACTGCGCTCGTCCGCTCGGAATGCACCTCGGCGCTGGCCACTGGCGCTCCCTTCGCGTTCCTTTGTTTCAGCCCGTACGAAATGAATTGCCGACTCATCCCGATGAGTCCGATCAGTGGATGATAATACAGCCATACCCCAATTGCAATAGCCTTCCAAATAATATCACGTGGTTTCCTCCACGGCAGACGCGTTCTCTGGGCGTGGCATGCCTGATTTGATGTCATAAAACATTGCAAATAAAGACATTATACTTTCAGCCGGGGCGCCCATGTGTCGCCGATCCAAATGATATATCATCCGATGAAAACCGATCTCGATGCAAGGGATGAAGACAGGCTTTATTCAGTCAGGGACTGGGTCCGTCGGGGGGCGGGATCGTGCCCTCTCACCCCAGCCGCCCGCTGCCGAACGCCGATTTCGCGCCAGGTCAGAAGGCGGATGTTCTGCTGCTGGATGAGAAGACGGATCTCCGGGTCCATGAAGATCCGGCGATCCATGTCGCGGCGGGCATGGGAATACGAAGTCGCCCGAAGTTCTGGGTCCTCCACGCCGCAGTGGATGATGATCTGCGTGATTCCCGGCCGCAGGCCGCGCAACGCATCGCGATAAAACTGCTTCTGTCGTTCGAGGGGCACATCGCCGTCGATCATGATCAGATCGTCGAGCGTGTACTCGTTGGTGTCGCCCGACTCGCGCTGGATGGCGGCGACCGCCCTGCGCGTATCCTGGCCCATGGTCGCCATGCGGCCGGGCTCCAGGCGGGGGAACAGATACGGAAGTCCGTATTCATTGGCGACTTTGCGATAGGCGTGGAAGAAGTCGGCCCGGGCGAAGAGGGTCCCCATGTGGGTGTCCAGATGTGTCGGTGCCAGTCCGAACGCGCGAGCTCGCTCTACCTGGGCCCGCAGCTCCTGCTCGACCTCCCGCACGGACGCATGCCGGACCACGTCCTCGACGCTACGCCACAGAAAACCCTCCGGATCAATCAGGCCCGGCACCTGGTCGAAGGGTGTGACGGGACGCCAGCGATAGTATTTCCACTCGCTCGTGAGCGTCAGGTGAAGGCCGAAGTCCAGGTCCGGGTGCTCCCGGCAGAACGCCGCGATCTCCGGGAACCACGGGCAGGGCACCATGATGCTGGCAGAATTCACGATGCCTTTTGTCATCGCCTCGGTGGTCCCCCGATTGACCGAATGGCACATGCCGGCATCGTCGGCATGGATGATCAAGAGTTTCTCGGTCGGTGCGAACCCGAGCATCTGTGCCACGGTCGCGGCGAGGCCTGTGTCGGCAGATGGCCGCGTGACCGCCCGGCTGGCCGTCGGTTGAGCGGGGGCTGGAGCGACGCACAACGCAACGCCGATCACCGCGATCCCACGCGAACGCCCGGATGGCCGAATTCGGCTTTTCGGTGAATTCGTCATGTGCACCCCTGTGGTTTCCTGGGAACGAGAATCGGTCCATCAAGCACTCTAACCGGTGAACCGGAGCGGGAAAATGGCTTGACCCCGTCGTCGGTGTGCGTGTATAGCGGTCGTCCTGAGGGTTTGGGCCGGTGCATCGCGCGCTCCAGGGGGCCGATCCTCTCATAGGCTCTGATCCATGTCCGGAGAACAGCCAATGCAGACGCACATCTGTTTTCGCTCGTCTGGATGGAATCGGTCGGCACTGCTGGCGCCTGTCAGTGTCGTGGTTCTGAGCTTGGCTCGGGTGGCTCTGGGCGAGGCCGTCGCCACGACGGAGCCGGCCATTCCGCAGGGGTTCAAAACGGCGGAGGAGGTGAAGGAGGGCATCCGGCAGGGCAAGGTGAAGCTCGTCAACCTGTTCCCGCTGACGCCCGAGAACGTCAAAGTGACGGTCGATGTGGAATACGGCCGGGTCGGCGACCGCCCGCTGCGGCTGGATCTCTACCAGCCCCGTGACCTCGCGCAACGCGTCCCTGGCGTGATCCTGATTCATGGCGGAGGCTGGAAGAAGGGGCAGCGCACCATCTACCGTCTGTACTGCCTGCGCCTGGCCCAGCGCGGCTACGTTGCGGCCACGATTTCATACCGCCTCTCCGGCGAGGCGCCCTATCCCGCGGCGGTTCAGGATGCCAAGTGCGCCGTACGCTGGATGCGGGCTAACGCCCCGCAGTACGGCGTGGACCCGGACCACATTGCCGTCCTGGGTGCGTCGGCGGGTGGGCACCTCTCGCTCATGGTGGGCTACACGCCGGAGATCGAGGAGCTCGAGGGCGACGGCGGCCACGCCGGGATCAGCAGCCGCGTGCAGGCGGTCATCGATTACTACGGCCCGACCGACCTGACTATCCCGGTTCTGCGAGACGCGGATGTGATCACGGCGTTTCTGGGCGGCAAACGCTACGAGCAGGCGGAAGCGCAGTACCGGCAGGCCTCGCCGATCAAGCACGTCAGCCGCGACGACCCGCCGACGCTGATCCTGCATGGCACGATCGATGAACTCGTGCCCATCGCACAGTCCGATGCGCTGGTCGGGAAACTGAAGGAAGCGGGCGTACCCTGCGAATACGAACGGATCGACGGCTGGCCGCACACGATGGATCTGGCCGCCGACGTGGGCAACCGGTGCTGGTGGCGGGTGGAGCGCTTCCTGGACAAGTACCTGCCGCTTCCCAGGGCCGTTGCCAGCAGGCCGGCGGCCGCCGGCCGATGACAACCCCAGGGCCGCTGCTGTTCAACCCGGACAAGCTGGATCGAAACGTTCGTAGCGCAACCCTGTCACGACGTGTTCTACCCGCCGTTGTATCGTGCCGGCAGGTCCCGGTCGGTGCAAAAGCCGGTTGACCACGCGGAAACTGGCATGCCAGAGGTGAACCCGCTTAGATCCGAATGAACATCCGTCTGCGATAGAGCGGCGTCAGCAGCACGAGCCAGAAGACGACATAGGCGAAGGCAAAGGCCAGGGAGGCGTTCAGCGGGCTCGCCCACGAGAGGAAGTATTCCCGATAAATCGACACCCGAAGCGGGATCGAAGTGCCTCCGGATGGTTCGATCGACCGCACATAGAGCAGCGTCCCCAGCAGAGAGGATGCCACGTACGCCAGAATCGGATTGGTGCCGAACACCTCGAAGGGCCTCGTCCAGCGTCGATAGCCGCGCAGGTCGACCAGCCAGTAACACGTGGCCAGCGCGCTCATGGATGCTCCGGCCGCAAACAGGGCATACGAACTGGTCCAGATCTTCTTGTTGATCGGGATGGCGTGGTTGGCCCAGAGTCCGGCCACAATCAACACATTTGCCATGATGAAAAGTGCCCCCGCCTTGTCCTTTCCATCGCGCTGCGTGGAAAGCCATCGGCCGGTGAGCACACCGATCACCGTCGTCGCGATCGCCGGGAGCGTGCTGAGCAGACCCTCGGGGTCCGGGCGTTCTCTGTACAGATGAATGCCCAGGAGGCGCGTGTCGATCCACTCGTGCAGCCAGCCCTCCGGGCGCTGGGCCAGGGTTGACGCGTACGAGACCGGCGAGGGAACGTGCTTGACGATCCACCAGTAGCCCGCCAGCAGCACCAGCGCACACAAGACCTGTCCGCGCACTCGACAGAAGAGCGCAATCAGTGATGCGAAGAAGTAGCAGACGGCGATTCGCTGAAGCACGCCGGGGATGCGCAGGGCGCCGTCGGACGACGTGGCGGGCGGATGCGGCTGTTGGAAGTACCGGAAGTCGGCAATCCAGTAGACGGCCGCCAGACCGATCAGGCCCCACGCCAGGAAATCTCGAACTCGATGCGATCCGTCTCGGGCCTCGGACGAGGTCTCGGCCGACTGGAACATCAGCCCCGCGATGGCCAGCACATACGGCCCGATGAGCCGCCCGTCGGGGAAGCCGTAGAGAACGAGCCCGAGCATGAAAATGATTGCGGAGCGCCGGATCACCTGGGCCAGGATGTCCGGCCGGGTGGCGCCCCGGGCGAGACGTCGTTCAAACGAGAGCGTCAGGACAACGCCCATGATGAAGATGAAGGTCGGGAAGATCAGGTCGGTGGGTGTCCAGCCGTGCCACTGAGCGTGGGTCAGCGGAGCATACCGGTTCGCATGGTCACCCGGATTGTTCACCAGGATCATCCCGGCAATCGTGACGCCGCGCAGCACATCCAGCGAGGCCAGCCGATTTGTTCCGGTTGTGGAGGCGTCGTGGGTCATGGATCGGGCTTTCCAGCAATACTGCCGGGTCAGGATGTGGTCGCGCTGCCGTCGAACCGGCTTGGCGAGGCCCGTGCCGTTTACTTCATGTGTCCGCTGAAGGATACACTTTCGGTCCAGGTCTGCAACCAGGGTCGTTCCGGACGGGCAGTCCGGGGTGGATGACACTGCCGGCCGCCCGACGGTCAAAACACCGAATGTCAGTGGGGGTTTTGCGCGCCCGACTCTGATAGACGCCCCCTCCCTGATATCACTTGCCCGGCGGTCGGCTGATGCACTCGCCCGGATGTCTTGGGGATGGCCCGCAGCTATCATAGAGGTCTGGTCAGCCACCGGCGGCCCGGACCCAGCCAGGCAGGAGCATTCTGATGAAAGAGACGCTGTCAAAACTCGGCATCGAGGCCGTGAATCCCGGCGGTTATTGCGGGGAGTGGCTTGGGAGCGGAGAACGGCTCGAGTCGGTCTCGCCGATCGACGGGAAGTGCATCGCGTCCGTTCGTGAGACCACGGCGGCGGAGCTCGATCGGATCACCGCGCGGGCCCAGGAGGCGTTCATCACCTGGCGCGACCTGCCTGCACCACGGCGCGGCGAAGTCGTCCGTCGGCTGGGCAACGCCCTGCGCGAAGCCAAGGCCGATCTGGGGGCGCTGGTGACCCTGGAAATGGGCAAGATCCGCGCCGAGGGCGAGGGCGAAGTGCAGGAGATGATCGATATCTGCGACTTCGCCGTGGGGTTGTCGCGTCAACTCTACGGTCTGGTGATGGCCTCGGAACGGCCGTCGCACCGCATGTGCGAGCAGTGGCACCCTCTGGGCGTCATCGGCATCATCACCGCATTCAACTTCCCGGTCGCGGTCTGGAGCTGGAACGCGGCGATCGCCGCCGTCTGCGGCGACACGATGATCTGGAAACCTTCGTCAAAGACGCCTTTGACGGCCGTCGCGTGCACGAAGATTGCGGCACGGGTGTGCGCGGATTGCGGCGTTGATCCGGCGATCTTTTCGCTGGCCATCGGAGGCCGGGCCGACGTGGGCGAGCGCCTGATCGCCGATCCGCGCATCCAGCTCATTTCGGCCACCGGCAGCACCCGGATGGGGCGCCGCATCGCGCGGGTGGTCGGCGAGCGGCTGGGGCGCACGATCCTCGAGCTGGGCGGCAACAACGCGATCATCGTTTCGCCGGCGGCGGACCTCGACCTGGCGACGCGGGCGATCCTGTTCGGCGCGGTAGGCACGGCCGGGCAGCGATGCACCACGACCCGTCGCCTCATCATTCACGAGAGCATCCGCACGGAGCTCGAGCGCCGCCTCGTCGCGGCCTACCGGCAGGTGCGGATCGGTAATCCCCTGGAGCCGAGCACGCTGATGGGCCCGTTGCTCGACACCGAGGCCGTCGACACCATGATGGCCGCGCTCGATCGCGTCAGGGCGGAAGGGGGGCGCATCCTGTACGGCGGGGAGCGCCTGGAAGGCCTGGCCTACCCGGGTGGCTGTTACGTGTCGCCCTGCCTCGTCGCAGCCCGGCCGGACATGGCGGTGGTTCGGGAAGAGACCTTCGCGCCGATTCTCTACCTGATGTCTTATCAGACCGTCGAGGAAGCGATCCGGATCCACAATGACGTTCCACAGGGGCTTTCGTCGGCCATCTTCACCCGCGACGTGCTGGAAGCCGAGTTGTTCATCTCCGCACGAGGGAGTGATTGCGGCATCGCCAACGTGAACATCGGTACGAGCGGCGCGGAGATCGGCGGAGCCTTTGGCGGGGAGAAAGAAACCGGTGGGGGGCGCGAGGCCGGCTCCGACGCCTGGAAGGCCTACATGCGCCGGCAGACGAACACCATCAACTATTCAACCGCGTTACCCCTGGCTCAGGGCATTTCGTTCGAGCTTTGAGTCTGGTTTTCAACAGGCGACGGATTCCCGTGGCAACGACCCCAGGGGTCCGAAAAACACCCCTGGCGGCGCGTTGCCACCCGAGAGCCACCCGCCAGCCTGCCCGGCACGCCCCAAAGCAGAGCTTCATTGACCTGTTTTCTTTCGTTTCGCCATTTCCTGGTGGGGAGCGCGGGGCTTGATGTCGACAAAATGATCAGCTAAACTGTTAACAGCGACGAGCCGCGGAGACAATACCTGAGATGGTTGGGCGGAGCGGGCACATCCCGGCGTGATTGTCCAGCGGGTCCAGCAGAGCAGACGGATTTGTGGAGTGCATGACGTCTGTCCAGGCCAGGGGAATGGTGGGTTGTTGTCAGGTCTTCGGGGCTGGCCCTGTCGGCAGCGCGGAACCCTCGCGCGTTCCCGGCCTACGCTGGCCGCGTCCCACCTGTCATCTCACGCCCGACACATTCGTCCTGCACGGCCGGCGTGACCGTCGGGGTTCTGCTTCAGGCCTGTTGCACGCGACCTTCGTCAACACCATCCGCCGGTCCGCAGACAGTCTGCGGATGGGCCGGGCTCTTGTGCACTTCTTTCGCGGAGGAGCTTTGAGATGAGACCACGTGTGATCGTTGCGACGAGCCTTGTGTTGAGCGTGAGCGCCGCTTCCGGGGCGGGCCTTCGCTATGGCGGAGCAGCTCTGGAACTCCGGGTCGGCGTGGCCGTGGTCTCGCAGGCCGGGACCTGGTGCGACAATTTTGACGGCGTCATCGCCCCGCTCGCCGTCTTCTGCGACGACTTCGACCGCTACTGCCCACCCCCCAACGATCCGTGTCCGCAGTCTCCGCTCTACGACAACTATTTTCGCAATGCCTGGCCCACGACCTCCTGGAGTTATCACAACAGCCAGAACCAGGTCTGCGGCAACAACCTGATCGGCACGAACGTGCAGTCCCAGCTCACGACGGCGTATCAGGGCGGCCGCGTTGTCAATGGAGGTGACGAGGCCGGGACCCTCGGCCAGTCGAGCCGTTTCATGACCGCGGGAATCAGAGCCAAGTTCGGCAATCAGTACGACCGCGTGCTGGGCACCGACGCTGCGCCGCTCGTGCTGGAGTTCGACATGTCCAGCGGCATCCAGAGCGCGGCCGGACTTGACATCAGCAACGGCTTTGTGGAGCTGGCGCTCGAAGAGCACGCCCTGACCAAACAGGAGTACCTGGCTCTGGGTTATGACCCTGAAGTGTCACCGACGGATTACATCAAGGTCGGGGGCATCGAAACCGGGACGTGCATCAGTTGCCGCGGGGAGTGTGCGGCCATGCTGGCGGCGCGGGGCATGCCCGACGACGACCGCGCGCCGCACCATGCCTGGCCGACCATCTGTCAGTCCTACGATGCCCGGCTGCCCGGCTCGCTCTGTCCGGACCCCGCGAACCCCAACGGCCCGGGAATCCCCTGCCCGCCGCCATACTGCCCCCAGACGCCCCCTGACAAGCTGCACAAGACGCTGGCCATCGGCGCCCTGGCGATGCTCGACCCCAACCCGTGCCACTGCGAAAACCCGGTCAAACCGGACATCTCGCACTGCGGGCCCGGAAACACCTGCAACACCGCGACCGGCTTCTGCAGCACCGTCGGCGGCAGTTCGCGGCCCTGCACCAGCGACGCTGACTGCCCCAAGGAGATGCAGGAGTATACGAACCACACCATGACCAACAAGCACCTGTCGTTCTTTGACGGCTGGAAGTGGCGCATCCTCAGCTCAAAGATCTTCGATCCGGTCGAGGGCATTCCCGGCGTCGTCGGCAGCGGTGATTTCCTCCTGGGCGACAAGATCGACCACGTCGTATTCATCATCAAGACCAACACGGTGCGCATCGAACACTGGAACGCTCAGAATCGGAGCCAGTGGGTGCCGTACGCGGGAAGCATCTGCACGCCGGACCTGCAGGTCAACGACACCATCGCCGGCGGCATCACCATCACGAACCCCGGATCGGGCTACACGAGCGCACCGGCGGTAACGATCGGCCCGCCGGGCCCGAACGGCCGCCAGGCGACGGCAGTCGCGACGGTGAACGACGGAGCGGTCACCGCCATCACCATCACCGATGTGGGCATGGGCTACAGCTCGGCTCCGGTCATCACCATCGCGCCGCCGTCCGCGGGTACGCAGGCGACGGCCACCGCGACCCTGGGCGGCGCCGCTCACTATGAGCCGGCGCTGTATAGCTGGGCGGACAACATTCCGCGGAAGTTCCTCGGCGCCTTCAACACCATCCGTCTGGGCAACCCGTCGAGCTGCCGGCTCTGTTCGGTGGATCTGGTCAACGCGGGTGGCGATTACGCCAACTGCGCACCGGGAAGCTGGAACGGCACCGACTACGAGTGCACGGAATTCAACCAGAACTGGGGTTCGGGCGCCACCTGGTGCAAGCGGATGTCGGGTATCAACGGATGTTACGGAACGAACATCGATGACGGCTCCAATTTCGTGCACTTCGACACGCTCGTCCTGAAGGGCGGGACGGCCGACGCCGCGGTTGGCGCCTGCTGCTCGCCCGCCGACGGCGCGTGCACCGTGACGACCGAGGAGGGCTGCGCGTTGCTCGGCGGCGCCTATGCCGGCGGCGGGGGCACCTGCCAGCCCGATACCTGCATCGGCGCCTGCTGCCAGGGCTCGCGGGTCTGCACCGATACCTTTATCCATCAGTGCGCGGGCCGATTCCGGGGGCCGGGCACGAGCTGCGCGACCGGCGAATGCCCCTGTCACACGCCGTTCGCGGATTTCGATGAAGACGGCGACGCCGACATGGATGATTTCGGCGGGTTCCAGCGATGCGTCACCGGTTACGGCAACCTCGTGGCGGGTTGTGAGTGCTTCAACCGCGACAACGATACCGACGTCGACGCCGCGGACTTCGCCGCGTTTGCGGCCTGCGTGACGGGCCCGTCCGTGCCCCTGGATGTCCAGAATCCGCCGCCGGGCTGTGTCCCGTAAACGAGATGCCGCGAATCACCAGTGCGGGCGCTGCCCGGTGTCGATAGTTCTGTTTAAGAGTCTACGAGAGGCATGCGAATGGCTCGATGCGGGAATCTCTGTCTGGGTGCAGCCGTGGTATGGGCCGGCCTTGCCTGCTCCGTGGCCCGGGCGGCGGTCACGCTGCTGGGCACAACGTACCAGCCGGATCAGGCCTTTCCCGAGCACCAGTGCTTCTGGAACGAGTCCCAGTTTCCCGGGCCGTGCAGCGCTGCCGCTCTGGGCGCCAACCTGCATGTCTACGTGCGCAACACCGGCCCCTCCTCGGTGACGATCTCGGACGTGACTCTGGCCGGCTACAGCCTCAGCGACATTCTTCGGCTGCATTACCAGGTCGCCAAACGCCAGCCCGCGAGCATCTACCTGGACGGGCTCTCCGCAGGTGACCTGCAGGCGCTCATCAACGCCGGTGAGCCGGTCTGGTACAAAATGGACCCCGCCACGATCCCCGTCGGCGGAGTGGCCCGCGTCGTGGTCCGGCTGCGCGGCACGCCGGTGACACAGCCGGTCAGCATCGGCGTCGTGACCAGCGCGGGGACGCTGAACACGACCGTTCCGGTGGAGTTGGCCGGGCCGCAGATCGTCAGCGTGGGTTTTGCCCCCGATCTGACGAAGGTGTACCTCCACTGGCGACGCAGCGGGGGGGCGGTCCCGGCATCGGTCTGGATGGACGGCACCGACGTCACCGCCAGCACGACCACTGTCGGCGACCCGGGGGCCGACTTCGCCGTGTCGGTGATTCAACCGGCACAGCCGCTCGCCAGCATGTCCTTCCACGTCTTTCGCGGGGTCTACGTCGACGGCAAAGCGGCGACCGCCGGGTTGCGGGCGTGGGTGAACCCGTTCCTGTATGGCACGTGGGGCGGACATGCCGTTGCCGACGGCGATGACGAGGCCGCCCGGGAGTCGCTCATCGATTTTGTGAACCACGGGATGAATACGCTCGTCCAGAACGGGTCCTGCGTCACGGCCGTGCTTCAGAAGTCGGTGTCGGGCCGGCAGTTCGTCGCCAGCCAGGGTTATGGCTTCGTGATCGACGAGATCGGCAAGTGGTCAGCCGATCAGCCCCGGATGTGGTTCATCCGCGATGAGCCCGACGCCGCTGACTCGCGGGTGACCGGCATCCCCAGCAACAAGGTGGTGGGCTCGCTGGCCCAGATGGCCGTCGGCACCGGCGAAACACTGCGGGCCGCTTATCCTCTCGCTCCGACCACGCTCAACATCGACAGCACGTACAAGCCCTACAACTGGTACAACTACGGGCAGGTCCCCGACGTCTTCATGACGGACCCCTACTACCAGGTGCGGATGCGGGAGGCGTACTGGGCATTGCCGTCGCGGATTCCTCTCTATCAGAAGGCCACCTACATCTATGCCGTGGGGCAGCTTGCCGCCTCGAGCTGCATGCCCAATCCGCTGCACATGGTGCTCTACTCGTGCGAGTGGAGAGACTCGTCGGGCGCGGTCTTTCCGTTCCCCACGCCCGAGTCCAAGCGGATTGAGGTCTATTATGCGCTGGCCGCCGGAGCGAAAGGGATCTCCTACTGGTGGTATCTCGATGGCGCACCCTCTAACGGTCTGGACGCCGCGACGCCGCCGGCCCTCGCCCTGTGGCGGGAGATCGGCCTGCTGGGCGCGGAGATCCAGACCGCGGCGCCCCTCCTGGTGACCAGCGCCCCGGTGGCACTGCCCCTGCAGCCCGGCAACGGCGTCTGGGCGCGGGCGCTGGCCGTCTCTAACGACACCATCATCCTGCTTGCAGTCAATGATCAGTATCTCAACGACGAGGCCGGCTGCCACTACACGCCGGTCAGCAACGCAAGCGTGACCGTCACCCTCCCGACGTGGCTGTCGTCTCCGTCGGCCTTCGAGATCTCCGCCGGGGGACTCGCCGATGTCGCCACCCAGCTCAACACCGGCCAGTTGCAGGTCAATCTCGGCACGCTGAACCTGACCCGCATGATCGTGCTGACGCAGAATCCGCAGTTGCGAGCGACGATTCAGCAGCGATACGACCAGCTCGTCCAGGCGCGGGTCTGTGCGTTCGCGCTGGATGTCTGCTCCCAGCAGATTCCGCCCACGGTGACCCAGCATCCGCCCACACTCACCCAGTGTGCCGGCACCAACACGGTCCTGAGCATTGTGGCGGCCGGGCCGGGTACCCTGACCCACCAGTGGCAGAAAAACCCTGATCCGGGCGGCTCCGGATCATGGACGAATCTCACCGACAACGGGCACTTCTCCGGCGCGACCACCCCCACGCTGACGATCACCAGCGTCGCCATCGCCGACACGGCCAGCTATCGCTGCGTGGTCACCAACAACTACGGCAGCACGAACTCAAACCCGGGCGTGCTGACGGTCATTCAATGCCTTCCCGGCTGCCTGCAGAACCTCAGTTTCGAGTCCGGTTTCACGAACGGGGCCGGCAACGGCTGGAACAAGTTCATCAAGGTGGGCACCGAGGGCCCGAATCTGGTTTTCTCCGACGAGACGACCGAGCGCCACCACGGCCTGCACTCGCAGGAGGTGTACTCGCACGACATCGGTTATGACGGCGGCGTCTACCAGCAGTTTTCCAGCGTGCCAGGCCAGCCGTACACCATCCGGGCCTGGATCAAGGTCTACTCGCCGCAGGGCACCGGCATCGCCGAGGGCTTCTTCGGCGTCGACCCCACCGGCGGAACGAATCCCAACGCGGGCACGGTCCTGTGGGCCTCGAAGCCCTGGGACTACTGGAGCCAGGACGAGTGGAACATCACCGCCACCGGCAATTACATCACCGTCTACCTCCGCGGACGATCCACCCGCTCGGCCAGCAACAACCGCGTGGCCTACGTGTGGCTGGATGACGTCGAGATCACCCCGGGCGCGCCCACCGACCTGCCGCCGCAGGCCCTGAGCCCAACCAGCATTCGCTGGCGATGGGTGGATCTGGACATCGAGACCGGCTACCGCCTGCAGGACCAGACCGAGGCGGACAAGTCGGGCCTGCTCCCGGCGGACACCGCCCAGTGGACGGAAACCACCGGCATCCTGCCCAACACCCAGTACACGCGGTACGTCCGCGCGATGAACGACTGCGGCACGTCGCATCCCTCTCCGGGCCAGTCGACCTTCTCCCTGATCGAGACGCCGGCGGGCATCTCCGTCGACGCGGCAACCACCACGAGCATCACCGTCGGTCCGGTGGGTTCCTTCTCCAACCTCTCGCTTGGAAGTTCGGGCGTCCGCGTGTCCAATGCGACGGCCGGCACCGATTCCGGCTGGCAGACCACCGTCGGCCCGTGGGCTTCCACCGGCCTGACTCCCAACATGCCTTACGACTTTGCGGCCCGGGCCCGCAACGCCGGCGGCGTCGAGACGCCCGACAGCGATCTGGAAACCGTCTGGACACTGTCCGTGCCGCCGACCGCCGACAGCGTGACCACCGCCGATACAACCGTCTGCACGAATGCCAGCCTTTCCTGGACGGCCGTCGGCGGATTTGGACCGGGTACGGTTCAGTATTACCGCTATGCGTGGGATCAGAATCCGACCCACTCCTGGACGGGCCACGAGCCTCGCTGGCAGGGCGGCTTGCTGGTGACATCGCCTGCGTCGCCCGGGACGTGGTACCTTCATGTTCAGGGCTGCAATGGCGGGGACGTCGACAATGGCACGTACGATTATGCCGTGACGGTCGGGCCGACGGTCGGGCCGGATGCCGACGGCGACTGCGACGTGGACGGCGCCGATTTCGACCTGCTGCGGGCCTGCCTGTCACGGGCGCAGGTCGCTTACGGCAGCGGCTGCGGCTGGGCGGACTTTGACCAGGACGGCGACGCGGATCTGGCCGATTTCGCCGTGTTCCAGCGGTGCTATCGGGGAGAGGGCGTCCCGGCCGACCTGAACTGTACCGACTGATCGAGGTATCTGATGCAAAGGGAGAAACCGGTGATGAGGATGGACGTGTCGGAGGCCGGATGGCCGATGCCGGCCGGGGTGCTTTCATGCCTCACTGTTCACGTCTCCCGCCCGGCGTCTCCGCTTCGCCTGGCCCTGGTCTGCGGACTCCTGCTCTTGGCCTCGAACGCCGCCGGAGCTGCCGTGACGCTGCTCGGCGTGCAGTACCAGCAGGACGAGCTGTTTCCCGAATACAACTGCATCTGGCACGACAGCAACTACCCGACTTCGTGCTCGGGCACCTACCTGGGCGGCAACGTCCACGTTTACCTGAAGAATACGGGCGCATCGTCGGTCAGTATCACCGACGTGACGCTGGCAGGTTACAGCCTGACCACCATCCTGCCGGTCAGCACGACGGCCCACAACGCCAACAGCATCTGGTTTTACTGGGACAATCCGCCGCAGAACATCATCGACGCGGGAATCCCTGTCTGGTTCAAGGGCGATCCGAAGACGGTCCCCGCGGGCGGTGTCGCCCAGGCCGTCATCCGGCTTCGCTTTCCGCCGACCACGCCCACGGTCAGCGTCGGCGTCATCACTTCGGGCGGCACGATCAACACGACCATTCCGATCAGTGCGACTGCGCCACAGCTCGCCAACGTCGGCTTCTCGCAGGACCGAACGAAGGTGTACCTGCACTGGCGGCGTCCGGTCGGTTGCTGCGGCAGTACCGGCGCGGCCCCGACCACGATTCTGATGGACGGCGTCGATGTCACGTCCAGCGCGGTCAGCGGGGGTGATGCATCCGTGAACTTCGCCGAATCGGTGCTGACGCTGGCGGCGCCGCTGCCGTACCTGTCGTACCATGTCTTCCAGGGCGTCTACTCTGATGGCAAGACGGCGACGGCGTCACTGAGGGCCTGGTCGCACCCGTTCCTGCACTGCTCGTGGGGCGTCTTCCCCTGTGCCGACAACGACATGGCCTGCGGCAAGCAGTTCATCGATGATTCGTTGAACCGCGGGCTCAATGGCGTTCAGAACCAGTTCGGCGGGGGGGTAGGAGACTATCTGTCATCCGGCGCGGGCGAGGCCTACACGATCTCGCGCGGCTACGGGCGAATCGTGTGGAACAAGAACACGGACAACAATCCTCCGCCCCTGCTGTCGTTCATCGACGACGAGGTGGACGCGGAGGAGGACAACGTCGGCGACAATTTCTGCGGGTCGGGGCTGAAAATCCCCTGCGGCACGAGCCCCATGGGCATCCTGGGCCTGCGCTCGATCGCCACCGGCGAGGATTTCCGCAACACCTATCCGCAAACGCCCACCACGATCAACATGGACGGCACGTTCAAGCCGGAGAACTACTACGCGTACGGGCAGTTGGTCGACGTGCTGCAGGTTGATCCCTATTACCAGAAGCGGCTGAAGGATACCTACTGGTACTACCCCGAGCGGATCCCGCTTTACAACAAGGCGACCTACAACTACGCGGTGGCCAAGGCGGTGACGCGGGCGGCCGAGCCCAATTCATCGCACGTGATCCTGCAATCGACCGAGTCGAAGGAGAACGTCAACGGCGTGGTCAAGGTGTGGCCGTTTGCGACGCCCCAGTGCAAGCGGATCGAGGCCTACTATACGCTGGCCGGAGGCGCGAAGGGGATCAGTTACTGGTGGTTCACGCCGACGAGTGCCGTCGGCACCTCGAACGGGCTGGGTGCTCAGACTCCCGCGGCCCTGGCGGTGTGGAAGGAGATGGGACTGTACGGTAACGAGATCAAGACCATCTCTCCCATCCTGGTCACCAGCCACCCGGTGGACATGACGCTCACGCCAAGCGCCAACGTCTGGGCGCGCGCGCTGGCCTCGGGCACCAGCACGATCATCCTGCTGGCCGTGATCGACAGCTACTACAACGACGAGGCCGGTTTCCATTCGACGCCGGCCCTCAATGCGAACGTTGTCGCCGTCCTGCCCTCATGGATGACTTCCCCGGCGCCCACCGCGTTTGAAATCCGCCCGAGCGGCCTCTACGACGTGACCACCTCGCTGGCCGGCAGCAACCTGACCGTGCAGCTCGGCACACTCGACGTGACGAAGATGATCATCATCACGACCGACCCGACGCTGCGAGGGACGCTCCAGTCTCGCTATGTCAGCGAAGTCTGGCCCGGCATTTGTGCGTTTGCCCCCGAACACTGCGTCCCCCAGTCTTCACCGCCGAGCATCACCCAGCACCCGTCGAATCAGGTCGTCGAGATCGGTGCCGTCGGCACGTTCACCGTCTTTGCCAACGGCAGTAATCCCCTGGAGTACCAGTGGCAGAGGTGTGGGGCAGCGAATTGCCCCGCTCCGGTCGATCTGAGCGACGGCGGGCACTACTCGGGCGTGACGACCGCTACGCTGACCGTTTCGCCCGTGGACATCGGCGATGCGGGCCATTATCGCTGCGTGGTGACGAATGCGTACGGCACCGCCGCGTCGAATGCCGCCGCCCTGACAGTGGTTTTGACCTCTATTCCCGGCGACTTCGACGGCGATCGAGATGTTGATCAGGCGGATTACGGGCACATGCAGGAGTGCCTCGACCCCGCATCAGGACCGGTGCTCGACCCTGACTGCGCCGACACCAATCTCAACCAGGACGGCGACGGCGACATCACCCAGGCCGACCTGCTCCTGTTCATCAAGTGCATGAGCGGGCCGGGTGTCGAGGGTGACCCGAATTGTGCAGATTGACGAGCTGGATTCGAGCGGAGAAGTGACCGATGTGCAGTGTGTTCAGATCACCTCGACGCTGGGGAGCGGTTGTTGCGATCCTGATGGCCGGCAGCGTTCTGTGCGGCACCGCCGGTGCGGCGGTTACTCTGGTCGGCGTCCAGTATCAGCAGGATGACTGGTTTCCGGAGTTCAACTGCATCTGGAAAGACCGGTATTACCCCGACTCCTGCCCGGTCGGCACGGCCGTCGGCTGCAACATCCACGCCTACCTCAGGAACACCGGCGGCTCATCCGTGACCGTCAACAGCGTGAGCTTCCAGGGCTACAATCTGGGCACCGTGCTCAAGCTGAACGAGGGCGTGCACGACGCCCGCAGCATCTACTTCTACTGGGACAATCCGCCTCAGGATATCCTCGATGCCGGCGAGCCGGTCTGGTACAAAGTCGATCCGTCCACGGGCATTCCGCCCGGCGGCGTGGCCCAGGTTGTGGTGCGTCTGCGTTTCGTCCCGCTGATCAGCCCGGTCAACCTGAGCATCGCCACCTCTGCCGGCACGGTCAACGCCGCGATCCCGATCGACGCCAACGCCCCGCAACTGGCGAGCGTCGGCTTCTCCCAGGACCGCATGAAAGTCTACCTCCACTGGCGACGCAGCCCGGTCGGCAGCGGTGGAGCGGCTCCCACGACGGTCCGGATGGACGACGTCGACGTGACCGCCAGCGCGGCGACGGTCGGCGATCCGGGCACCAACTACGCCGCCACCGTCCTGACGTTTCCGACCGCGCTCGATCCCATGTCCTACCATGTCTACCAGGGCGTCTACTCCGACGGCAAAAAGGCGACGGGTTCGCTGCGGACGTGGGTCAACAAGTTCATCCACAGCACCTACAACACGTTCGACCTGACCTCGAGCTACACGATCGCCGACTGGATCGAGGAGTCGTGGAACCACGGCATCAACAACTGCCAGGTGAGCGTGGGGGGCGTCTCGGGTTACATGAGCACGGCGGCGGGGGCGGCCGACTGCACGGCCCGCGGCTACGGCTACACCACCGGCGACCCCAGCAAGTTCGACTCGCGCAATCTCGGCCCCGACATGTTCTTCATCAACGACGAGATCGACGCGGAAGAGTCGAACATGGAGCGCACGTTCTGCGGAACGGGGCTGCGGCTGCCGTGCGGCAAGAGCCCGATGGGGATTCTCGCCATGCGGACGATCGACGAGGGCGAGGCGCTGCGGGCGCTGCGCCCGCAGACGCCCACTTCGGTCAACATGAACGGGGCGTTCAAGCCGGAGAACTACTACGCCTACGGCCAGGCGGTGGACATCCTGCAAGTCGACCCCTACTACCAGCGGCGGCTCCAGGATGCCTACTGGCGCGATCAGAACGTCATCCCCGTCTACCGCAAGGCCACCTACATTTACGCCGTCTCGAAGGCGGTGGCGCGGGCGGCAGAGCCGAATCCCTCCAACGTCATCCTCTACTCCTGCGCCTGGAGATGCCCCGATTCCGACGCCTGCGATCCCGAATATGTCGGGCAGGTCTGGCCCTACGCGGACCCCGAGACCAAGCGGATCGAGGTCTATTACGCGCTGGCCGCCGGCGCCAAGGGCCTGTGCTACTGGTGGCTCAACTCGGGCGGCTGGCCGGCCCACGGCCTGGCCGACCAGTCCACCCAGGCCGCCCGCGACCTCTGGAAGGAGATTGGCCTCTACGGCAACGAGATCAAGACCATCGCCCCGCAACTCGTCACCAGCCATCCCGTGGACATGACGCTGGCACCCAGCACGAATGTCTGGGCCCGGGCCCTGCTCTCCGGCACCAACACCATCATCCTCCTCGCGGTGAATGACGATTACTACAACGACACCGCGGGGTTCCATCACAACCTCGTCCCCAATGCGAGCGTCGTCGTGACGTTGCCCGCATGGATGACCGCCTCGCCCGCCGCATTCGAAGTCCGGCCCAGCGGGATCTACGACGTCGCCGCGCAGCAGAACGGCAACCAGTTGACCGTCTCGCTGGGTACGCTCGATGTGACGCGCATGATCCTGATCACGGTGAACCCGCAGCTCCGCGCGAGCGTCCAGCAGCGTTACGAAGAGCTCGCCTGGCCCGGCGTCTGCTCGTTCGCGCCCGAACACTGCCTGCCGCAGAACAATCCGCCGTCGATCACGCAGCACCCCGCCAACCAGACGGTGGACGAGGGCAGCGCCGCGACGTTCATCGTCTCCGCGGCCGGCACCAGTCCGCTGAGCTATCAGTGGCAAAAGTGCGGGGCGGCCAACTGCCCCAGTCCCGTTGACCTCAACGACGGCGGGCATTATTCCGGCGTTCATACGCCCGTATTGACCGTTTTCCCGGCCGACAGCGGCGACGTAGCGAGCTATCGCTGCGTTGTCACCAACGCGTACGGCAGCGCCACGTCCAGCACGGCCGCGCTCGCGCTGGCGGCCCCCGGCCCGCCCGCGATCACGCAGCATCCGTCGAACCAGGCGGTGACGCCCGGCGGTACGGCCGTGTTCACCGTGATCGCCGCGGGCACGGCGCCGCTTTCGTACCGCTGGCAGAAGAATCAGGCCGATCTGAACGACGGCGGGCATTATTCCGGTGCCACCACAGCCGCCCTGACGGTGTCGAATGCCGACAACAACGACGCGGCCGGCTACCGGTGCGTCGTCACCAACAACTACGGCAGCGATACCTCCAACGAGGCGTCGCTCACCGTCGCCGGCTGCACCACGCCCAATCTCGCCAACGGCAACTTTGAAGGCGGCAACGCCGGCGGCGTCGCGACCGGCTGGACAGCCTATTCCCGCCCCACGGTGCCCTCGTTCATCGCCTACACCATCCAGAACGCTGCACCTCCCGAAGGTCTCCAATACCAGCAGATCCAGTCATCCTACGTCGCCTCCGGCGGGGCGGGCGTCTATCAGGTCTTGACCGGCTGCACGATCGGCGCCACCTACCGCGTCCAGGGTTCCTTCCGCACGAACTCGGCCAGCGGCCGGGCCACCGTCAGGTGCGCCCCCGGTGGAAGCACTTCCTACGCCGATGCGATCGATCTGACGCCCGCTGCCTCCACCACCAGCAGCACCTGGGTCACCTTCAATGGCACCGTGACGGCCACCGCGTCATCGATCACGCTCTTCCTGGACTGCCAGACGTATGTGAACGTGACCGGAGACGGTAAGGCCGCGGCGTTCGACAACATCACGGTCACGTGCGTCGCCCCCGCCGGCCCGACCATCGCGCAGCACCCAAATGCCCAGAACGTCTGCCCCGCGGCGACGGCCCAGTTCACGGTTGCCGCCACCGGCACCG
>CAZQEN010000083.1:0-23750 GCA_964591605.1 uncultured Planctomycetales bacterium
CGCTCCGCGAAGTCGAAGCTGCCCATGCCACCCCGCCCAAACTGTCACGGACCCCCTGCTCTATTCCAGTGCCAACTGAATTGCAGCGGAGGCGGCGATTCTATAAACTGGTGCTTTCAGGAGCGGATGCACCATGAGTCAGCGAGTCGCACCAGGAATCGTCTCCTGTCTGGCTTTCGCCACGTGCGTTTCCCCATTGAGGGCCACCATCCGCTACGTCGATGACAGCGCGCCGCCCGGCGGCGACGGACAATCATGGGCGACCGCCAGCAATAGCCTCTTCATGACGCTGCTGAGCGCCAGTCCTTTCGATGAGATCCGCGTGGGGGCAGGCACCTACAAGCCCACGCCGGCCAGCGCTCAGGCGACGGCGTACTTTCCACTCCGCGACGGCATGGTGCTGCGCGGCGGATACGCCGGATACGGCGCGCCCGATCCCGACGAACAGAACCCGGCATACGCGACCACGCTCAGCGGCGACCTCCAGGGCAACGACGGTCCCGGCTTCACCAATCGAAGCGACAACTCCTTTCACGTTATCAAGATTGCCGCCGGCGCACCAGGACCGCCCGCACCGTGCGTGATTGACAGCTTCACCATTGTGGGTGGGAACGCGGTCGTCGGGGGCTACCCGGAGAATCACGGCGGCGGCGTGCACGCCTTCGGGCCGAGCGTCATCAGCCGCTGCGTCTTCCGCGATAATTACGGCGTCAAAGGCGGGGCGCTGTTCGCGGACAAGTCCACGCAGGTGAGCGACTGCACGTTCGAGTTGAACAAGGCCCAGTATGACGGCGGCGCGGTCGAGCTCACCTCGGCGGCCCTGGCGCACAGCTTTCGACGCTGCACGTTCCGCGGCAACGTGGCCACCCAGGGACACGGCGGCGCAGTCGATTTCTATTATGCCTATCCGCTCTTCGCCGGCTGCACGTTCGTCGGCAACCAGGCACAGGTGAACGGCGGCGCCGTGAAGGGCAGCTATTACCCGCTGACCTGCATCAACTGCGGCTTTTTCGGGAACACCACCGGCAACGTCGGCGGCGGGCTGTGGGTGGAGATGGACGGCCGGCTCATCGGCTGCGTGTTCAGCGGCAACTCGGCCAACGCCTACGGTGGAGCGGCGAACGGTATCGGTCAGATCTACAACTGCACCATCGCGAACAACCATGCCAACGGCACCGCGGGCGGCATCCAGGGTGCATACACCATGACGGTGAGAAACTCGCTTTTCTGGAACAACTCCGACCCGCAGAACGGCACCACGCAATCGGCGCAGTTGCTCTTCTACGGTACGCTCCAGATCGGCTACAGCACGGTGCAGGGTTGGACGGGAGCCTGGGGCGGGATCGGCAACAACGGCACGGATCCCCTGTTCGTCCTGCCCGCCGGCGGCGACGGCCTGACGGGCACCGCGGATGACGATCTGCGGCTCGCCGAAGGCTCCCCCGCGCTCGATTCGGGGGACAATGCGTCGGTGCCGGCCGACAGCGGCGATGTGGACGCAGACGGCGACACCGCCGAGCCGCTGCCGCTCGATCTCGACGGCCATCCGCGGATCACGGACGACCCGACGGCGTCGCCCGCGGCGGCCGTCGTGAATCGCGGCGCGTATGAAAACGTTCACCCGCCGCCGATCGTCGCCTGGCGCTGCCTCCGTCAGCATCAACCAGGACCCAACGCGTTCTGGCTGCCGATCGAACTCGATCCGGCCGCGGGCGGAAACGGCATGACCGGACCGATCGTCGAGCCGCGCACGGGGGGAATCTTCCGTGTAGAGGTCGACTTCCGCATCCCCGTTCAGATCCGGCCCGGCGCGTACGTGGGCGTGACGGCGTGGTATACGAACGACAACGGCGAGCTGAGCGGCCCTTACATGATGTCCGGCAGTGCCCTGCCCAGCATGGTGGATGCCGACACGCTGCGCCTGACATTTGGCGGCGGTCTGCCGGACCGCGCCTGCATCACGATCGACGTGGCCGACGTCGTCCGGGACATGAGCAACAACCCCATCACGGGCGACACCGACTGCCAGCTCCGGATGCTGCGGGGCGATCAGACGTCCTCGGGCGACGTGTCGCTGACCGACGTGCTGCTTGCCCGTTCACGGATGGGCTTCTCCGTCCCGGCCGCGCCGGGCTCCGACTACAATCTCGACGGCGCGATCAACGCAACCGATATGCTGTTCGTCAAGGGGCGGGTGCTGCCTGCTGCGCAGAAAGCCCTCTGTCCGTAGCGTCATGCCTGAGCCCGGTTTTTATTTCCGGTCCGATACTTGAAATCACGCCTGGCACGGGCATAGAACCTCCGGGCCGTCATCCTGAAAGGAGATCGCTATGCGCTTTGCCATCCGATGCGTGTTGACCGTTCTCAGCATGGGTTCGGCCGTGCTTCTCGCTGTCGGCTGCGAGGAGCGGCCGAGGACCACCTCAGAGAAGGTCGAGGTCAAGGACAAGCTGCTCGGAGGTCAGGAGGTCGAGAAGACGAAGGTGATCGAGCAGGGCGACAAGGTTCAGGTCCAGAAGACCGAGACGGACATCGACAGCAAAGGCAACGTGACCGAGAAGGAAACCGAGATCAAAGGAGACAAGATCGATTGAGCCGACGCCGGCAGACTCCTGAGAAGGTTTCCGGGGGCTGCCGCGTAAACGCTCCGCGATGGTTCGCAAGCGTCCAACCGGCCGCCGCTCTGCGTCACAACGTGCGGGGCGGCGGTTCTGGTATGATCCAGGGACATATGGCGAAATCGACGACACAGTCCGCCGGCCGCGGCGTGGCGCAGCTCCTGCAGCTCATCGATCTGGCCTACGAGCGCAAGGCGTGGCACGGGCCCAACCTGCGCGGGTCGATTCGAGGGCTGGACCTGGAGACGGCGATGTTCCGGCCGGCGAAAAAACGCCGGAGCATCTGGGAGATCGTGGTGCACTGCGCGTACTGGAAGTACACGGTGCGTCGCCGTCTTCTGAGCGAGCCGCGGGGTGCGTTTCCGCTCGGAGGGTCCAACTGGTTCCCGCGGCCGGTCGAGGCCACGCGGGACGCCTGGAGGGCGGACGTTCGTCTGCTCGACGAGATGCACCGCACCATGCGGGCGGCGATCGCCTCACTGCCGGATTCTCAGCTCGAGGTGGTGCCGCCCGGCTGCAGGGTGAGCAACTTTGTGCTGATCGCCGGAATCGCCTCGCACGATCTCTACCACACCGGACAGATCCAGCTCCTCAAACGCCTTGCAGCGCAACGGTCGGCCTGACCCTGATCACACTTTGACCGCGCCGGCGACCTCGGCCACGAAGTCCTTGCAGGCCTGTTCGACGCACTTCTCCCACTCGGAGGTGAAGCGCTCGACGTATTTCATGTCTTCGTAGGCGTAGATGACGCTGCGGGAGGCGGTGATGAGGGCGCCGGTGCCGTCGGACTTGAAGCACGGGCCGATGTCGGCGGCCGTCGTGCCCTGGGCGCCGTAGCCGGGGACGAGGAAGAGGCAATGCGGCATCATCCCGCGGAGGCGCGTGGTGGTATCCCGATCCTTGGCCGCCACGACCGCGCCCAGGCAGCTGTACCCGCACGTGCCGATGAGGCCGTCGTCTCTGGCCCAGACTTCCACCTGCTGGGCGATGTGCTCGGCGACGGTGAGGCCGCCTTCGAGCCGGGCGCTCTGGATTTCACCGGCCGATTCGTTGCTGGTGCGCACGAGAGCAAAGACGCCCTTGGCCTCCTCGCGGGCCACCTGCAGAAACGGCCGGAGCCCGTCGGAGCCGAAATAGGACGAGACGGTGATCGCGTCCGGGCCGACGAGGTCATCCATGTCGCCGAAATCGGGGTCGGCCAGGGCCGCCCGGGCATACAGCTCGGCCGTCGAGCCGATGTCGCCGCGCTTGCAGTCGCCGATGACGATCAGACCCGCCCCGTCGGCTTCCTGGATGAGGTCGTAATACCCCTCGAGGCCCTCCCAGTAATAGCGCTCGAAAAAGGCGGTGTTGATCTTCACCGCCGGCACGATCGGGGCCACGATGCGGATGATCCGGCGGCAGAACTCGAGGATCGCGTCGAGGGCGGCCTCCGAGTCGGTTTCGTCGTTCAGATCGCGGTGCTCGGCGATCTCGGCCGGCAGCTTTGAGTACACCGGGTCAATCCCCACGCACGCGGGGGTACGCTTCTTCTTGATGGCGGCCAGAAGTGAATCAGCAAAGTTGTCGGCCACGGGGCGTCCTCGATCCGTTCTAAACAGGTGTCCAGCCGGCTTCGGCGCGGACGCTCCCGCGCGTCCGGGCGGCCAAGACGGTCCGGCAGTCCGAAGTGTAGCCCGCATGCGGGGGGGTCGCAAGGCATCCGACAAAAAAACTTGCAGCCGGCGTGATGAGCTTGCCGGGGTCCGCCCGTGTAGAATCAGGCGGCTGTTTTGCGTGTGGATGAACCGGAGACCGGCCGATTGGACGATTCTCGCAAAAAAGCTTCGCAGGGGAGGCGGGTGGACTTCCGTCCCAACCGCCTGAGGCCCCGCCGCCGCAAGCAATGGTCCAATCCTGAGCCTGACGACATCCAGGCACACGATACGCCCCAGCGCGAGTCCGTCCGGGCCAAGGGCGAGCTCTCGCGCCGGCGCACGGTGATCGACAAGTCGGGCGCGCAGCACAGCGACGCCGGGCGCCTGGCCGAGGCCACCGTCACCGCGGTCCGCGGCCAGTTTGTGGAGGTGACGGACGGGCATCGCACCTGGCTCTGCACCATCCGCCGCGTCCTGCGCACCCGCAGCATCGCCGATCGCAGCCCGGTCGTCGTGGGAGACCGCGTGACCTTCGCCATCTTCGAGCGGGCGGGCGGGCAGGACGAGGGGGTCATCGAGCACGTTCACCCCCGCCGCACCCTGCTGCAGCGGTCGGACGGCCGGCGCACCCATACCATCGCCGCCAACATCGATCAGGTCCTGATCATGGCATCGATGTATGAACCCCGGCTCAAGCCGCACCTGATCGACCGATACCTGGTCGCCACCCATGCCGGCCAGCTCCCCGCGATCATCTGCATCACCAAGATCGACCTCGACCCCGACGGCCTGGCGGAGGAGTACCTCGATCTGTATCGCCGCATCGGTTACACCGCCATCGGTGCCAGCACGGTGACCGGCCAGGGCCTCGAGGAGCTGCAGTCCCTGCTCAAGGACAGGGCGACGCTGCTGGCGGGGCAAAGCGGGGTCGGCAAGAGCACCCTGCTGAACGCGATCCAGCCGTCGCTGCGGCGGCCGACCGCGCCGGTGTCGCAGGCCACCGAGAAGGGGCGGCACACCACCACGACCGCTGAGTGGCTCCCCCTGGAGTTCGGGGGGGCTGTCATCGACACCCCGGGCATCCGGGCGCTCGACGTGGCCATGGTGCCGCTCGGCGAACTGGAGATGCACTTCGTCGAGTTCATCGACCTGATCCCGCAGTGCCGGTTCCCGGACTGCATTCACATTCACGAAGAAGGCTGTGCGATCCGGGCCGCCGTGGACGACGGCCGGATCGACCCGCAGCGGCATGAGAGCTACGTGACGATGTTCATGGAGCGCAGCGGGCAGGCAACATGAAGTTGAAAGCCTGCACTTCCGGGTGACCCCCAGGTCGTGCCCGGCATGCGGAACAGGACGGAGCCGACATGATGGACGCCGAGAACCACAACCATCCGGCCGCGCACCCGGCCCCTCGCCGGGCCGGCGGACGATGGGGACTCCGTCTGCTGCTCGTGGCAGCCGTGGGGGTGTACCTGTACGTCGCGTGGCCGCGGGCCTCCCGGCTCACATGGTCGGCCGATCTGACGGCCGCCCTGCAGCAGGCCAGGACCACGCATCGGCCCGTGCTGATCGAGTTTGGCGCCGCCTGGTGCGAGCCTTGCCAGTGGATGGAGCGCGAGGTCCTGCCGCGCAGAGAGGTCGCGGCCGCCCTGGAGGCCTGGATTCCGGTGCACATCGACATCGACGCACAGCCGCACGTGCAGGATCGGTATGGGGTGGAGGCGGTGCCGACATTCGTGGCGCTCTCGCCCGAAGGCCGCGAGCTCCGGCGGGCGGCGGGCTCCATGCCGCCCGAGCAGTTCATCGCGTTCCTCCGGGCGGCCGCGCCGCCATCCCCTGCGACCCGCGCGCGCGACTGAGCCCTGGCGGGTGGCCTGGCGGCTGTCGTGCGTCGCCATGCCGGATGATCCATTGGCCCGTCGTATGTGAAATCGCAACCTTGCGGTGTGGGCGGGGTCTATTCAGGTGCCGCCGCACCCAAAAACCGGTTGTCTGGGAAGAAATCCGACGGCCCCGGCAACTATATGGAAAATGCGGCGCCGTCGGTGCCGGGTGGGACGCTCCAGGTGTCTGACGACCAAGAACTGGCGCGACAAATCGGCCGCGGCGACGAAGTGGCGTTCAAGACGCTGGTGGACCGCCACTCACGCTATTTGTTCGGGGTGGCGCATGCGCTGGCCGGGAACGCCGCGGATGCGGAGGATTTGGTCCAGGAGACCCTGGCTGGGGCTCTCAAGGGCCATTATCGCGGGGATGCCTCACTGCGTACCTGGTTGGTGGGAATCCTGGTACGGAAAGCCGGGATGCTTCGACGCTCCCGGCGCCGCCAGGCCGCCACGCAATCAGTGGATGATCCCGGGTTGGCCGTCTCGGCTCGGCCGTACGCAGGTTCAACAGCCGTGACCGGGGTGGATGCCCGGTTGGACCTCTCGACGATGCTCGAGGCCCTTTCGCCTGAGCATCGGACGGTGATCGTCCTCCGGGAGTTGCAGGGGATGTCGTACGAGGAGATTGCGTTCACCCTGGAGCTGCCTCGGGGCACGGTAGAGTCCAGGTTATTTCGCGCGCGCGAGGAGTTGCGGCGCCGCTTCAAGGGGTACCTGTAGCAGATGTCGGACCAGAGCGGCCTTGCTCGCTGCGGTCCGTGCATCGCCGGGGGCCAGGACGCCTGTCCGGCGCGTCTCTGGTGACTGCGGTGCGGGAGCGGCCACCGGAGGATTGGGTAAACCACCATGGCGTGTGATCGGACGGATGAGGTTCAACGATACCACGATGGCGAGTTGACGCTCGACGAGCGCGGTCAGCTCGAAGCGCACTTCCACTCCTGCGCCGAGTGCCGGCAGTTCCTGCGCGAGCTGGGCCGGCTCTCTTCCCTGCTGCGTTTTGCGCCGGTCAGTGAACCGGGCCCGGAGTTTGTGGCGCGCATGCACGCCCACTCTCGGGCGGCGGCCCGCGACGTGAAGACGATCCGCCTGGCGGGGTGGCTGACCGCGGCGGCGGCGGCCGTCCTGATCGGAGCGCTGCTCCTGGGACCCGAGAGCGTCAGCGAACCGGCGGCGTCGGCGGAGACGTGGGAGTCGATGGCCCGGGCGACGGTGGAGGATGCCAGTCCTGATTCCGTCGTGCTGGCACAGTGGATGGTGGATGAACTGTCCTCTCCAGAACAACGGTGATGCGGTATGACTCGAGTCATTGTGATGATCTGTTTTCTGGTGGCCTTCGCGGCCGGCCTGACGGTCGGCATCGAGAGCCAGAAACCTGACGGCCCCCAGGAATCGTCGGGGCGGCGGTGCGGCGGGCTGTCGACCGAGTTGAACCTGACGCCCCAGCAGCGCGAGCAGATGCATCGGATCTGGTCGGATACGGCCCGGCGCGGCGGCCGCGAGCGGGAGGAGCGGCGGCGGGAACTCTGGCGGGAGCGGGATCAGGCCATTGCCCAGCTCATCCGGCCGGAAGATCAGGCGCAGTACGATCAGGTCATCCAGTCCTACACGGAGAAGCTGGCCGCGCTGGACCAGGAATGGCGCACTTCGTTTGACGCCGCCATTACCCAGACCAAAGAGATCCTTACGCCTGAGCAGCGCGAGAAATATGACAGAATGCTGCAGCGCCACCGCTCGGAGCGGGGCGGACGCGGCGGGTGGTACCGGGGGCCCCGGCCTCCGATGGGTTCGCCGCTCGGCCAGCCGCCGGCCTCGGCGCCGGCCGCCTGAGGTTGTGGGGCTGCGCCGGCGGAAGTGCGTGCCGCCAGCGTACGGAGCAATTGCGGGGTATGACATCGTGTGAGAGGTAAGCGAGTGGAAACGCCGCTTGTACGGGAGATCTGCAATGAGCCATCGACGAATCGGTCTGGTGATGATAGTGGCCGCATGTGCGTGCGGTTCGGCACTGATGGCCCAGGAGGCCGGGCGCGACGATCGCGGACGCGACGACCGCCGACGCGACGACGGCGACCGCGGCCGCGGCCGTGATCGGGATCGGGGCGACTTCGGGAGAGGCGGACCCCCCTGGGGATGGGGCCGCGGGCCGGGCGGGCCGGGCGGACCGGGGAACTTCAACCCCACGCCCGAACAGCGCGAGCGATTCTACGGCGAGATGGTCGATCGCTACATGGAGCGTCTGACCGATACGTATGACCTCAGCCCGGTACAGCAGATGCAGGTCCGCCAGCGGCTCGAACAGTTCAAGGCCCAGGACAACGCCAGCGCTGAACAGCGCCGCCAGAAGCGCGAGCAGCTCTGGCAGCAGATTCAGCCGCAGGTCGAGAAGCTCCGCGAGCGCCGCGAGGCCGGCGAGGAGGTCGATCGCGATGAGTGGCGAAAGGCTTTCGAGCCGATGCGCGAGGTGATGCCCAAGCTGATGGATCGCGAGGTGGTCGTGGGGGATGTCGAGAAGCTTCTGCCAGCCGCCCAGGTGGCCCGCGGCCGCGAACGCTACGAGCAGGAGCGTGAGGAACGCGAGCGCGAGTGGCGGGACCGTCGCGAACGTGACCGCGGCCGTGATCGCGACGGCGGCCGGGATGACCGCGGCGATCGCCGCGACCGTGACCGCGACCGGGATCGGGGCGACCGTGGCCGGCGCAGCGAGGGAGACTGGCGCGACTCATGGGAGCGATACACCGACAACTTCTGCCGGCGATATCAGCTCGATGCGTCGCAGCAGACGAGCGCGCAGTCGATCCTCCGCGATGCGCTCGACCGCCGCAAACAGTACGAGGAGTCGCACCAGGCGGACTATGCGGCCCTGCAGCAGATCCAGGATCGCGACCAGCGGCGTCAGCAGTCGGATACCCTGAACGCCCCCGTCGCAGCCCTGTTCGAGGAGCTCAAGACCAAGCTCAATCAGTTGCCGACCAGCGCCCAGCGGCTGGCGGTGGATCCACCGCCGAGCAGCCGGCCGGCCGCCGACGGCGGCGCCACCAGCCGGCCCAGCCGGCGCGACTCGGATCGGGGACGAGGCCGCGACTCCTATCGCGATCGTGACCGCGGCTCCGACCGGGGCGATCGCGGCTCCCGCGACTCGGGTCGTCGCGACTGATGTGAGCCTGCTTGCGAAACTGAGCCCCCCGGAGCGTCGTTGCTCTTCACCCGACACGATGCTCTGGATGTGAGCGGCCGATCTCGCGGATCGGCCGTTTGCATTTTCACGCGGCCCGCCAGACCCGCGGCCCGTTCGCTCAATGCCAACGGTCGGGCGGCAGACGCTCGACGCGGGCCCCGCCTGTGCAATAAAGTGAGGCGCCCGATCGTTGAATCACACAATGGCCGTCGCCCCCGGCCGGCCCTTCCCGGAGGAATCGGATGAGATCCGCATGGCACATCGTTCGTTCCGCTCTCGTGCTGGTCGGTTGGCTTACGGCCGCGAGCCTTTCGGTCGCCGCGGAACCGGGACCCGACCGGCCAAACGTGATCGTCATCGTGTCGGACGATCAGGGCTACAACGACGTCGGTTATCAGGGCATGAAAGACATCCCCACGCCCAATATCGATGCCCTCGCCCGCAGCGGCGTGCGGTTCAGCAACGGCTACGTGTCGTGTCCGGTGTGCAGCCCGACGCGGGCGGGCCTCAATACCGGGCGCTATCAGCAGCGGTTCGGGCACGAGTTGAATCCGGGGCCGGCCGGATACACGGAGAACTTCGGCCTGCCGCTCACCGAGGTGACCATGGCGGACCGCATGAAAGCGGCCGGATGCGTGACCGGCGCGGTAGGCAAGTGGCACCTGGGCAGCGCCGAGAAGTTCAGCCCGCTGCGGCGGGGTTTCGACGAGTTCTTCGGCTTCCCGGGCGGCGGGCACGACTACTTCCGCAATGACCTGCAGGGCAACAACCCGATCCGCCGCGGCGACAAGCCGGTCCATGAGGCTGAATACCTCACCGATGCGTTCACGCGGGAAGCGGTCGATTTCATCAGCCGGCACGCGAAGGAGCGGTTTTTCCTCTATCTCGCCTACAACGCGGTGCATTCGCCCCTCCAGGCGCCCGACAAGTACCTGAAGCGATTCCCGCAGATCGAGAACGAGCGCCGCCGCCAGCACGCCGCGATGATGGCGGCCATGGACGACGGCATCGGACGCGTGGTGGAAGCGGTGCGTACAAAGGGGCTGGAAGACCGGACGCTGATCTTTTTCCTGGCCGACAACGGCGGGCCGACCGTCCAGACCACTTCCAGCAACCACCCGCTGCGCGGCGTAAAGGGCCAGGTCTACGAGGGCGGCATCCGCGTACCGTTCCTGGTGAGCTGGAAGGGCAGGCTCCCGGCGGGCAAGGTGTACGATCGGCCGGTGATCTCACTCGACATCTTTCCCACCGCCGTCGCGGCTGCCGGCGGCACGCTGCCCGAAGGCCGCAAGCTGGATGGCGTCGATCTGCTGCCCCATCTCGCCGGTGAGAAAAGCGGCCCGCCGCACGAGCAGCTCTTCTGGCGGTTCGGAGCGCAGGCGGCCACGCGCAAGGGCGACTGGAAGCTGGTCCGGCTGGCCAATCAGGGCCAGCCTCAGGTGGAGCTCTACAACCTCGCCGACGACATCAGCGAAGAGAAGAACCTCGCCGACGACAAGCCCGACATCGTCAAAGAGCTGACGTCGTCACTCGAGGCCTGGAACGCCCAGCTCGCCGAGCCGCTCTGGCGAGGGCAGGGCCGCCGCCAGGCCGCCGGGCGCGCTCCCGCCGAGCGCGGCGTGCTTCGCGAACGCCGGGCCCAGCGCCAGCAGCAGCAGAGCGCACCTACGGGCGCTTCGCGATAAAGAACGTCTCGTCCCAGTGCTTGCTGTACAGGCGGTCGCCCGGGCGAAGGCTGCTGATCTGCGTCTCGGGCGGTGAGGTGTGGACAAAATGCGTCGCGCTCAGGGCGATGCCGGTGTGGAAGATCTTGCCGCTCTCGTCGATGAAGTAGAGGAAATCGCCGGTACGGATCCCGTCGCGGTGCCAGCGCGTGGCCACGAGCCGCCCGGCCAGCGCCTGCTGAGCGGCATCGCGGGCGATGGCCAGGTTGGTCATCTCGCTCAGGTACGCTGTCATGCCGCTGCAGTCCAGGCCGATCGGCGAGCGCGCCCCGAACACGTACGGCGTATAGAGCATCTGCAGCGCCCCCAGCACGCGTTCCCGCGTCGCCTGGCCGTTCTCGATTCGGCGCAGTCGGCCATCGTCCGCGGACGGTGCGACCGCCAGAGTCCCACTTTCGGGCAGGCGGAGCCGGTACGTGGCGGCTGATCCCCCGTCCTCTGCGATCGGCAGGCGCGTTCCGCGCCGCAGGATCAGCCCTTTGTGCGTCGTGTCCTCCAGCAGGACCCCGAAATCGCCGGCCGTATACGCGGCGAACTGCTCGCGCGTCATCGGCTCAACGGTCTCTTCGCGCATCCAGCCCCAGTAACCATCACCCGCCTGCGCCAGGTAATGCCCCTCACGCCGGTCGAGCAGGAACAGCGGCTCGCCGTAGAGCGTCTGTGTCTGTGGCGTCGACGTTTCCGTCGGCTGGGCGAACGTGCGGGCCATCGTCGCCCGGCACGCGCCGAAAAGCCGTTGACCCAGCGCCCGTTCGTCGGGCAGCAGCCGCATGCGGTCTTCCGCCTCAACGCCGACTACGCGGAGCGCGGCAAGAATCCCCTCTGAAAGCCGTCGATCAGTGGTACCGCCGACCAGCAGCGTGCGATCGCCTTCGCGCTGAACGTGCGGGTCGAAATAGATGATGGTCCGGTTGCTCGGCCGGAGCCGGGCATACATCTGGCAGAACCACTCGGCCCGTTCCGCCGGCAGATCGCCCTCCGGCCAGAGCTGCCGGGCGAACGCCTGCCGCTTCTGCTCGGGCGTCTGCGTCGGATACAGCGGGACCGGCCGGCACTCCGAGGGGAGCGCCCCGGACCGTGCCTCGGCCCGGAGCCTGCGCAGCGCCTCGCGCTGCGACTCGCTGAACGCGGCGATGCCCCGGTAGAGCTGCTCGGCCCAGGTGCGGTGCGTGAGGCGGTCGGCCACGGCGTCGGTGGCCGTCGGGGGCGCGAAGGTCACCGCGCACGCCGGAGCCTTGAAGCCGGCCAGTGCCTCGGCCGCACTTCCCGCCGCCGTCGAGAGCGAATCCACCCACGCGCGGTCGAGCCCCGCCGCTGCGTCGGATGCGCCGAGCCGCGGATGCGCCGGGCACTGGATCCGCAGCAGCACGTTGCCGCGCGAGCACACGATCTGCCGCGCAATCGCCGCCTCCAGGCCCTGAGCGCTCTCCGGAACCGGCTGATCGTCGGAGTGCGTGAGCACGGGCACGCCGCCCGCCTGGCGCACGAGGTGGTAGAGGTGCTCGCCCGCCATGAGCACCATCTCATCGATGCGGCGCGAGCCCGGATCGCCGCTGCGGGCTGGATCGATCACCACCACCAGCCCGCCCAGCTCCCGCTCAGGCGGCTTCCACGCCGGCTGATACGCCTCGATCGACTGCGCGATCGTCTCTTCAAATGCCACGCTCTTGACCTCCCCAAAGACGGATGATGCGACGATGCAGGTCAGCGGAATCATGGTGTATCGCATGGTCAGAGCCTAGCAGATCCGGCGGGAAACCGCCAATCATGAGAATGGCTAATGTCTAATGACAGAATGTCTAATGAATGCCCAATGACCCAATGCTTCAAGGCACAGGTGGGAGCGCGGGCATCCGTCATTTGGGCATTGGGGCTTCATGAGACATGGGGGCTTAGGCATTGGGCAATTTCTGCGGCATGAGTTCGCGCTTGAGGACTTTGCCCGTCGGCCCGCGCGGCAGGTCGCTGCGGATATAAACCTCCCGGGGGATTTTGAAGTTCGCCAGCCGTTCGCGGCAGAAGGAGCGCAGCTCATCGTCGGAGGCCGAGTCGCCCTCGCGCAGTGTCACGAACGCCACGACGGCTTCGCCGCGGATCCCGTCCTGCCGGCCGACGACGGCCGCCTCGGCCACCGCAGGGTGCTGCTCCAGCACGTTTTCGACCTCGCGGGGCATCACGTTCTCGCCCGCCACGATGATCAGATCCTTCGCCCGTCCGGTGATCTGCAGATACCCCGCCTCGTCGACGCGAACCAGATCGCCCGTGCGCAGCCAGCCTTGCGGGTCAATGGCGGCCGCGGTCTCCTCGGGCCGGTTGTAGTACCCCTGCATCACGAGCGGCCCGCGGACATACAACTCGCCTTCCGGAGGGTTTCCGTCGGAGGCATCAACCACTTCTCCGGGCGCGGGGCTGTAGCGGATCTCGCCGTTCTCGCCGCGAAGCTGAACCTGCACCCCGTCCAGCGGCGGCCCGACCGTCCCCACGCGATGCGCCCACGGCAGATCGACCGAGATGATCGGCGAACTCTCGGTCAGCCCGTAGCCCTCCACGATGGTCAGGCCGGTGCGCTCGCGGACCAGGTTATACACCGTCCGCGGCAGCGCCTCGCCGCCGCTGGCGGCGATGCGGATGTTCCGGAAAGCGGCCGGATCGAGCTCCTTGAGCCGCGCCATCGCGCCATACATGCTCGGCACGGCCAGCAGGATCGAAATCGCATCGTTCACGATCGTCCGGTACATGGCCTGCGGTGAAAAACGCGGAATGTACGTGACGCTCGCCCCCAGAACGACGGGCAGAAAATGCAGCACGCTCAATCCAAAAATGTGAAACGGCGGAACGACGCCGAGGAACCGTTCGTCCGGCCCGAGCTGAAGCTGCTGGATTGCGGCGCGGGCATTCGAGACGAAGTTGCCGTGCGTCAGGCACACGCCCTTGGGTTGGCCGGTCGTCCCGGAGGTATACAGGATGCACGCCACGTCGTCCGCTTCGGCCGGCGGAGCGGGCGGCGTGCGGCGGAGCTTCTCGAACACGTACCGCCGTTTGAGTCCGAGCTCCTCGAGGTACAGGGTCCGAACCGGCAGCTGCGACGCCAGCGATCGCAGGTGGACGGTGCTGAGCAGCAGATCGAGGCCGGCATCGTCGATGACGGGCTTCAGCTCGCGCGGCTGGAGCAGGAAATTGAGCGGAACGATCTTGCGGCCGGCCCAGAGCACGCCGAACAGGCAGGCCAGCCCGCCTGCGGACGCCGGCAGCATCAACCCGACCGCCTCGCGCTTCGTCTGGCTGAGGACAATGCGTCGGACCACCCGCGCGAGCGTCACGAGCTGACCGTAGGTCAGCCGCTTCATGGGATCGCTGACGGCCGTCCTGCTTGTGTGGCGACTCGCGGATTCCAACAGGCACTTGACGAGCATGGGATCTCCGCCCCTCGACAACCGTCATGGAAGCGCTCATGCTACCGGCCGCCGCACCGGCCGTCCACGGTCGAAGGGAAAATCACCCATGACGAAGATCGAATGTCCAGGATCCGCCGTGGCGGAACGAATGAATGACGAACTCCAACCGACGAAACAGGCCGTTCTTGCGGTTTTGGGATTCGGATTTCGGCCCCCATTCGTCATTCGGATCTCGACATTCGGACTTGTGCATTGACGCGCCCGCTGAGTGAGGTGGGAGCATGCCCCATCACTGGAAAGGTGCAATCTGGGCAACAGCAGCGGCCCTATCGGCCGCCGGCTGCACGTCGCTGCCGGCAGCACAGAAGGACGCCCTGGTCCAGGCGTCACAGTTGTACGAGCGGGGCGACCTGGCGGGCGCGACCAGCCGCCTGGACCGGATCATCGGGGAGTACCCCAAGGCGATCGAGATCGCCGAGGCCCACTACCTCCGCGGCCTGTGCCGCAGCCGCGCCGGGCAGCTTCCCGCCGCCGGCGGCGATTTCGAGACGGCCATCGCGCGGAGCCAGCGCGAGGACCTGACCCGCAGCGCCCAGGCCTCGCTGGCCTCCGTGGCGTACCGGCAGGGAGATTGGGCCCGGGCGGCGGACTATTACGATCAGGCCCTCAAGACGATGCCCGACGAGCCGCCCACCGACGAGATCGCCCTGGCCGCGGGCATGGCCATGCAGCGGGCCGGCCGCTGGCGCGATGCCGCTCTGCAGTTCGGCCGGGTGCTCCGCGCGTTCAAAAACCGCCCCGTCGCTGCCGCCGCCGCCCGCCTGGCCGCCTGGCCCAACGAATACTTCACCATCCAGCTCGCCGTCTACTCCACCGCTGACGCCGGCGCTCAGGCGGTCCAGCCGTTCAAAACCCGCGGCCTCGACGCCTCCGTCCAGAGCATGCACCGCGAGGGCAGGATTCTCTGGGTGGTCACGACCGGCCGCTACCCCACCTACAACGAGGCCCTCGCCGCCCTCAACCGCATCCGCCAGACCGAGCCCCAGGCCGTGATACTTCCATAACCCTTTCGCCTCCCGTACCATTGGATTCCGCGGGAAGGGCGCTGCTCAACGTGTGGATACGACCTGACGGGAAACGTGAGCGGCGTCTGTCCCGAATGCGGGACTCCGCTCGCATCGCGATGAAGCCTCTGCCGATTCTCTGCTCATCTCAGATCTCAAATCTCAGATCTGAAATGAGTCTCACAACGCCACCGCCCGGGACTTTGCCCGCGGCGCGAGTCAGTGTCCGGCATCGGCGTGGGCGGATCGACCGTCGCCGGCGGCGGGGATTGCCTCCTGTTCGACCTGCTCCTTGAGCTGCTGCAGGTACGTCCGGCCAACGGGTGATCCGAAGATGTGAATGAACCGGATCAGGCAACGCAGGAAGAAGTGGATCCCCCAATGATCCAGGTTGAAGCGCTGGACCAGCCGGCATCCGCCCGCGCCCTGCGACAGGTCGAACGCCAGGTCAGCGTACCGATCGCCGGCCTCCCGCGGACGATGCCGCAGCACCAGCCGCCGCGGCGGGTCGCACTCGATCACGTCGATCACGCAGTCGCGGTCTTTGCCGCCCATCCGGAACGTCGCCCCGAAGCTCTCGCCCAGGCGCACGGGGCCGGTGAGGCTTCGGCGGATATCCACGAGCTTGGGGTTCCAGCCGGCCATGAGCGCCGGGTCGGCCACATACGGCCACACCCGCTCCGGCGGCGCGGCGATCTGGATGACTTCGCGAAGCGTCACGGTCTGATGCCGTTCTCAGTTAGCGGCCTGCGGCAAGCGCCCGTAGCAGCCGCCCCCCCGTGGCGGCCGGGTGGCGGCGAAGCCGCCGGGATTCACCGGGCGGCCGCCACGAAATCACGTTGCCGAAAACGCCACCCGCCCCGAGCGGCCCGCTATTCTACCGTCAAGAAAGCTTATCAAAGACTTCGCAGACCGCCAGCTGAAAGCCGGGAAGCAGGCGGCCGCCGTCGAGGTTAGCCGCACGGTGACAGCGATTACCGAACGCCTCCCCGGCGGTTATCATGAACCGCACATGCTGCACGTCCTCTCACCAGCGGCGGGTGCATACTCGAAAACACGCCACAGGGCCCTGTCGCTGTTCCTCGTGCTTTCGTTCGGGCTGGCCTGGCCTGTTGTCACCGTAGGCGATTACCTTTGGAGTGGCGCGCTGGCCGCATATGCGGTTCACAGCACGGCGATGCTCATGCCCGGCCTGGCCTGTCTGGTCGTGCGGCGATGGATCACCGGTGCAGGCGAATGGCGCGACATCGGACTTCGGATCGGCAGCCGCGGCGCCTACGCCGCCGTCGTTTTCGGCCTGCTGCTTCTCTGGGGCCTGCCCAGGGCGCTGGATCTGTTCACTGGAGCGCAGGTGCGCGCGTTCTCCACCCAGCGCTTCCTCTTCACTGCGCTGCTGCTTTTCACCGGCCTCATTCCGGCTTTTGGTGAGGAGCTGGGCTGGCGCGGGTTCCTGCTGCCCGCACTTCTGCCGATGGGCCGGCGGAGGGCGCTCCTGCTCCACGGCGCGATCTGGGGTGCCTGGCACTGGCCGCTCCTGTTCGCAGCACGACTGCGCGGCGACATCGGCGTCGTGGAATGCGTCGTCGGTATGATTGCCATGCTGCCGGTGACCGCAGCGATCGGCGCGATCGTTGGGTGGCTGTGGCTGCGCTCGGCCAGCATCCTGCTGGTGACCGTCTTCCATTTCTGCTATGACTTTTTCCGAGACGGCCTCAACCTCTGGATCGAGCCCGGCCCGTATGCAGACCTCCTTGACCTGCTTCCCGTCCTGGCCATGGCTTCGGGCGCGCTTCTCGTGCTGCTGGTCGCCGAGCGGCGGCACAAGACACAACCGGGACTTCGCGATAACTTACCCGCCCAGAATACGCCGTGAACCGGAGCGTGCGTGCTGAGCGGATCGTCGGTCCTGAAGTTCGTCAAGAAGCTGGCGACTGCGAGCTGCGAAGGACGTTCCCGCCGTCCAAGGTGTGTCCTGGTCCAAGAGTCCGAGATGGCTTTGAATTTCACGGTCATCTCCTGATCGGCGGGGTTGTCGGTTCTACGGATCACCGGCGAGACACCGGTGCCAGACCGCTCCACGGGCAAGATGCCCGTGCCTCACTCCATCATACCACTCCCGCTCCCCCCGTTGCGATCGGTTCGCTCACGTACTCGCGCGGGTCGGTGACGTGCGGTGAGGGCGCTGGCGGCGACGGTCAGAGGACCGGCCAGATAGACGCCGGCGCGTTTGTCGCCCATGCGGCCGGGGAAGTTGCGGTTGGTGGTGCAGATGCGTATCACGTGTGCTCTACCGGCGGAAGATCTCTGCAACTGAAATGCTAAAGCCGCGGACGACAGGGTCGGCGTCGGCGATCCCGTTTTCGCTCACCATCAGCACGCCGGAGGGCGAATACGCAGTGACGGATCGCGTCTTCGGATCAACCACCCAGACGAGCTGTGCGCCGGATGAGAGCCAGTCCTGCGCCTTGTCCACAACCTCCGACCAACTATCCTCCGGTGAAACGACTTCGACCGCAAAATCCGGGGAGCCAGGAAAGAAGCCGCGGCGAGGAAGTGGGTCTGGGAGGTGCTCGTTGGAAATAAACGAGACGTCAGGCGCCCGGACGGTGTCGGGATCCCGCCGGATGAGAAAGCCTGTTTCGGCGGCCAGCACGATCCCAAGTTCGTGGTCCTCAACGTGTTCAGCCACCATCCGAAGCATCCGCGCTGCGATCCAGCCATGCTCAAAACCTGCAGGACTCATGCGAATGAGTTCTCCGTCGATGAGTTCACAGCGTCCGATGTCGCCCAAGGCGAGCAGTTCGTCTGCGCTCATCAGTTTTTCGGGTGCGTGGGCCATCTGAACACCTCTGCTGTCGGCACCAAAGACGCCGGGGCGCCACAGCATCATACCACCCCTGCGCTCCCCGTTGCGATCGGTTCGCTCACGAACTCGCGCGGGTCGGTGACGTGGCCGGTGAGAGCGCTGGCGGCGACGGTCAATGGCGAAGCCAGGTACACGCCGGCGCGTTTGTCGCCCATGCGGCCGGGGAAGTTGCGGTTGGTCGTGCTGATGCACTGGAGCGGTTCGTTGAGGCGGCCGAAGGTGTCGATGGGGCCGCCCAGGCAGGCGCTGCAGCCGGAGGCGCCGATCTGGCAGCCGGCGTCCTGCAGGACCTGGTAGATCGACTTCGAGGGGTCGATGTTGTCGTCCACCGGCGGGACGCCAGGGCCACGTCGGCCGGCGTAGGCGCCGGCCGCTACATCCCGGCCGCCACGGGGGGCGGCCGCTACCGGTTCGCCGCGCAGGTTCAGGCGCAGCATGTCGGCGTGGACCTCGGTGCTGCCGGGGACGACGTACGTGGGGATCTTGACCTGGTTGCCGCGCAGGATGTGGGCCGCCATGATCATGTCGGTAATCTTGCCGCCGGTGCACGAGCCGATGTAGGCGCGGTCGAGCCTGACGTCGCGGCAGTTGTGCGCGGTGTCCCTGTTGTCGGGCGAGTGCGGCTTGGCCACCAGCGGCTCAAGCGACTCCAGATCCCACTCGTAAACACTGTGGTACTCGGCGTCGGCGTCTTCCTCGACGACCTCCCACTTCTGCACGTTCGAGCGCTTGCGGACGTACTGGAGCGTCTTTTCGTCCACGTCGCACACGCCGTTCTTGCCGCCGGCCTCGATGGCCATGTTGGTGAGTGTCATGCGGTCCTCGAGCGTCAGGCTGGCGATGCCCGAACCCGTGAAATACATGCTGCGGTACGTCGCCCCGCTCACACTGATCTCGCCGATGACCGCGAGGATCAGGTCCTTGGCCGTCAGGTACGGCGGGATCTGCCCGTGGAAGACGAACTTCATCGTCGCGGGCACTTTGAGCCAGGTCTTGCCCGTTCCGAGCGTGAATCCCGCGTCGGTGTTGCCCACGCCGGTGGCGAACTGGCCGAACGCCCCGGCCGTGCACGTGTGGCTGTCGGTGCCGAGCAGGATCTCCCCCGGCCGCACGTGCCCCTCCTCGGGCAGGGCCTTGTGGCACACGCCCTTGTAGCTCGTGCGCGTCGGGTCCTTGTACGGCGAGGGCATCCCCTCGGCCTGCACGAACTCGGCGTCGTAGAAGTATCTGATTCCCTGCTGCTTCGCGAAATCGCGGAGGATCTGCACGTTGCGATGGCAGGTCTTGTCGGCCGTGAAGATGTAATGGTCGGGGATGATCACCACGCGGTCGGCGTCCCAGACCTTCGCATTCGGCCCGAAGTTCTCGTAAAAAATCCCGATCGTGCCGGGCCCGCAGACGTCATGCGTCATCAGGACGTCGACGTTCACCCAGATGTTCTCGCCGGGCCGCACCGTCTTCTTGCCGGCGTGCCGGGCGAGGATCTTTTCCGTTATCGTCATGCCTGCCATACGCTTACGTCTCCTGCCGAGGGTGCGTGGTGTCGAATGTGAGCCATTCTAGCCGAGCCTGCGGGCCGGAACAAAGCCGCCATGTTGGACTGCGGCGACGCCGCTTTGGAGTGCGGCCTGCATCTGGCGTGCTAATCGTTTTACACCATCGACCCTGCGAAAACACGGTTGCCGTCGAGCCGACGCCAGCGGTATATTGCCCACGGCGCGAAGGCGCGGCCATGTGCGATTTCGACTGGGAGGCAGCGGCAGGGATGCCCAAACGCTGGATCATTCAACCCCCCTGGCCCGGGTGTGTGGAGGCGGCGCGGCGGCTGGGGACTTCGGCACTGCTCACACAGCTCCTGCACAACCGCGGCATCATCGACTGCGATGCGGCCCAGACCTTCCTGAATCCCGAGCTCAAACTCCTGCACCCGCCCGAGCTGCTGCCGGGTTGCTGCGACGCCGCCCGACGCATCGCCGCCGCCGCCCGCGACGGCAAGCGGATCGTCATCTACGGCGATTACGACGTCGACGGCATCACCGGAACCGCGATCCTCTGGCACGTGCTGCGCCTGGCCGGGGCCAACGTGACCTACTACATCCCGAGCCGGCTCGAGGAGGGTTACGGCCTCAACGCCGAAGCCCTGCGTCAGATCCGCCGCGACGGCGGCGAAATGGTCGTCAGCGTCGACTGCGGCATCACGGCGATCGAGGAAGCGGCAGTCGCCCGGGAGCTGGGCCTGGAGCTGATCGTCACGGACCACCATGCGCCGCATTGCGAATTGCGGATTTCGGATTGCGGATTGGCGGACGGGGAAGCGCTGTCTTCAAATCCGCAATCCGAAATTCGAAATCCGCAATTGCCTGACGCCGCCGCCATCGTCCACCCGCGCATCGCCGACGGCTACCCCAACGGCGACCTCTGCGGGGCCGGCGTGGCGTTCAAACTCGCCTGGGCCATCGCCCGCGAGCTCTGCCAGTCGGAGCGCGTCACGCCCGAGTACCGTGAATTCCTCCTCACCGCCACGTGCCTGGCCGCACTGGGCACCATCGCCGACGTCGTGCCCCTCACCGGCGAGAACCGCATCCTCGCCCGCTTCGGCCTGACCGGGCTGCGGGAGACGAAGCTGACCGGCCTGCGGGCCCTGATCGAATCCGCCCGCCTGGCCAACCAGAAGATCGACAGCGAGCACGTGGGCTTCTGGCTCGCCCCGCGCCTCAACGCGGCCGGACGCATGGGCCACGCCCGCATCGCCGTCGAGATGCTCACCGACGCGAGCCAGGAGCGGGCCAAAGAGATCGCCGCCTACCTCGAGAACCACAATCGTGACCGGCAGTCGATGGAACGTCGGATCTTTCGGGAGGCATGCGAGCTGGTCGAGTCGCACCGCTGGGCGAGCGATGCCCGGCGGGCGATCGTCGCCGCATCCGAAAGCTGGCACGCCGGCGTGATCGGCATCGTCGCCTCGCGCATCGTCGAGCGCTACAACCGCCCCACCGTGCTGATCGCTCTCGAGAACGGCCAGGGCCAGGGCTCGGGCCGCAGCATCCGCCACCTCGACCTGCACCGGGCCCTCGCCGACTGCGGCGAGCATCTGCTCGCGTTCGGCGGCCACGCCATGGCGGCCGGCCTGCGCATCGAATCCGCCCGCGTCGACGCGTTCCGCGAGGCCTTCGTCGCCCGCGCCAATCAGCTCCTCACCGGATCGGACCTCGAACCGACGCTCCGCCTCGACGCAGAGGTGCAGCTCACGACCCTCACCGAACCCATCGTCAAGGACCTCGAGCGTCTGCAGCCCTTCGGCGTGAGCAACCCCAAGCCCCGCTTCGCCTCACCGGTGCTCCGGCTCGAGGGTGAGCCGCGCACCGTCGGCAAGAACGGCGAGCACCTGTCCTTCTCGCTGACCGACGGCCGCACCCGCCGCCGGGCGATCGCCTTCGGCCTCAGCCGGCATCTCCAGCCGCTGCTCGAACACCGCCGCTGCCGCGTCGCCTTCGAGCCGACCCTGAACACGTTCAACGGCTACACCAACGTTGAGCTGCAGGTCATCGACATCACCTTTCCCGCCGGGAGCTGATTCGCGCTCAGCCGCCATCACCCTGTGCTCTGACCGGGTCCGTGACAGAATCGGCGGGGTGGCATGGGCAGTGTGCATTCGCATCGGCGAATGTCCCGGCGCGCCGGGACCCGTGGGGAGGCTCGCACGGGCAGCGTCGGCTTCGCCCGGCGACGCCGACGCTGCCCATGCCACCCGCCGAAAGCGTCACGCACCCGCTCTGACCCGGCCGGCCTCCGCTCCGGTTTCGCGTGACAGCCCGCCACATTCCCGCTGCCGGCGCTCAATCAGGCAGCCGCGCGGGCCGAAGAATGAGACATGGCTCGGGCGCCGGTGCGCCCGCAGGTCCGCTAACCACGGGTGGTGCAGACCCCCGCACACCCCTCTCCCGCACAGGTCGGGAAGTTCCGGGCGGACGGGACACCGCTGCCCGCCGGCAGGCAGCACCATCATCAAGGGCGGTTCACGGGAGCGGCTTGGCCGATGGAACGGGACCGGGACGTGCTCACGACGGGGCAGGTGGCGCGCATCTGCAGGGTTGCGCCGCGCACCGTCTCGAAGTGGTTCGATTCCGGACAACTGCGCGGTTATCGGATCCCCGGAAGCAAGGACCGGCGCATCCCCCGCCAGCAGTTGCTGCGGTTCATGAAGGCCCATGGCCTGCCGCTCGACGAAATCGAAGGCGATCAGATCCGCGTCCTGATCGTCGACGAGGACGGCGAACTGAGCACGCTGGTGCAGCAGACGCTGTCGCAGCGGCCCCGGCTGCAGGTCGAGACCGCGCGTTCGGCGTTCGAGGCGGGCGCTCTCCTGGCCGAGCTCGGGCCGCGCGTCCTGGTCCTCGACATCGACGTTCCCGGAGCCAATGGCGGAGCGGTCTCACGCTTCCTCGCGTCGCGGGCCGACCTCCAGGCCACCCGCCTGATCGCCACGGGCGCTTCCCTGACCGAAGCCGATCGCAACACCCTCCTTCAGGAGGGTTTCGACGCCACGCTGGCCAAACCCTATCACATCCGCGAACTCATGCAGCTCATCGAACAGCTCGCCGGTTGTTAGCTCCTGGCATTCAGCTTCGACTCAGGGCTTGATGATGCCCGCGCCTGATGCCTCGCGCAAAGCCGTCCAGCCCGCCAGCCAGGCTTGAAGGCGAGTGGCTGCGCACAACGAACCAGTGACCACGGACAGAGTGTATTGACCGGTTTCACGGCGGAATCTATGATGCTCCCCGTGGAATTGCGGCGGTAACTTCGGCCCCGCACCCGCGGAATCCGGCGAGTTTGTACAAAGACAAGAGAACACAGGAAACGGTCCGTCAGGAGCGAGCGATCCTCGTGGGGCTCGGCCTGCGCGAACAGCGCCACGACCCGGCTGAATCACTCGACGAGCTGTCGGCCCTCGCTGAGTCGGCCGGAGCGGTCATCGTCGAGCGCATGCTTCAGAAACGCGACCGCATCGATCCGAAGTTCTACATCGGCCGCGGAAAGGTCGAAGCACTGGCCGAGCGCGTGCAGCAGCTCGAGGCCGACGTGGTCATCTTCGACGACGACCTGTCGCCCGCCCAGCTCCGCGAGGTGGAAGAGGTCTGCAACTGCAAGGTCATAGACCGCAGCGAACTCATCCTCGACATCTTTGCCAGCCGGGCGCAGACGCATGAGGCCCGCCTGCAGGTCGAACTCGCCCAGCTCGAATACACGGCCCCGCGCCTGCGCGGCATGTGGACACACCTGGAGCGCATTGCCGGAGCGGCCGGCGGCACCGGCGTCGGCACCGTCGGCGGCATCGGCACGCGCGGCCCCGGCGAGCGGCAGATCGAAATCGACCGGCGGATCGTC
>CAZQEN010000084.1:0-8118 GCA_964591605.1 uncultured Planctomycetales bacterium
CGAAAAACGCCCGGTAGTACCCGATGAGCGAATCCTTCAGCCCGCCCGGCGGCCCCGAGTTCTGCTCGCCGCCCACCATCTGAGCCAGAGGATTGTAGAGGATGGCGATTGGGGCCGGCTCGGCCTTTGAACTGAGAAGAAGTTCACGATTCTCGTGCACGATTCGGGCCATTTTTCCGGTTGACTCGGCCCGCGGCGTGATCGTGCCGTCGAGCTCGATCAGCCCGTAACCGCCCGACTCATAACTCGAAGACATCGGGTAATACGCGTAGAAGTTGACGGCCTTCGCGCCCCTGGCGATGACGCTCCAGAGCCACACGCGGTGGTCCGCCGCGGTCACCGGGTCGCCCACCACCACGCCGCGCACGCCAAAGCCCGCCTGCAGCTCGCCAATGTAGAAACCTCCGTGCTGGAGGTTCGCGCTGCGCGAGAAATCGACGGCCACATTGATCTGCCACCGCGGCCAGTGCGTTTTCGGAAACGAATGCTTGGGATACAGCGACGTGCCGTAGTAATCGAGCTGGCGCGCCATCAGGAAATCGTCGGACGCGCCGTCGCCCGCAAACGGGCTGGTGAAGATCGACGGCACCGCCGCATGCGACGTGATCGCGTGCACCGGGTCCGAGTCTCGCACCGCCTGGTAACGCATGCGCATGTCCTGGGCGAGCTTCTCGTAGATGAACGTCTTCCAGTCGATGAAGTCGGTGTAGCTCAGAATCGTCCCGAACCGGGGCGGATCGGGCTCGCGCCAGTCGCTGAAGTTGCGGTACCACGCGCGGTTGAGCGCCTCGATCGAGCCGTACCGCCGGTGCAGCCAGTGCCTGAACCGCGCCCGCGTATGCGGACAGAAGCAGAACTGCGCGTTGGGGACGTAATCGATGATCGCCCAGTTGATGATGTGCGGCTCGCTCCACAGGTCCCACGCCCACAGGTTCGGGAACGCACTCGCCACCTCTGCCGCCTTCGCGTAAAACCGTGCGAGCAGCCGGCCCACCTCCGGGTGGTCGCTGCAGAACCCCGGCGCCGCCTGCGACGGCACCTTCTCGCCGCTCTGGGCCTCGTACTGTGCATCCGGGTATTTCACGCCCACCCAGTCCGGCGCCGAATCGCCGTAGACCTGCACGATCACCCGCAGCCCCACTTCGTCCGCCAGCTTGCACAGCAGCCGCAGATTCTCGAAATGGAACTCACCCTCCCGCGGCTCGCAATGCGCCCACTCCACCCACGTCCGAACCGTGTTGAAGCCCAGACTGCGGATCGTCTGAAGATCGCGCCGCCACTCGTCCTCCGAATGCTCGTCCATCGTCGACAGCATCGGCGCCCGCGCCTTCCCGCCGCTGTACCAGACCGAGACCGGAAGAAACGGCTCATCTGCGGTCACGGCCGGTTGCCCGGCCGTCGGAGCCACAGATGCCAACACAATCCACAAATATCGCACAGAGGGATTCGTTCGCATGCGGGTACTATCCATGAATCACATCAGCCAGGCAACCGCAGCCCGCGAAATCAGCGGACTTCCGGAACGCGGAAGATCTGGTCCCGCGCCCGCTCGGCAATGGCCAGCACGCACGGATGCCGCACCCGTCGCTCCATGGAGATCGCGTAGAACTGCTCACGCACGTCCTCTGTGCGCCCCACCGCGCGCACCCGGTATTGACGGCAGATTGCCTGTTCGATGACCGTCGGACCCGCAAACAAGCCCATCCCCTCCTGTCCGAACACCTTCTTGAGTGCACTGTCCTCAAACTCGCCGGCGATCACGGGATGAATGTTCTCCCGGTCAAACCAGTGGTCCAGCGCCCGCCGCAGCAGCGTGCCTCGCGCAGGCAGGACCCACGGGGCGCCGCTCAGCGAGCCGGGAAAGCCGCGACGGTATCGGTCCGCCAGTCGGGCCGCGCCGAATACCGTGATGCCGCATTCCCCCAGCAGATGATTGAATGCCTTGATGCTCACGCCTGCGCCGATCGGCGTGTCCGAGAGCACGACGTCCAGTTCGTGAACTGAGAGCCGGCTGAGCAGCGCCTCCAGTTTGCCCTCGCTGCAGCACACCTGAACCGGCTCGGCGCCGTGCAGCGCGGGCGCAAGCAGCTTGTGAACCACCAGCTTCGGCAGTACATCCACGACGCCCACATGCAGCTTGAGGGGCGCGCCGGTGGGACGGCCCTTGACCGTGTCCAGCAGCTCGCTGCCCAGTGAGAAGATCTCGTCCGCGTACCGGAAAACCACGCCGCCGGCTTCCGTCAGCTTCAGGCTGCGGCGCGACCGGTCGAAGAGATCGACCCCCAGCGAACGCTCCAGCGCCCGCAGCTGCGCGGAGACCGTCGGCTGGGCCAGCCGCAGCCGCTCGCACGCCGCCGCGAGTGTTCCCTCTCGTGCCACCACCCAGAAGTACAGAAGATGGTGATAGTTCACCCATTCCATGCGCCCATGATACTTCGCTTTTTTCGAAGCGGAAGTGACGCAATATCTGCTTTGCAAAAGCGGAATCCAAAGGTACGCTTCGAGCGAATCATCTGGAGGCTGCCGAGGGCACGAGGTCATGAGACATCCACGGCACAGCGGTTGCCCAGTGCTCTCCGGGGCCTCCAGGTGCTCCGTGCGGATGGACCAACACTGGACCAGGGGTGAGTCGCCGGCCATCGGGGCTGACCAAAGCGGGCCGCTCCGTTTTATCCCGGCGTACAAGGACGAGGTCCGCCTCGTGATTTCCCATGCGACCCGAAACTGCAACATTGCCCGGACACCTTGGTGAGAGCAGAGTGGAGCACCCCAGCCCGATCGCCCGATTGCTGCGCCTCCTCGCATCCGAACGCCGCGATATCGCCATCGTGATCGTCTTCGCGGTGGGCGTGGGGGTGCTCACCCTCGCCACCCCGGCCGCCGTGCAGGCCCTCGTCAACATCGTTTCTTTCGGGGGCGTCATCCAGCCGCTGGTCATTCTGAGCCTGCTGCTCCTGGCCTTTCTCTCGCTGGCGGCGGCCATTCGCGCGGTCAAGGCTTATTTCGTCGAACTCCTCCAGAGACGGCTTTTCGTCCGAGTGGTTCTCGACCTGAGCCAGCGCCTCCCCCGCGTCCGCACCGAGGCCTACGACCGCGACCACGGGCCGGAACTGGTCAACCGCTTCTTCGATGTGATGACGGTTCAGAAAGTGGGGGCCGCTCTGCTGCTCGACGCCGTCGCCGTCGTCCTGCAGGGTCTGATCGGCCTCATGATTCTGGCCTTCTATCACCCCTTTCTGCTCGCATTCGACGTGGTGTTGATCCTCGGAATTGTGATTGTGCTCTTTGTCCTCGGCCGCGGCGCCGTCCGGACGGCCATCACCGAGTCGAAGGCCAAATACGCGGTGGCCGCCTCCCTCGAGGAAATCGCCCGCAACCCGACCACATTCAAGCAGGCCGGCGGGCCCGCCCTGGCCCGCACCCGGGCGGATGATCTGGCCGTGCAGTACGTCCTCGCCCGGCGGCAGCACTTCCGCGTCGTCCTCCGGCAGATCATCGGTTCACTCGCTCTTCAGACCCTCGCCGCCACCGCCCTGCTCACCATCGGCGGCTGGCTGGTCATCCAGGGACAGCTCACCCTCGGCCAGTTGGTGGCCGCCGAGTTGATCGTCTCCATCGTGCTCGCCTCCTTCGCCAAACTCGGACAGAAGCTTGAGAGCTTCTACGACCTGCTCGCGGCCGTCGACAAGCTCGGACACCTCCTCGACCTGCCCGTCGAGCGCTCCGACGGCCTGACCCGCAGCATCGCCCACGGCGGCGCCGCCCTCACCCTTCGCGACGTGAGCTTCAAGTATGAGTCCGGACTGTCGGCCCTCCGGGGGCTGAATCTGACCATCGAGCCGGGGCAGCGCGTGTGCCTGATCGGCGGAAACGGCAGCGGCAAGAGCACCCTGGCCGACCTGCTGCACGCGTCACGGACACCCTCCGCCGGGACGATCGAGCTCGACGGCGTCGATTTCCGCGAACTGAGCCTCGACACCATTCGCCGGGAAGTGGCCGTGGTCAAGGGCTTTGAAATCGTCGAGGACACCATCGAGGGAAACGTGCGGATGAACCGGCCTCATGTCACATCCGAGGATGTCCGCGCCGTGCTGAGCGCCCTGGGCCTGCTCGAGGAGATTCGCCAGTTGCCGGATGGTCTGGCCACCCGGCTCGCTTCCAGCGGCGCACCGCTGTCCTACGGTCAGGCCCGCCGCCTCATGCTGGCCCGGGCCATCGCCGGACGACCGCGCCTGCTGGTGATCGACGACCTCCTCGACGATCTGGACGCCCGGCTCCGTCAGAAGATGCTCGACGTGCTCCTCTCGCCGGCGTCCGCCTGGTCTCTCATCCTGATGACGCACGACGAGACGGCCTCATCGGAGTTCCGACGCACCCTCCACCTCGACAGCCGCCATCCGGTCGCCACGCCCGGCAGTGCGGCTCCCCTGGAGGCCGCTTAAGGACAATGCCATGACTCACGCACCGACAACACCGCTCGTCGATCCGGTGGAGGGCTCGCGTGCCCTGGCGATCGTGCAGTCTTCGAACCGCGCCATGTTCGCCGCGTGCCTGCTGGCCGCCTGTTTTCTGGTCGGCCCGATCGTAGTGGCGTTTGCTCCATGGCGGCAGAACATCCGTGCTCCGGGGCGGGTGGCCGCTTATGCGCCGCTCGAACGACAGCAGCAGATCGAAGCCCCCATCGACGGGCGCATCGTCCGGTGGTGGGTACAGGAGGGATCGACCGTCGCCGCCGGTGATCCCCTCGTGGAGATCAGCGACATCGACCCGGAACTGGTGAATCGCCTGACTCAGGAGCGGACGGCCGTTCAGGGCAAGCTCGAGGCCTGCCTCGAGAAACTGCGTTCCTACGAGCAGCAGATCGTCAATCTCGCCGCGACCCGCGACCTCGCCGTGGCCGCCGCATCCTTCTACCTGGAGACGGGCAAACAGAAAGTCCTCTCGGCCGGCGCCGCCCGCGAGGCCGCCCAGGCCAGTCTCCGCGCCGCGGAGGCACAATTCGAACGCACCAGGAGCCTTTTGAGCGACGGCATCGTCTCCCGGCGCGAGTTTGAGCTGGCCGAGCGCGATCTCGAAGTGGCCCGAACCACTTTTCAGAGTACAGAAGCCGCCCTCCTCGCGGCAGCCAATGAACAGAAGGCCCTGCAGGCCAACCTGGAGAAAACCCGGGCCGATGCCGAGTCCAAGGTCGACTCCGCCCGGGCCGCCCTCAGCGAAGCCCGCGGCCAGGCGGAGGATGCCCGGGCCAGCCTCGCCCGGCTCGAGGTCGGCCTTTCCCGGCAGCAGTCTCGCCGCGTCAACGCCCCGCGCGACGGCACCGTCTTTCGGCTCATTGCCAATGAGGGCGGCGAGATCGTCAAAGCCGGCGACCCACTGCTCGTGCTCGTGCCGGACACCACTGATCGGGCCGTGGAGCTCTGGGTCAACGGCAACGACGCACCGCTGATCACGGCGGGAGCTCCGGTGCGCCTGCAGTTCGAGGGATGGCCGGCCGTCCAGTTCGCGGGATGGCCCTCGGTCGCGGTGGGCACCTTCGGCGGCCGCGTGGCCCTGGTGGATTCCACGGATGACGGCAAAGGCAAGTTCCGGCTGCTGGTCGTGCCCGACCCGCAGGACGGCCCCTGGCCTGAAACCAGGTTTCTGCGGCAGGGAGTGAGGGCCAAAGGCTGGGTCCTGCTCAATCAGGTTTCCATCGGTTACGAAGTGTGGCGTCAGCTGAACGGCTTTCCGCCCGTGATCGCACCCGAAGAACCCAAAACGGACGTCGCCCGCAAACGCCTGAAGTAGGAACTCGATCATGCACCTTGAACCGGCAACCTGTCGGCGGACCCGCGAATCTCAGACACTGCAACCCCCACCGTCATGCCTCCTCGTCCGGCTCGGCGCAGTCTGGATGCTGCTCTCTGCCGGATGCTCGGCCTGGCGGGGTGAGCTTTCACCCACCGTTCATTCCCTGGTCGAACGAGGTGAGCTTCGCGAAATGCAGCAAGTGAATCTGCGCTCGCAGGCCCGCAACCCGCGAACGGTCGAAGAGGACCTCAAATCGCTCCAGCCTGTCAAAGAGGTTCCCGCGAGTCAGCCGGCCGCCCGGCCGATGGCCACCTCACCCGCCCAGGACACCGGCGGGGGTCAGGCTCCGGAACTGTCGCTCTCGGTGGCGGACCTGCGAAGGTACACCCTGCAGAATAACCTGGACCTGGATGTCATCGCCCTCAATCCCGAGATTGCCCGAACGCTGGTCAGCGAGGAGCGGGCCAAGTTCGACGCGGTGTTCTCCGGCGGCTTCGGCTACAAAAAGCAGAACCCGCCCCGGCTGGACGGCAGCCTGGTCGAACTCGACTCCAGCACCAAGGAACTCGACGGCAAGGTCGTGAAACTCACCGAGCTCGAGCAGACCAAGGAGAGCCTGGGCTTTGACTTCGGCGTCGATGTCCCTCTGCCCACCGGCGGCAAGGTCCGCCTTCGCAACCAGTTTGACGAGAGCAACACGCTCGAACCCAAACAGTTCGAGCAGTACGTCACCGGGCTCAAGTTCTCGCTGAGCCAGCCGCTGCTCCGTGGCGGCGGAATAGCCGCGAACGTGGCTTCCATCCGCCTGGCGCGACTCGGCGGCCACGCCGTCAGCGCTGCGACGAAGCTCTCGACGATCCGCGTGCTGGCCATGGCCGAGAAGGTGTACTGGAACGTCTACACCGCGCGGCGCGGGCTCGACATCCGCACCCAGCAGTACAACATCGCACGGGAGAACCTGGAGCTCGTCCGCCGGCGCGTCCGCGAAGGACTCTCACCGGACATCGAAATCATCCGCGCGGAGGTCGGCGTCGCCAGCCGGATCGAAGCCCTGATCATGGCTCAGACCAGCTACCGGCTCCACCAGCGCGATCTCAAGCGCATCCTGAATACCCCCGATCTCGATCTCGACTCGCCCGACACCATCGCCGTCGCCTCAGACCCCGAACTGATCCGGCTCGACCTCGATCGAGCGGCGCTGGTCCGCTCGGCGCTCGACAACCGCATGGAAATGCTCGAGCTCGAGCTCAACCTCGCCGCCGACGCCATCCGCGTCGACCTGGCCCGCAACGAAGCGCTCCCGCTGTTCGTGCTCGATTTCGAGTACGGCATCCTCGATCGTCACGGATCGTTCGGCACGAGCTGGCAGGGCATGTGGGACTTCGACAACTCGGGCTTCGCCGTGGCGGTCCGCGGCGAGATCCCCGCCACCAATGAGCAGCGCAAGTCCCGCCTGCGCCGCGCCGTTCTGAACCGTACGCAGCGCCTGGCGACGCGGCGCACGCGGGAGATGATCATCCGCCAGGAGGTCCTCGACGCGGTGGATGTGCTCGATCAGAACTGGCAGCGCATTCTGGCCGCCCGCCAGAACACCATCGTTTCGGGGACCAACTACGAAGCTGAACTCAAGCAGTTCAAGGCCGGCATGCGCACCATGCGCGAAGTGCTGGAGGCCCTCAGCCAGCTCGGAGACGCCCAGTTGCGGGAGGTCCAGGCAATCCAGGCCTACCAGGTCGCCCAGATCGACCTGGCCTTCGCCACCGGCACCCTGCTGGGCTACTCCGGCGTCGCCCTCGAACCCATGCCGATGCCCGAACCCTGACCGCGCGATCATCGCCCCTCCATCGCGCGTTTCGTGGAGGCAGCGATCGACTCTCATTCCCGTCGCCACCGCCAGCTAGCGGCCGCCCCCCGTGGCGGCCGGGTCCGCCGGAGGCGGACGACACTCGGCGTGACACGGACTGGGCGGCGGCTCCGCTGCCGCACGGCCGCCACAGGGGGCGGGCGCTACGGTGTGTGCGAAACTCGCATACCGAAAACGGCACTAGGTGGACCATCGCGCAGCGGTCGATCAGAAGGCCAGCCAAGTCACGGTGTATGGCGCGTGCCCGCCCTCCTGGGCCGGACTGGAAGTGGGTACGCCGGCGAGTGACAGCCGTGTGGGGGAATCACGTTTCGCCGTTTTAACGGAATCTGGCGAAAGCCTCCCGGCTCCAGCGCGACAGCGTCGACCTCAGGCGCTTCCACTCGAGCGGAACGAGCAGCTCGGGCATCGGCTCCTTCTCGGCATCGTCAAAGTACGCCAGCCCGCGAAGAACGGGAAACACG
>CAZQEN010000084.1:8128-22345 GCA_964591605.1 uncultured Planctomycetales bacterium
ACGAGCCCCAGGGGCCCAAACTCGGCAGCCGGAGCGGTAGTCAGCCAGCAGCTTATCCAGCGAGAGGCCGTGTTCCAGCAGCGCATGAATGTCGATGAAGTCCTTGCGAGAGCCCAGCTGGGCGATCGCCGCCAGTTTCATGCAGCCCAGATCAACCGGCGACGCAATCCGGCAGCCGTAGTCCGGCCAGAGTTCCGGGTCCTCCAGCGTCGGGTAGCCGTAGCGCACAAAAGTCACCCGGATGCCGCGGATATGGCCGTCGATCAGATGACGCAACTGACTTCTGGTCGAAAAGACATGTCCGCTCCCCTGCAATTCTGAGGCCACATGTTCGGGCTCGACCGTCGGCTGCGATGAGAACCAGTCAAAGTCGATCGAGCGGCGATGCCCGACCCGCAAGGCGACGGCCGTTCCGCCTGCCAGATAGTAGCCGTGCGCACTCGCCCACGCGCCGAGATCTTTGAGCAGGCGGTCCTGCTCGGCGGGCATGACATGAGCGTGGAATAACGACGCATTCACTGCACTTTTCCAGGCACGGCCCTGGCCTGCTGGACCCAGACGTCAACCTGGTCTTGCGGCAGATCGAGGATCACCTGCCAGAATCTCAGCCGCGGCGGGTCCAGGCCGCGCCCGCCACGCTCGCGGATCCAGTTCGCCAGATCGGCGGGGCCAAGCTCGTCGTACAGCCACTTGTTGGCACGGTCGTCGCCCTCCTGGAGGATACGGGCAATGACAAAATCGCGATCGGCGGGCCAGGCGAGCTGAGCGAAATCGTAGTCCCAGAAGAGGGGCCTAAAGTGTTCTGGAAGTGGCTGGCTCAACGCTCATTCCTCAGCGCTTCGTAATCAGCAGGAAAGGGGCTTCTCATGATCGATCCCCGTCACCGTCATGGGAGCCCGTTCCTTCTGCCATTATATCGGGATTCACTGAGCTTCGGCACGGCTTTCGGCGGCCGTCAGCGGGCGGACAGCGCGGCGGCGGGTGGCGTGACGCGCCGTATCAGCGCTCTGGGCCGGAGCGTCGGTCGTCTCATCCGGCGGCGGGATGATGTTCTGGCCCGGATAGTATTTCTCGAAGGCCATCCGACGCGCCGCACGGTAGAACTGGCTCATGTTCGACCAGTCGAATGACTCCGCGTGCCGCTCCACCGAGTTGCGGAGCTGGATCCGCTCGCGGCGGCTCATCCGGCACAACGCGTGCAGCCAGCTCGCCACCTGCGAGACGGTGTAATCGAAACTCACGCTCCGCCGCCGGGCCACGAACAGCCCGTGCGAGTCGTGCTCCTCCGGCCACTTGGCCATCACGTGCGCGCCAAAGCCGCTCAGGTCGCTGGTGATCGCCGGAATCCCCCGCACCACGCACTCCATCGGCGTGTACCCCCAGGGCTCATAGTACGAGGGAAACACCCCGATGTTGCAGCCGCGCACGAACTGGTCGTACTCCAGTCCGAACAACGGGCTCGTCGTGGTAATAAACTCCGGATGGAAGACCACTTTCACCGGATCGTCCACCGAGTTGAGCAGATGCCGGTGCCGCAGATGGCACAGGATCGGGTCGTGGGCGTCATCCACCAGATCGTGCGTCACGATCGTGGGCATGAACTGCCGCCACGCGTGCATCATGCGCTTGAGCCGCACCTTCGCATACTCATCGAGCAGATCGTCCACCGTGGGCAGCCGCCCCTCGGCCACCGTCCGGAACAGCTTGCGGCCCACGTCCTTCTCGATTGACTCGCACGTGTCGCGCAGCTCGTTGAACATCGCCTGGCTGCGCAGCGTGGCCATGTTCAGGCCCTTGGCCGGCGCGGGGGCGATGATGAACGCCACCACTGTCACGCCCAGCGGCTGGGCCCGCAGCCGCTGGTTCAGCTCGTAGAGCGCCTCGATGAACACGTCAAAGCCCTTGTTGCGGTACTCGTAGCGCCCGGCCGAGAACATGTAGATCGTGCGGTCAAGGTCAAACGTGTAACTGGGGAAGAAATGCCCCATCACGAACTCGTGAATGAGGTCCTTGCACTGGCGGTGCAGGTTCTGGAACTCGTACGGTGCGGCGAATCGCTCGACATTCAGACCGTTAGGCAGAACCGCCTCCGGCCTGCGCCCCAGGAACTGGGCCGCCTCCATGGCCGTGATGTCGGACACCGTGGTGAACACATCCGCCGCATGCGCCGCCGCCCGCTCAATGTTGTAGCGATGCTCGAAACCGTGCTCCCGCGCGACCGCCCCGCCGTCAATCTGACTCAGATGGTCGTAGAGCTGCACGTTGGCCGCGCTCAGACTCCGCCCGACCAGAGTGGCGTGCGTGGTGAAGACCGTGGGGAACCGCACCTGCCGGAACTTCAGCAGCGGCAGCGCCACCGACCCCTGCCACTCGTGAAAGTGCGCCAGCATCGGCGCCGACAGCCGCTGATGAACCTCCCCCAGGAAATCCGCCACCGTGTAGCCGAACGAGATGGTCTCATCGACGTTGGTATCGCCCCCCGGCGTGCCGATCCCGAGGTCCTTCCACAGCAGGTACTTCATCTCCCCCAGCGAGCCCATCCGCGAGTTCACGTCCACCAGCAGCACCTGCGGCCGCCCCGTGATCAGCCAACGCCCGCTGTGGATCAGAATGCCGCGTTCGCGCAGCTTCTCGATGGCCTCGCCGACCACGCCCACTGCCGGAGCGGCCTCAAACTCGATCTTCGCCGCCGCCTCCCAATAGGGCCCGATCAGCCAGTACTGATCCCCCCATCGGCGAACCGCGGCCGGCGCCTTGCTCCGCAGGACGGTGTAGATGCCCCCGGTCTGCGAACACACCTCCCAGGCAATCTCGAAAAGGAACGGCAACGGTCTCGCCCCATTTCCACCAGCAGACGGATTTCCGTCCGACAGGGCGGCTTCCATCAACGCGTGCACCGGCTCGTGCTCGACAGGCTGTACGCTCATGGCACCAGGACCTTACCCTCGGGAACCGGCCCCTGCAATCGGCATTCGGAGCGCCGAACGGGACCAGACAGATCCCAGAAAAAATTCTCTCCGCGCCAGTGCCACCTTGTGTGGCACTGACGGCCGGAATTCCGCCGATTTCACCCGTCATCCGGCTTGCTTTCGCTCGCCCGCTCCCTGTAAATACGAACCGTGAGGAGCAGCAGCAGCTCCTCCCGGGGTTCACTGGTGATTGGGCTCGTGGGCCGGCCCTCGTGGCGGGGCAGGGGGTGATCACGCGCTGCGGCGCCGCCAGACCGTCGGGTGGTTTGCCCGCACGGTGCTGGGGTACCCAGCGGAGCGTCGGACCGCCTCGCTCCGGACCGGCGTCCGAAGGCCGCGGTATCGGCCAGCCAACCCCAGGGGGCGCTGCACGCTGGATTGCGCCTGCTGATTGTCTCCCGCAGCCCTCGCCCTCAGGCGAGCAGTGCTGTGTCAGCCAACCCTCCGGACCGGCCGGGGCCGCCCTCCCAGCGCGAACTCGCCCCGGCCGGCTCCATTTCAGCGCCGCCCTGGGTATCCAGACACATCAGCCTCCTCAGCCCCAACGGGGCGCCACAAACGGCGGCGATCCACGTACCGAATGCCATGCGACCCTCAGGATCGGCTCATCAGAGATGTGTCGAACAACGAGGGTGCTACGGCGGGGGGGATGCGCTTCGCCGTGCCGCCGAGAGCTCGCGTTGCAGCGATTCGACCTGTTGGGTGAGCTCGGCGATCCGCTCCTCCTGCTGGCGCACGGCTTTTGCCGCCCGGGCCAGTTCCTGCGCCCGCATCGCCCATACCTTTTCCGATTCGAGCAGACGCCGGCTGAGCTCATCCTGTGCCTTGATCGATGCCTCTTTTTCGCTCTGGAGCTGCTGCAACGCCTGGCGCATCTCCTGTACCGTGTCGCGGTCGGCCCTGCCCGCGCTGCGCGCTCCCTCGGCCGCCGCCCGGGCATCCGCGATCTGCTTCTGCGCCTGCTGCAATTCCCGCCGGCAGTCACCCAGCTCACGCTGCAGCCGCGCGTTATCGTGCGCGAGAGCGGTATTCTCCGCTGAGGTACGCTGAACGTTCGCCTCCTCCCCCGCACACCCGCACACCCCAGCGACCGCCATCACTCCCGCCAGCCACCACCCCGATTGCCGGATTCTCATCGTGTCCCCGCTTTCCTTGTGAATCTTCCGCCACCGCTCCCTCGTCCCGTCTGCGGTCTGCCTCAAAACCGCCCCGGCGGGCAGTCGGTGCCGCACCCTGTTGCATGGCCGCCGCACGGCCGCGAGCGCACGCGAGCCCGCCCGCTCGCGGCCGAGTGGCGCTCGAGTATGTTAACGCGGCCTGCCGGCGGGGCATACGCCCGCCTATAATCACCCGAAATGAATCCCCAGCCTGCCCAACCCGAACCGCGCCGCAAGCGCTCCATGCACGACGACGTGGAAACCTGGGACGACTGCTGCGTCTGCGAGCCAGAGCCGCGCTGGCAGCAGCTCGCCGAGGAATGGGAGCAGCACGCCCCGCGTGAGGCCCGGCCGGGTCCACACTCCGACCCGACGGCGGCCGCCGGCCCCCTTCCCGCGCCCCCTGAGCACTGACCTTCGGCGACCCGGTGCGCCTACCCCACCAGTTTCTGCAGATCCTTGAACGTCACGAAGAGGAACACCCCGATGATCAGCACGATGCCGATCACCTGCGTCGCCACCATCACCCGCAGGCTGATCGGACTGCCCTTGATCTTCTCGATGATCAGAAACGTGAACAGCCCGCCGTCCACGATCGGCAGCGGCAGGAAGTTGATCACCGCCAGGTTCGCCGAGATCAGCGCGAGGAAGTACAGCAGCTTCGTGTAGTCCTGCTTGGCCACCTCGCTGCCCATGTGGACGATCCCCACCGGCCCCGACACCTGGTCGAAGCTCACGCTCCGTGTGATGACCATCCGCTTCATCATGATGTAGACCTGTTCGATGAAGTACCAGGTCTTCTGCAGCCCGATGCCCATGGCCGTGATCGGGTTTCGCACCTGCACCTTGGTCATCACCAGGTCGGTCAGCAGCGTATCCGTCACCATGTAATCGATCCGCTGCACCCAACTGTCGAGCATCTCCGGCGTCACCGTGACCATCGCCCGCTTCGACTCCGGGTCACTCAGGTAGCGATACTCGACCGGGATCGTCTGGCCCATGTACTTCTCCAGAACCTTGCGGGCGCCGATCCAGTTTTCCACCGATTGCATCCGGGGCCGGCCGTCGACGATCTCTTCCACGCTCGTCATGTCGCCAATCTTGGTAATCCGCTCGCCGGGCCCCAGCCGGAACGTCGTGCCCAGCGCCTGCGGAACATGGATCACTCCCGACTGCTCGGGCTGCCCGTTGTAGCTCCACGACAGCTTCACATCCTGTCCGCCCAGCTCAATGAACCGGTCGACGAGTTCCGACCAGGTCTTCACCGGCTCGTCGTTCACCCGCGTGATCAGCGACCCGCGCGGCATGACCGACTTGAGCTTGGCCGCCGGTGTGGGAATCTCGTCGGTGACCTTCGTCACGATGTCGGCCACGATCGGGCGTTCGCTCTCCCATCCGTCCGGATCCATCCCCACCCTCGGCGGCCCGTCGCGAAACAGGCCCGACGCTTTGGGCCGCACCTGTATCGTGATCTCTTTGGCCGTGCCGTCCAGCACCGGCCGCAGCACCGTCACGCGGATGTCGCGCTCCGGGTTGTCCTTGATGCTCTGCAGGATCTCCGCACGCGTCGGCGCCGACTGCTGGCCCCAGCGGACGATCACATCTCCGGGCTTGAGTCCCGCTTCATCCGCGCGATCGCCCGGATTCACAATCGTGACCTCGCGCCGCGGCACCAGCCCGAGCAGATGTCCCGCGTAGCGATCCGTGGCCGAGGTCGACCGGAAGCCCAGCCGTGCCCGCCGCTTCAGGTGCAGAGTCTCCTGCCGGCCGTTCACCTTGCGAACCACCTTGAGATCCGCGTATTGCCCGCGGTGGCGCACCAGCTCCTGGTTGATATCGAACAGGTCCTTGACCTTCCGGCCCGCGATCTCCTCGATCAGGTCGCCCACCCGCAGTTGCTGATCCTCGGGTATCGCCGGATCGTCCATCACGCTCACCACCCGGTTGCTGAACGGAGGCGCGATGCCGATCATCAGCTTGTTTTCTTCGGCGTTGTGCTCGGTGAGCACGTCGAAGGTCTTCACCTCCGACCCGCCGTCGCCCGTCGGCCGGCGCACGGTGATCTTCAGCGCCTCTTCCGGATCCGCCAGCAGCACCGCCGGCATCACGTCATTGAAATCCGAAACCCGCTTGCCGTTGATCTTGATGATGTCGTCGTTGACGTGCAGTCCCGCATTGAACGCCGGCGATTCCGCCTGAACGAGCCCGATCTTCGCCGCCGGCGCCTCCAGCCCGATCATGAACACCAGCATGAACACGACCGACGCGAAAACCAGGTTCATGATCACGCCGGCCGACACGATGAACATCCGCCGTCCGACCGACTTGTGCGTGAACGCCCGCGGATCGTCCTTGACCACCAGCTCGCCCGACTTGTCGACCGTGAAGTCCTCCTGCCCGAGCATCTTCACGTATCCGCCCAGCGGCAGGATGTTGAAGCAGTATTCCGTCTCCCCGATCCCCAGCTCCCGGTGCGCCTCCGCGACTTCCGCATCGGTGAGCTCCGTGCGGTCGCGAAACCGCGCGTCCTCCCGGCGCTTCTGCTCGAGATAGCCCTCCATCCGCCGCTGGTAGCGTTCCCGCGTCGGACCCCACACGAAGCCCAGACCCTTGCGGTACGCCGCGATCGCCCGTCCGAATCCCACCGCAAACCGGTCCACCCGCACGTCGCACCACTTGGCCGCCAGGAAGTGACCCAGTTCGTGGAAGAACACGACCACCGAGAAACCCAGAACGATCAGCACATAGTTCTTGATTTCCAGCAGCAGATCGATCAGCCAGAACGCCCCCAGAAGATGGTCAAACGATTCCTGCATCCGTGATCCTCTTGTGGCACCGGCGTCTCGCCTGTGCTCCACGGGGCGGGACACCTGTCCCACACCTCACCTTACCGATTCAACAGTTCGCCCACCTCGCGCCGCGCCCACGCGTCCGCCTCCAGCAGACCGGCCATGTCGGGCTCCGGATTCACCGTGTGCCGCCCCAGCGCGCGGGCTATCAATTCTACAATCTGACCAAACTTGATCCGCCCCTCCCGGAACGCCTCCACCGCCGCCTCGTTCGCCGCATTCAACACCGCCCCCGCGGTCCCCCCCGTCCGCGCCACCTCGTACCCCAGCCTCAAAGCCGGAAACCGCTCCTGATCCGGCGGCTCAAAGTTCAGCCGTCGCAACGTCTGAAAATCCAGCCGGCTCGCAATGCCCTCCCGCCGTTCCGGGTGCGTCAGGGCATACTGAATCGGCGTCCGCATGTCCGGCGTGCCCATCTGTGCCACCACCGAACCGTCGACGAACTCGACCATCGAGTGAATAATCGACTCGGGGTGAATCACTACTTCAATACGTTCCGGCGGCAGCCCAAAAAGCCAACAGGCCTCGATGATTTCTAATGCTTTATTCATCATCGTGGCCGAGTCGATCGTGATCTTGGGTCCCATGCTCCACGTCGGATGCCGCAGGGCGTCCTCCAGGCTCGCCTCCGCCATCTGCTCGGCCCCCCAGGTGCGGAAAGGCCCCCCACTGGCCGTCAGATATATCTTACGAACCTCAGCCGCCCGGCCGGCTGCCATGGCCTGGAAAATCGCCGAATGCTCGCTGTCGATCGGCAGGAGTCTGGCCCCCGTCCGGCAGGACAGGGGGACGACGATCGACCCGGCAACGACCAGGGCCTCCTTATTGGCCAGCCCCACCGTTTTGCCGGCCTGGACCGCCGCCACCGTGGACGCCAGCCCGGCCGCCCCCACGATGGCCGCTACGACAAAGTCGCTCTCCTCCCGCGACGCCAGCTCGACCAGCCCTTCCTCCCCCACCAGCAGGTCCGTCGCCCCGTTCAGAACCGCCCGCAGCGACTCCGCATGGCTCGCATCGGCCACCGCCACCGCCGCCGGCCGGACCTCCCGGCACTGATCGGCCAGCTCCCGCCACCGCCGTCTCGCCCCCAGCCCCACCACCCGATACTCCGACCCCAGCGCGCGAACCACATCCAGCGTGCTCGTGCCGATGGAGCCGGTGGAGCCCAGGATCGTGATGCGTTTGCTCACAGGTGGAATCTGGCCGCGCTCTGGGAACGCCCATCCTTGGATTCGCATCGAACAGAGACCGCCTACTATAAAGTCGCCCCAGACGCGTGACAAGAAACGCCCAGGGTGTTGCGTCCCCGCAGTCTGGCACTTCTTTCGGGATATGGCTTGAGGGACGCTCCGATCCTCGCCCCGCAGGTCGCACGGCGGGGTGACATGGGTCCCGGCGCGCCGGGGCATTCGCGGATGCGAATGCATACTGCCCGTGTTTCATGCGCACGGGTAATGAGCACGTCGTCCATGCCACGCAGGTAAATCTTTCCGCGCTCCCACTGAGAATGCCGAATCGGTGGTCTGACCACTTCGTCATTCGGGCTTCGGGTTTCATTCGTCATTCGGATTTCGTCATTCTGGTTTCACCCGCCAGGCCCACTGCCGGCACGCTCATCCGCCCCCGGCCGAGGTCCTCGCCGGCGCGGGTCCAACGCCGCATGGTCCACCCGCCGCCGCAGAGGTATAATCGACCGGTCGAAGCGGTACGCGATACGGCCGGCCTCCTGCCCGCCGGCACGACCGGAACCGGCGGCCGGGTCGGCCAGGCACGCATGCCATCTGCAACCGCTCGCCATCGGGTCACTTGCGCCTCGTCATGCCTGCGCACGGGGGCGGAAGCACAGACTGCCGCAGGCCATTCCCTCAACTGCACGCATAGAATCAATCGATGAACGAGCTCCTCCTCAAGACCGTTAAGTTCAACGTCGAGCGACGCGAACATGAGGTGCCCGGAAAGGGCACGGTTCGCCGCGAGATGGTTGTCCATCCCGGCGCAGTGCTCATCCTCCCCCTCCTCGACCCCCAGCGGATCGTTATGATCCGCAACTACCGCTACGCGGTCGAGCGCGAGCTGCTCGAACTCCCGGCCGGAACCCTCGAACCGCCCGAGCCCCCGCGCCAGTGTGCCGCCCGCGAGCTCGAAGAGGAGACCGGTTACCAGTCAGCGGAAATCGAGCCGCTTTGCCGTTTCTATACCAGCCCGGGATTCACCGATGAACTCATGCACGTATATGTCGCCCGCGATCTGACCCGCACCCGCCAGGACCTCCAGGACAACGAGCAGATCCAGGTCGAGATCATGAGGTATGACGACGCCATCCGGGCGACCCTGGATGGACGAATTCAGGACGGCAAGACGATCGCCGCCCTGCATGTGTATCATTGCCGTCAGAGGGGTGTATGAGCTGGCGAGACCGACCCTATTCAGGTGAAGACGGCGAGCCCGAGCTGCGGATCCAGTTCCGCCGGCCCGGCACCGCCGTCACGTCGCTCATCGTCATCAACGTCGCCGTGTTCTTCCTTCAACTGATCCTGCGCAGAGCGGGGGTCAACCTGAGCGAGACCTTCGGCCTCTCCGCCCAGGGCCTGCGATCCCTGTACCTGTGGCAGCTTGTTACCTACATGTTCCTGCATGCCGACGTCATGCACCTGCTCTTCAACATGCTGGGTCTGTACGTCTTCGGCAGCGAATTCGAGCGCACCTTCGGCCGCCGGAGGTTCCTGGAGTTCTACGGCATCTGCGGCGTCACCGGAGGCCTGGCCTATCTGGCCCTCGGCCTGATCCGGGCCTATCCCTACGCCTACGTGCCGGTCGTGGGGGCGAGCGGGGCCATCTACGGCCTGCTCCTGGCCGCCATGATCTTCTGGCCGCAGATGCAGGTTATCCTCTTCCTCTTCCCGGTCCCGGTCCGCGTCCTGGGGCTCATTCTGCTGGCGATCATCGCCCTGCAGGCGCTCAGCGGCGGCGTCGCCAACCTCGGCGGAGAGGTCTGCCACATGGCCGGCGCCGCCGGCGGCATCGGCGTGCTCTACATGTGGGGCATCATGCCCGCCGTCCGCATCGGCTCCGGACGGGGCTTCACCCTCCTGCCCGGCAGCGGCCCGCGCCGCCCGCGCCGCCCGCGCCGCGAAGGCGCGTGGGCCCGCAAACAGCAACAGCTCGCCGAGGAGCAGGCCGAGGTCGACCGCATCCTCCAGAAAGTCCACGACCACGGTCTGGGCAGTCTCACCCGCAGCGAGCGCAAAGCCCTCTCCCGCGCCACCCAGCGCCAGCGCGAACGCGACCGCGAACTCCACCGCGTCGATCGGCTGTGAGTGACATTGCGGATTGCCGATCCCGGATCGCGGATTCTGAGAGTGCGGAGCGTGAGTCAATAGAGCCCGAAGCGTAAGCGAGGGCGTTCGCAGCACCACGCGGCCGATCGCGCAGAACCCCTCGCTCGCGCTTCGGGCTCCCCTGCATGTCCGCCTCGACGGCCCGATTTCGACTTTCGACTTTCGACTTTCGACTTTAAGATGGCACCATGACCGACAAAGCCTACCAGATCTGCATCAACCCCGACTGCCGGGCAACCTTCGCCATCAACCAGATCGTCTTCGGCTGCCCCCAGTGCAGCTCGCTGCTCGACATCGAGTACGACTGGGACCGCCTCGCCGTCCCCCAGTCGCTCACCTTCTTCGAGCATCGATGGGCCACCAGGGGCTTCGCCGCCGAGGGCCGCCTCGATTTCTCCGGCGTCTGGCGCTTCCGCGAGCTCCTGCCCTTCGCCCCCGCCGACCAGATCGTCACCATCGGTGAGGGCCGCACCCTCCTCGAACAGAACGATCGCCTCGCCCGCGAGCTCGGCGGCAAAGCCGGCCGGCTGTTTCTCCAGTATGAAGGCCTCAACCCCTCGGGCAGCTTCAAGGACAACGGCATGACCGCCGCGTTCACGCTCGCCAGAATGCTCGGCCGCAAGCGCGTCGCCTGCGCCAGCACCGGCAACACCTCCGCGTCGGTGGCCATGTACGCCCACAAGTCCGACCCGCCGATGCAGGGAATCGTCTTCATCGGCAGCGGAAAAATCGCCTACGGCAAGCTCTCGCAGGCCCTCGATTACGGGGCGCTCACCCTCCAGATCGAAGGCGACTTCGATGCCTGCATGCGCCGCGTCCGGCAGGTGGCCGACAAGCTCGGCATCTACCTCATGAACAGCGTGAACCCCTTCCGCCTCGAGGGCCAGAAGGCGATCATGTACCGCGTGCTCGAAGCCCGAAACTGGGAGGTGCCCGACTGGATCATCGTCCCCGGCGGCAACCTGGGCAACTGCAGCGCCTTCGGCAAGGCGTTCATCGAGCTGAAAAAACTGGGCCTCGTCGATCGCGTCCCGCGCCTGGCCGTCATCAATGCGACCGGCGCCAACACCCTCTACCAGCTCCACACCAACGACCAGGTCCGCTGGAACGACGGCCGCTACGACAAGGCCAGAGTCGGCGCCCTCTACGCCGCGATGGACGAGTCGCACTACCTCCCGCACACCGTCGCCAGCGCCATCGAGATCAGCCGCCCGGTCAACCTCGCCAAGGCCCTCCGCGCCCTGGAGGTCATGAACGGCGTCGTCCGCGAGGTCACCGACGAGGACATCCTCGAGCACAAGGCCCTCATCGGCCGCTACGGCTTCGGCTGCGAACCCGCCAGCGCCGCCAGCGCCGCCGGCTACCGCCAACTCCTCCGCGAGCAGCTCATTTCCCCCGACGACCGCGTCGTCTGCATCCTCACCGGCCACGAGCTCAAAGACCCCGACGCCACCGTCTACTACCACACCGGCCTCAACATGAAGTCCCTCAAACCCCCCGAGCCCGAAACCCCCACCGGCCGCTGCGCCAACCCCCCGCGAAGAGTCGCCGACGACCTGGATGCGATTGTGGCGGCGCTGGACGGCTAGCTGGAACTGCCCCGCTGTACGATGCGAATTGCCGCGAATTTTTTCGTAAACTTCGCTTGACACTGAGGTTGTGGTGCATCAACATGCAGGCCGGCCGATTGAAAACAATTCTGGGAGCTATCTACGGTCGATCAAAACCGTATTGAAGCCGTAGAATTCCAATAGAGTGGTGCCGATAGCATCAAGAGAATTCGCACAGGAATCCGGTAGATGGCTGAACTCAAGAGCAACTTGGTGATTGCTGGGCAGATGAATCCAGCGATCCACCACCCGGCTTGGTATCGGTACAATAGCCTTCTTGATGATGACGAACTCCAGAAGGCGAGTAATGTCATCGTCGTTCCACCGCTGTCCAGGTTTCAAACCTCGACGTTCCACTTGCTCTGCGGCCAAGATCGCTGGCAAATCAGTGCTGTACGTACGGACAGGCCCTCTTTCGATCGTATGGTGGACATCGGGGTGAAGGTTTTTGACGATCTGCTGCCTCACACGCCTGTGAGCGCGTTCGGATTCAACTTTGAAGATACACGCGAGCTGAAAGATCTGGATGTTCAACGCATCCTCGTCGATTACGCATCTGAGTTGATTGTCGGTTGGGGACAGGAGGGTGAGACAGGAGCGGAGTTCGTTTTTACGAGAACCACGCCGAACAGGCGCTTTACCATCCGCATGAAACCGGGTGATTCACCTCATCACCTTCAACTGAAAGCGAATGTGCATCATGAGATTCGACTCGGAGGCGAGTATCAGCGGTTTGATTTGGCGGGTCTGTTGAAGCCTGCGGCCAGTACTGACAGGCTGGCCGTCGAGAAGATGTTCGATTCCTTGGTTGAGGCGGTTGTGAAGCAGTCTACTGAGAAGGCGGCTCTCTGATGGCTTTGAACACACTCTCAGCTCCTGAAGAAAGCTCTGAGATGGCACCGCCCGCTCCAGAAACCGCGGCGGAGAATCCGGCTTTAACCCCCGCCGAGGAAGACGCAACAGACGTACCGTCGCCGGAGGCCGCCGAGGATTGGACTTCACATCGTGTAGAAACTGAGGCGTCCACAGGCTCTGACTGGATGAGGATGCTGTCAAGAGGAGATGTGATTCAATTGCCCCCTGAACAGCTCAGCGGCTTCTACGCCTCGTCTGATCAACCCATTGCCTGGGGAACAGGCCGCTTCGAACGCGGTGGTCCATCTTCGAGCGGCCAGCTTGAATCCCATTATCGGCAGTTGGAACTTGCCCATTCGGACTACGCGACGCGCGCAGGCACGCAACGCGAATACGTTTTCTGGCGCTCGATCGGCTCAACTGGCGTTGAGTGGCTGCTTAACCGCATTCCTCATCCTGCCCACGGTGAGCTGGTATCTCGGGCCGCCGCGGTCGTGGCGGAGGTGTGCTCGCTCAGCGCTGTACCCATTGTCTCTCTACTCGACCGACCGAATCTGAATGACACGCAGCGCCGGGTGTGCCTGCTCGCGTTGAGCTGGATCAGCCCGGCCGATACGATTGGATTGTGGGAAGAACTGGAAAACCGTATCAGATCCGCTTTTCGGTCATCCGATTCAGATTTGAGGGAATTCGCGGTTTCAGCTACCGCCTCCCTTTCGAAACCGCTGGCGGTTCAGCTTCTGACGGATTGGCTGAATTCTGAAACTGACGACGATGTACGCGAAGTGATCCAGGACGAACTTCGAGCGCGTCAAGGACGATGATTCTGATACTGCCATGGATCCGGTTCTGCTCTAAGAATAAGAGCGCATGGGAAGAGAAAGACCCGGCAAACCTCGAACACGTGAATGAGGCAGCGCGCGACTTCAGTCTCCGCGAGGATGAGGAAGGAGCATCGATTTACCGATTACGCGCTGACAGTGAGTTCGAGACCGTCGTCGCGCTGCACGCCATGAACAACGGCAGACTGCGCAAGTACGATCTGATCCTGTATGGAGGGAGCCTTCCCGCGTGTATCTCGGTCCGGTATGTTCCGCTTGAGACTCTGCACCCGTTTCTGCGCGAACGACACGAGGAGCTGATGGGTTTGGCACAGGAGGAATGCCTGCGGGAGTTGGTCATTCATCTCCTCGCGAGTCCTGACCTACGCACCTATCGAGTGCAGAAGAACAATCTCCGCAATACAGCGGCTCGGGTGCGGAAAGATTATCCTGACATCGAGCAGTTTAGTCGAGAGTGGAACCATTGGGAAGCCGAGCTCTCGCACGCAAGAACCCTCTGATTATCTTGTCTTCATGAATGAATCCTTTCGCTTCTGCATCGGGCAACTCCATGCGGCCGCGGCCGCATTTCCGGCGCCTCGACGAGCAGGAACCCCG
>CAZQEN010000084.1:22445-23663 GCA_964591605.1 uncultured Planctomycetales bacterium
CCCGATGATCATGCGCCTGCTCACAATTCGCATCACCTCACGTCCCGGACACGTGAAAACCGCAATCCTCGGTCTGGAATCAGCCACCCCCCGGCTTCACGCGGGCTTTTCGTAGAAGAAGATCACTCTCCCGATGACTCCACCATCCATCTCCCGTTCTGCTGGCACGGCAGGCAACACTCTGGTACTTTGCCACGGTAGATTCCGGCATCTTTGCGAAGGGAGTATCCCATGAACCGTCGTGCATTTCTCCAGGCGGGAGCCGCGGGCACGGCCCTGTCGGCGTTTGGCGGGTATTTCGCCCACGGAGCGGCCGATCAGAAGACCTTCCGCGTCGGCCTCATCGGCGCCGGCTGGTACGGCAAATCCGACCTCATGCGCCTCATTCAAGTCGCCCCCGTCGAGGTCGTCTCCCTCTGCGACCCCGATCAGCGGATGCTCCAGGAAGCCGCCGAACTGGTCGCCAGCCGCCAGACCTCAAAGAAAACACCCCGCCTGTACGGCGATTACCGCGAGCTGGTCAAGGAGAAGGACCTCGACATCGTCCTCGTCTGCACGCCCGACCACTGGCACGCCCTGCCGACCATCGCCGCCATCGAGGCCGGAGCCGACGTCTACGTGCAGAAACCCATCAGCGTCGACGTGGCCGAAGGCATCGCCATGGTCGCCGCCGCCCGCAAACACAACCGCGTCGTCCAGGTCGGCACGCAGCGCAAGAGCACGCCGCACCTGATCGATGCGAAGAAGAACGTCGTGGAGGCGGGCCTCCTCGGCCAGGTCGCCCACGTCGAGATGTGCTGCTATTACCGGATGCAGGCCACGGACAATCCTCCGGTGCAGCCGGTACCCGATTTCCTGGATTACGAAATGTGGTCCGGCCCGGCGCCCCTGCGCCCCTATGACGGCCTGCCCCACCGCCGCTGGTGGCGGGCGTTCATGGAATATGGCAACGGCATCGTCGGCGACATGTGCGTCCACATGTTCGACACCGCCCGCTGGATGCTCGGCCTGGGCTGGCCCCGGCGGGTCTCTTCCTCCGGCGGGATCTACGTCCACAGGAAGGGCAAGTCCAACATCAGCGATACCCAGACCGCCACCTTCGAGTACGACCACCTCCACTGCGTCTGGACGCACCGCACCTGGGGCCAGCCGATCGACCCCGAATACCCCTGGGCCCTCATCATCTACGGCGACAAGGGCACCCTTAAGGCCAGCACA
>CAZQEN010000085.1:0-23146 GCA_964591605.1 uncultured Planctomycetales bacterium
TGGCTGTCGGCGAACAGGTGCAGGGCGCGCGTGCTGCCGTCGGGTGTGTCCTTGGGCAGGTTCAGCACGGTGGCCTGCCCGAAGGAATAATCCCAGTTGGTCGGATCGTAGATCTTGTTCGGCGGATCCAGGTCGACGCCCTCGTTCAGGTTGCTCCAGTCCGCCGCCCAGGGCCGCCAGACGCACGTCTGGGCCGCCGCCGGCCCCCCCAGCCCGCCCGCCGCGATCATCCAGCAGAACGTCACACGTTGGATGCTCATGGTATTTCCCTCCTGGGTAGTCTGTGCCCTCTCCGCGGGGCGCTCGACATGCGCACGCGCCACGCCGCCGGCGCGCAGACGGCATCTGGTGAGCTGTCCCGAACGCTCAAACGGATCGGTTCCCGCCGCGCGGCTCCGGCGACCCATGGCCTTGCGGTCGATTATAACAGCCCCGCCCGGGGCGTAGAACGCCCGTCTCCGCCGGCCGAGCACCCCCGCCCGGCGAGGCTCTCCACGCATCCGAAAGGTCAGGCCTTCACCTAACCCATTGCCGCTCATGAGGTTGCGACTCTTGATCGCCGGCCGGCTCCCCCGTCTCCACCACGGGAGCTACAGTGCCGCATCAACGCCGGAATCGCCAAAAAAAAGCGTTTTTTTTCTGGCATTCGGCCGCCCGCTCGGGTAATCTGAAACAAGTGATGCTCCGAGGCGGGCCGGTGTGTTCATCTCTACGGCCCCCTGGAGGGCTTTTGTTGGAGAGGAAGGCGTATCCGGGACGGCAAGGAGTAGGGAAGAGCACCATTCCTGCCCGTCGTTCTCACTCAGAATCAACACAGAATCACCGGCAGTCCGCGGCACGCCGCAACTGCCTCGTGCGATCGTGGGCGTGTACAGTGTTTTCTTCTATAGGAGGAGTCAGCACAATGAGAAAGTTAGCTCTGATGGGTATGCTGGCCGCGTTGATCGTCTCGCCAGCCAGCGCGTTGATCTCGGATGGAAACTTCGAGGGCGCTGGTCCAGGCCCCTGGACCACGGGAACGGCTGGCTGGGGTTCCAACCAGACCTTCGATTTCGACGCCGCCGGTCCCACCGGCCAGGCGCTGCGGCTCTATTTCCCGGGCGGCTCGGGAAGTGGCAGCTTCGCCGCGATCCAGACCTTCACCGTCCCTGCCGGCGTGAGCAGCATCCAGATCGATCTCGATTGGCTGACCCAGCAGGGTGTCGCCAACGGCTGGTACGAGATCCTGCTCCAGTCCGCCGGTGGGAACTATGACGCTCCCGGCGCGGGTGACTTCCTGCTCAAGGAAGAGTATGGATTTGGCAATCCCTTCCCGCCGCCGCACGGCACCTGGCGCCACGAGTCGTTCACTCGCCCGGTGACCCCGGGGGGCAACTACCAGATCGCCCTCAAGATGGGCGGCAGCCCGGGAACGTTCAACGAAGCCTGGTTCGACAACGTGGTCATCACGCCCGAACCGGCCGCGTTGCTCATGCTCGCAATTCCGTCGGCCCTGCTGCTCCGCCGGCGTCGCGCCGCCTGATCGGCGCCGCACGCGGCACAGGCACCTGACAAAGGCACCGCACCCATTATTCGACCCGGCCTCCAGCCGGCGAGAGCGAACGGTGTGCGGGAACAACGGCTCCGGTTTGCTCGGAGCATCCAAGACGGTTTGGAATGAAAAACTCGGACCGCCGGGTGCGCATCGTCACCCGGCGGTTCGGTTTCTCTTGATTTGTTCTTCTCGCCCCCCCGGCCCTCGCATCAATCTCCCGCCTCCCTGCCAGGATCGCCCGCTCCAACTCTCCCTTTCGCCCCGGAGCGGTCCCCGTGTTACCTGAATGATGCAGACATGGTCACCACGGCCATCCTGTCGGACCCCATCTGCCTCTCCCCAACCGACACCACGACGCGCCCAGCCCACCTCGTCCTGCAAATCGAACCCAATTTCACCTTCCCTTGCTCCTCTCTCGGATCTCAAAGCCCTCATCCGCCCCGGTCATTCCGCAAGCCGCAATCTCCCTCGGACCCCAGCGCAAATCGAACCCGATCGACTCCGCCCCTTTCTGCTTTCTCACCTTCCCACTTTCTCACCTTCCCACCTCTCGCTCCGCCCCAGGCCAACGCCGCCGACAAATCGAACCCAATTCGGCTCCCGCCTATGACTATAAAATCTTATGCAATAATGAGTTACGACTTGATTTCAAGATCCGCCACAGGAGGGGGCCGGCGGAACGTTCGCCCCGGCCATGCAAGCGGCAAAGACCCCAAAGTCATCGACGTCCACGTCCTGATCGCCATCCAGCCGCGCTCTGGCGCAGTCGGGGTCGTTCTGGGCAAAGCCAGGGCCGCTCAGGCAGAGCTGGAACCGGGCGAAGTCCGCCTGGTCCACGTCGCCATCCGAATCGAGATCGGCTTGGACGGTCGTGATCGTGAGTTGAACGGTGAGAACCTGCGGCGAATTCGCCGCGCCCTCGGCCGTGAGGGTCAGGTGCCCGGTATGAACGCCCACGCTCAGGCCGTCCGTGTCATAGAGGATGCTGATCGTGTCCGCCTCGCCCCCGCTCGTCCCCTGGTCCGGCAACACCGACATCCAGGGGACATCCGGCACAACCCCGTAGTCGAGCGTCCCCGCCCCAGCGTTGCGAACCGTGAACGAGCTGGCAGGGGGGTTCGACCCCGGTGGCGTACTCACCGCGATCTCCAGGGCGGACAGCTCGATCCACGGAGCCGTCGACTCCAGAGCCCTGACCTCCACGAGATCGACGTAGCACGCGAACGAGGGGTTGCTCACCGGCTGAGTGGCTCGCAGCCAGATGCTGGCGGTGCTGCCGGTCGCGGTGAACGTCCGCCACACATGCGAGAACGTCTCGTGAATCGGAGCCTTGTCCGCGATCTGGTCAGAACCCCATTGGATGCTGGCGGCATTCCCGTTGGCCGTCTGCCCGGTGGGGTCCACGCCCAGGTAGAAACGGAGCTGCGTCGGCTGAACACCCCGAAACTCGTACTTCATCCAGCAGATGAAGAGGTACTGCTGCCCGGCCGCCAGTCCGCTGATCTGCCGGTTGATCCCCCCGTTGAACAGCCCCGCAGGCGTCATCTCGGCCGGCGTCCGGGGGTGAACCTTCCCCGCCCCGAAGATCTGCGAGTACAGCCCATCCACCGCATCCGCCGGGTGATCCCGGTTCCAGTTGCCGACGGCGGTGATGATGGCCGGGCGGTCGGCGATCTCCCATCCGCCCCATCCGCAGCTCCCGCCGACCACAAAGTTCGTGTACCCGCACCACCAGCGATTCGCATTCATGTAGCTCCCGGCCGTCGTCAGGTCGTTGATCAGCGCGGGGTCGCTCCAGTTGTCGCTGGGCCCGAACGTCGGCCCCTCTGTGGCCATCACCGGGGGGAACCGCCAGCCCCGCCGCGCGTACATGTCCTTGAACCGTCGCGGACGCATCGCCAGGCTGCACACGTCGTCGCGGACCTGGTTGGTCACCATGAGATCGTCGTGCGGCCCGCCGTAGGGGTGATGCCCCAGATAATCCGTCACCGCCAGCAACGCCCGGCACGACGGGTTGAATCGCTCATCGATCATCCGCCAGATGTTGCCCGGCGAGCCGGTCGACAGATTGAGCGAGCAGGCCTTCATGCCCAGTTCATGGCACCGCTCGGCGAACGCCTTCTCGAACGCCACCACGTTCTGCCATCCATCGCCCCAGTCCGGCTCGTTGAGGGCCTGCCAGCAGTCGATCCGCGGGTACTGCTGCTGCTTGAGCCACATCTGGTCCGCGAGTTGCCGGCCGTAGAAGACCGGGTTGGTCAGGTACGTGGCCCCGTTCGGATCGATGTACGGCCGGCCGATGATGATCGTGTTCTCCAGGTGCGGGAACGTGCTCAGCAGGTATTCGAGGTCGGGATACACGCCGTTGCCGCCCGGGTCCGACGGATTCGACACGCTGGGCGTGCCGCCCAGGAGCAGAATCGTCTTGGGGTACATGTTGCCCAGCGCCGCCCGGTCGCCGCAGTCATAGCGCCCGCCGCCGACCTTGCCCACGCGGATCGACTGCCGCCAGTTCCCGGTTCCCGCCGTCGACCACGCGTTCCAGCCGGAAGAGACGCCGCCCGCGAACGCCGACTCGAAGCTCGGATTGCCCGCCAGGTTGCCGCCCATCGTGGCCGGGATCAGCGTTTCCGGGTCGATCGGCTCGGGCTCCGGGCCCGGCCGCGTTCCCGTGGGCACCGGCCCGCTGAACGTGACCGCATCGATCCACACCTTCGCCCCGTTGCCATGCTGAGCGAACTTCCGGGTCCCCTTGATCGACAGCGTCATCACCGGAAAGACCGCCTGGGCCGTCGTGGTGGCCAGGATCCACTGGCCTTTGCTGGCCACGTTGACCGACCAGACCATCCCCGACCCGTCGCCGGTGTTCTCGCCGAAGGGATCCAGCCCCAGCCAGGCCAGCAGGTCCTCGCCCGTGTAAGTCTCCGCCCCGAATTCAAGATAAATCCGGGCGGTGGCGGTATAGGTCGCCCCCGGCACAACCCAGATTTGCTGGTAAATACCCGCCTCTTGATCTGTATAGGTGGGAGGCGGCTGCGGAAGGTCGAGTTTCTGGGATGCGCTGCCCTGATAAAACCGGTCGGTCCCCGCGAAGTGGACCTGCCCGGTGTACGTCGCGTCCTTCCAGGCGGTCCACTGGCTGGCCGCCCCGCTGGAAAAGCCCCCCTCCATGTTCGGGTTGTAGATGACCCCCGCCCCGGCCCCCGGCGGAGGATACGGCGTCGGCCACGAACACGGGTCGTTGACGCCCACGAAGCCGTGCGCCGCGCAGACCGTCAGTCCCCACAGCAGCAGACCCGCGAGGTTCGCGGCCCGGAGTTTCACCCGAATTCCCCTCATGTGAAACGCTTCGCGACACGTCAATTCTACCGGCCCGTCCGACCCGATTCAATCCGCCGGCAGTGCCCGGGTGCCCGACGCCTTGGGCGGGTGGCACGGGCAGCGTCGGCTTCGCTTGGCGAAGCCGACGCTGCCCGTGCGAGCCTCCCCACCGGTCCCGGCGCGCCGGGATCCATGCCGCCCCGCCGATTCTGGCACGGACCCTTGCACGACCAGCCTCTGGAGAATCCCACCGCTCCCATCATCGAGTGCGTCACCCCGGCTTCGTCCTCAGGGCTTCGGGCTTCATGCGTCCCGCCACGGCGGACCCCCAACATTTGGACTTCGTCATCCGGGCTTCACCCCGCACAAAAGCCGAAGCCCTCGTCTTCCCCGCCCTCCCCGACCGAAGATTTTTCCCGATTTTTCTTGACACCGCCCCCCGGCATGAGTTATCCGTTGCTCACACAGGCGCACAACTCCTTCGCTTCCGCAGCGTGAATCGTGGCCGAAAAAAACGCTTTTTGGATCTGATTCAACCATCGCATCGACGCGCTGATCCCATGGTCCATATCCACGTCTCTCCGGAGACGCTGTCGTCATGTCGTCAGAGCGAATCTGAGTGAAGGAGTACTCCGCATGCACACGACCCATCGCATCGTCCTGTCCGCTCTTGCCGCTGCCGCGCTGTCGTCATCGGCCGCCGCCGATCCCGCCTACATCTACGGGATTCACGATCCCGGCGGCGAAGGTAACATGGGCTCCAACAAGGGATGGATCGTCTGGACCGAGGCCATCGGCACCAGCGGTTCCGGCGGCGTCAACTACAGTTCCTGGTCCAACGCCGGCTACGGCGTCATCGTGCGGCTCAACAACGGCTACGGTTCGGCCGGAACCATCCCCCACGATTCGCAATACGCCGCCTTCGCGTCCCGATGCGCCAACTTCGTTCAGAACTCATCCGGCGTCGACTACTGGATCATCGGCAACGAGACGAACCTGCCGCGCGAGTGGCCCGGCAACGTCGATGGAAACCCGGCGACCGGCCAGCCCATCACCGTGGCCCGCTACGTCAACTGCTACAACCAGTGCTACAACGCCATCAAAGCCGTCGCCCCCGCCGCGAAGGTCTGTCCCTCGCCGTCCGGCACGTGGTCGCCGCCCTGGCCCGCCCAGGGCATCGAGGGTTTCGTCGACTACTGGGTCAACTGCCTGAACGGAATCGGTGCCAGCAAGATCGACGGGCTGATTCTCCACGCCTACACGCACGGCTGCGACCCGAACCTCGTCTTCAGCAATCAGCTCATGGGCCCGCCGTACGACACCATCTACTATCACTTCCGTGTCTACCTCAACTACATGGCTGCCATCCCCGCCAGCATGAACACCAGGCCCGTGCTCATCACCGAATGCAATCAGAACGTCGAGTGCGCCGGCGGCGGCAATCCCGCCCCCACCTGGGCGAACACCAACAGCGGATGGGTGCGCAACATCTACAGCGAAATCAATGCCTGGAATCAGTCCCACAGCCAGAAGATCCGCTGCGTCGCCCTCTTCCGCTGGCCGGTGGTCGCCGAAGGACCCTATACCTTCGGCTGGTCGGACAAGGCCGGCGTCATTCAGGACTTCCAGCAGGCCGTCGCCTTCGGATATCAGTGGGGGACGGCCTCGCCGACCATCACGCGCTCGCCCGCCACGCTTTCGCCCACCGCCAGCCAGGGCACCAATGCTTCGAGCCAGAGCTTCACCGTTCAGAACACCGGCGGCGGAACGCTCAGCTACTCCATCACCGACAACGTGAGCTGGCTGAGCTGTACCCCCACGAGCGGCTCCAGCACCGGTGAGGTCGACACCATCACGGTCAACTACTCCACCAGCGGCCTCTCCGTCGGAACCTACAACGGCACCATCACCATCACCGCCAGCGGCGCGACCAACAGCCCCCAGACCATCGCCGTCACCCTCACCATCACCTCGCCCTGCGACGGCCTGGGCTCGGGCAACCCCAGCGGCAGCAACCTCTCCCTCACCGCGGCCTACTACATCGAGTCCGGGCGCAATCTGACCGATCAATACGGCCGCTACGCGCTCGACGGCGTCTCGACCACCAAGTGGTGCTGCAATACCAGCGACAGTGGTGGAACCAGCACCCTGGCCGTCGATCTCGGCTCGACCGCCACCGTGACCGGCTACATCGTCCGCCACGCTCAGTACGGGGGCGAGGCGGCCTACATGAACACCGAGCAGTACCGCATCGAGTCAGGCACGTCGATGTTCGGGCCCTGGACGACCGAATGGACCGTGAACAACTCCTGCCAGGCTCAGTACAACCGGTTCATCTACGGCACGCCCAGGAGTCTGCGATATCTGCGCCTCGTGATCACCGACCCCGGCATCGACACGTGGGTGCGCCTGCCCGAGTTCGAGATCTATGGCACCGCCGGCGCCCGCGAGACCATCATGGTGTACGCGGCCGACTACCAGGCCGGCGTCAATGCCGCACAGGGCACCGACTACAGCGATTCAACTACCGGCAACTCCGGCGGGCAGTATCGCACGCAGCACGTGGACATCGAAAACAGCACCGATGGCCGGAACAACGTCGGCTGGATCGCCGCCAACGAGTGGCTCAACTATCCGATCCAGGGCCAGGGCGGCGGCCAGTACGCGCTGTACGTCCGATACGCCACGCCCAACAGCGGCAAGTCGGCCCACTTCAAACTCAACGGGGCGGCCCTCACCGGCACGCTCAACTTCAACAACACCGGCGGCTGGCAGACCTGGCAGACGCTCAACGCCGGCACGGTCAATCTGGGCAGCGGCTGGAAAACGCTCCAGCTCTTCTGCAACACCGACTCGTTCAACGTCGCACGCTTCTGGTTAGAGCCATCCAGTGGCGGAGGCGGCCCGATCACCGTCGCCGAGGACTTCAACTCCGTCCCCTCCTGGACCACGCAGTTTGACGCGGCATGGGGCGGCGCGGCGAGCTGGTCCGCGGTGAGCGGCGGCCAGAGCGGCAACTGCCTCCAGGCCACCCGCAGCAACACCGGCTCGTCGGCCAAAGTCAAGGTCTACACCATCACCGCCAACACCACCTATACCATCAAGGTCTACATGAAGTGCCCGAGCTCCAGTGACTCCTACTGGCGCGAGTGCCACTTCAAGCTGGGCAGCAACACCGCCCAGGACTACGACGAGAACGGCGGTACCTGGACCGAGGTCAAGAAGTTCTCGAATACCGGCACCAACGGCAACGGAAACACCTGGGTGCAGTACACCCAGACGTTCAACAGCGGGAGCAACACCCAGATCAGCGTCGGCTTCAAGTCCGGTAACGGCAGCGGCACCGCGCCCACTATGCAATGGGACACGCTGCGCATCGAGTGACGGCCGAGCCGCTCGTGTGCAGTCGAGTTCAATCCCGGCCCGCCGCACCGGACGGTGCGGCGGCCGGGCCACTCCCCGGCGCCGCCAGGACCCCGCCCGGACCCCACTGCGCCCGCAGGCCCTCGGGCAGAGCTGACGGCCGGGGCTCGCGGCCCATCGCCCGCGCCACCAGCCGCGGGTTCTTGCAGAACACCATCTGCCGGCCCGGCTCCTGAGGCAGCCAGGCCCGGATCGCCTTCAGCCGCTCCGCCTCGTCGCCGCCCCCTTCCGGCGCCCACCCCTTGTAAGGGATGAGCTTGACCTTGTTGTGCGGGCCCGGCTTGCCCCGGTTCCAGGTGTCCGGCCGGATCCGGTCGGCGTTACCGCCATTCACCTCCACCAGGTGATCCCACATGTCCGCCTCCTCGATCATGCGGATGATGTCGTCCTGAATACCCGCCTGCTTGACGTCCAGGTGAATCAGCATCGCCCGACGCCGGGCCAGTTGGAGGAATGCCGCGAGCGTGGGAATGCGGGTGCTCGAGGCGGCCGTGCCGTACACCTTCGTGAGCGGCGCCTGCAGCAGCTCGTAGTACGTCCTGTCCCGCAGCTTTCCCGAGCCCGTAAAGGTGCGGCCGAGCTGATCGTCGTGGTGCAGCACCAGCACGCCGTCGGCGGTCCGGTGGATGTCGATCTCGACGCCGTCGGCGCCCAGATCCATCGCGGCCGCGTAGGCCTCGAGGGTGTTCTCGGGCGCTTCCTTCTCTGCACCGCGATGCACCATCAGCGGGATGCCCTCGCGCCGCCGCGCCACCCGTCCATGACGCTCCCGCCTGGCCTGCGGCGACTCCGGCGGAATCCGGTGAATGTACCCGAGGATCGGCGGTGACGGGGGCGCGGCGTCCGCCGCGGGCAGGCTCGCCGGACGGGCCGGCCCGCCCGTCGTGCCTCCGGGGTTCGGAGACCCGGCGGCCATCGCCTGCATGCACCCCAGCAGGAGAACCGGTCCCAGACCGGACCATCGGCTGACGGGGCGGCTCAAAGGGGTGCATCCAGCCTTCAATGGCCGGCGGGTGGCATGGGCAGCGTACTCGCTGCCCGTGACCCGCTCGCATGGGCAGCGGCTACGCTGCCCATGCCACCCGAGAGACATGCCCCTGAAGTTCGGATGTCGTCGGCTCGAAGACATTGACGTGTTCCCCGTTGCGGCAAAAAGCGTTTTCGGTTATACCTGTACGGAAGGTAACCGCGGAGGTTAAACATCAGACGCACATTCGGCAACGGGCGGTGACTTTGCCCTTCGAGGGGGCCATCGGCCTGGCCTGGCACACCCCGGGGTGGCCGGTGCGAGTTGCCGTCAATCGGAGGTGGCTTCATGAAGCGATCACGGGATGCAGCCCTGGCTCTGACGGTCACGATCGGAGCCGCCGGGTCGGCATGGGCGGCCAGCGCCGTCCAGGGCCGTCTGACGTCGGACGGTGTCACCGGCCAGTCGATCCTGGGTCATGGCTGGACGGAGGAGATCATCCAGCTCTCGGCGTGGACGACGACATCGGTGGGCGGCGGCTGCAATACCCTCGCCCCGCCCCTCACCCCCGGCTGGTACTCGATCGCCGGCAACTTCGCCGCGGGCGACTACGGCCTGTTCACCCTGAGCTTCGACGGAATCCCCGCCTTCAGTTACTCCCTGATCACCCTTCCGGGCGGCGGGACCGTCGTCGACCCCGTCGAGCTGAGAACGGCTGCTCACTATTCGGTGATGTACAACCAGGGCTACAACGAATGGGGAGCCGAGCCGTGGAAGTGGGGGAGCAACTTCTACCAGACCTTCGTGGCGACGCAGCCGCACATCACGCGGCTGGCGACGAAGCTGGCGGGCAAGGAGGGCGACCACTGGTCCATGACGCTGAACTTCACGATCTGCCAGCCGAACGGCGGCCCCCCCTCGACCTGGCCGCAGCTCGCCCCGGTGCGGAGCTACTTCATCGGCGGGAACGTGGATCCCATCATCCACATCTTCTGGGTGCCCTACAAGAGCAACGAGCTGACGCTGACGCTCGGCCAGACGTATGCCCTTCGGGTGTGGTCGGCGCCAGGCTCGCAGGCGACCAACTTCGCCGTAGTGGCGCGGCCGATCACCATCGGCAACCAGTACGTCAACGGGAATCTCTACATCGGCGATACGGCCGAGCCCGGCTGGGACATGTACGCCTACGTCAGCGGCGGCACGTCGGGGACGATCGTCAATCATGCTCCGATCGGCAACATGGAGCTCACCACGCTCGTCGGCTCGAGCACACGCTACGGCCAGCGGTTTCAGGCCAGCGGCACGTCGCTGGCGGGCGTTGAGGTGCCGTACGCGACAGGCGAACCGAACCCGACCTCCATCCCGGCCACCTTTCAGTTGTATGACGCGGTGGGCGGAAACCCGATCGGACCGGCCCGCGCGAGCAACGGCGTCTCCGGCAACTGGCAGGCCCGCATCGCGGCGAGCTGGCCCGAGGGTGCCGTGCCGACCACGCCGGGGCAGATGTACTACCTCGAGTGGACCACGCCCGGCTTCAACACCTGGCGAATGGTCGAGAACCTGATTGGCGAGGGATACGTGAACCGCGTGTCCCTGGCGCCGGTGGATCTCATGATGGTGATCGCCGAGTACAAGCAGATTGGGCCGACGATCGACCTGGACCCGCCGCAGCTCACGCGCGAGGTGGAACAGGGGGCGAACCTGCCCCCCGACACCTTCACCGTGCGCAACAGCGGGTCGGGGACCATCGCCTACACGATCAGCGACAACGCCAACTGGCTTGGGGTATCGCCCACCTCGGGCAGCAGCACGGGCGAACTGGACACGATCACCGTCACCTATGATACGGACAGCCTGCCGATCGGTCCGCACGCGGCGTCCATCACCGTGTCCGCCGTCGGCGCCCTCAACACGCCGCAGACCGTGGAAGTCTCCCTGCAGGTGAAGCCGCACCCGGGCGACTTCGACCTGGACAGCGACGTGGATCTGGTGGATTTCAGCCGGCTTCAGCGCTGCCTGAGCGGCCCCGGTTTCGCACAGACCTCCCCGCAGTGTCTGATCACGCGACTTGACGCCGATGAGGACGTCGACAACGACGATCTCAACATCTTCCTGGGCTGCCTGAGCGGCGCGGGCATTTCACCCGCACCCGGATGCGGTGGTTGACTTGTCCCGGATGGAAGTCTGAGGCTCGAAGAGCCGCGGCTCTCAACGCAGATAGAGCGGGTCGCCCAGATTGCAGCCTGTGCTTGCGGAGTCGCCCTGAAGGGCAGTGATGAGCTGGGAATCCCGGACTCCGAGCTTCTTGAAATAGAAGCGTCGAACGGCAATATCAGGCGCCGCGCCCTGGCGGTCCGGCGGCTTGACGAGTTCCACGTGGCCGTCGTTGAACACCGCGTTCGATCCGCGGCTCAGATGCATCTTGAGAGAGGCCCGGGGCGACCCGCTGGGGTTGCGCTGAGAGGGGATGTCCTGCAGATAGGCCGGCACGAGGCTGCCGCACCACATGTCGTAGAAGTCGACCCCGTAGTAAGGCTGGGCCGGCGGACCGGAAGCGGGGTTCCACTGGCGGTTCTTGCCCAGATCCTGTCGGGCGTTCTTCAGCGCGCCGTCCTGGTTCTCGGAGACCTCGTCGGCGGCATCCATCAGGTAGATCACTTCAGAGGGGCGCTTCCACACTTCCTGTGTGAGCACACCCTGGACCTCGTACCATTTGCCGCCGGTCGGCGAGGGAACGCACGTGCCCGACATCACCGGACCGCGGTGATCCAGGGCGTTGGCGACGTAGTCCAGAAACTTGCCGGGATGGAGCGAACTCCGTTCCGGGCACTGGAAAACGCCGAACCGCTCGATCGGCACCATGTTGGAGTTGTAGTTGTAGCGGCCCTTATCGCCCAGCATGCGCACCACGAGCTGGGTCCAGTTCACCGTGGCGTAGTTGCCGCCCCGCGGGATCTTGCCCTTGTGCTCGACCCCGAAGATGTTGACCGCGATGCCGAACTGGCGCTCGTTGCTGGCGCAGGAAGCCATCCGGGCATTGGAGCGTGCGCGGGACAGGGACGGCAGCAGGATGGCCACCAGCAGCGCGATGATGGCGACGACCACGAGGACCTCGATCAGGGTGAAGCCTCGCCCGCCCGGGCCGACAGGCCCGCGCCGTGGCGGGGACGCGATCCGGTAATGCGTTCGGGTGCAGCGGAGCGGGGCGACACCTGGTTCAAAGCCGCGTTGGTTGTTCATGGCCGGGCTCCCTAAGATCATTCTCCGGCATTCCCCAGAAACGTCCCATGGACCTGCAGGACCTGATAAAAGCCCTTTTAACATAAGGGCGGTCCCTATGCAAGTGTTTCGGATAAAACCGCTTTCGGCAACACTCCGTGCGGCCCCGATTCCCGCGGCCGGGCTCCCCGGCCAGACTATCCCCCACGGCAGCACAGAAAAGCCACCCTGCCGACGATTCGGCGTCAGAGCAGCCGACGAGCTTCGCGGCCTCCTGACTGGCAGTTGGAGGAGATCTGACGGGTCCATGGGGGGCGGCAGGTGCCCGGGGCGCCGTCCGGATCTCCCTCGCCACTCCATTCTAGTGCCTCGACACCTCCAAGTCTGTGGGCAGCATCCCGGCGCGCCGGGATGCGCGTGGCCATGCCGGGTGCTTCCACCTTGCGCATGACGGTCAACAGTGGTCGCCATGCCACGCCGCCCCGGAAATGGTGTGTCAGACGACCGGGCTGTCGGCTGCATCAGGGCTGGAAAGCCCGGTTCCTGTCGTAAAACACAGTGCCGTAATCCGTCTGCGGCCCCCGATCCGGACACGGTCCCTCTGGACTTCTCTGGTCCATGAGGCTAGGTTCTGTGGGTGCAGGCCGCTTGATGCGGTTTGCGACGCATGTGCATGTCCATGAGCGAGAGGAAAAGCCGGGTGATGCCTGTGGGGGGCCCGATGTGCCGGCAACTCGGGCGAGGGCTCAGCCGTGCGGAACCACGGCTTTCCTGCAGCCTGTTCACAACCACTGTGTTGCCTGTGCAGGAGGAAGTGATGTACGCCGTATCGACCGCAGATACACCTGCCTTTCCGGTCCATGCACCTCTCGGCGAGACAGATCGCCCGCGACTTGAGGACGGGATGACCTACCGGCAATGGCTGGTCGGCCAGATTGCGGCGGGGATGTCCGCCAATCCCACCCACGCAGTCTCGCAGGTGGCGACGCTGAGCATCCAGTTGGCGGACGAGATCATCCGCCAGATGGACAGTGCTTCGTAGCGGTCCGGCTCCGCCGGGAGGGCCGCGGCCCGGCCCCGAGCGCTGCCGCGTCTAGCGGCCCAGGTGCTTGCTGATGAACTCGGCAGCGCCGCTGACCGTCTGAACGGCGAGGGCGGCATCCTCATCCATCTCGATCCCGAATTCCTCCTCGAAGCTGGCTACCAGCTCAACACTCTGCACGGACTCGGCACCCAGGTCGAATACGAAATTCGACTCCGGCCGGATGGTCTGGGGATCCAGGTTGAGCACCCGGCTGGTGACCTTGATGACGCGCTGCAGCACATCGGAATCTGCCATGGGAACGTACTCCAAACAGGTGTCAGGGTTGGCAACCGGTTGGCCGTTCGTGGCTCATGGTTCCGCGGATCCGCCGACCCACACACTGGCCACTCACGACGAACAACGAAGAACTAGCCGATCCGAATCCTCACATCCGCCACGTGGGCGCCCTGGCCGGCCGGGTGCACGATCAGCGGGTTGATGTCCAGCTCGGCGATTCCCGGGAAATCGCCGGCCAACTGCGAAAGCCGCAGCAGGGCATCCTCGATGGCGGGGATGTCGCCGGGGGGCTCGCCGCGCAGGCCCCGAAGCACGACCGCGGCCCGCAGGCTGTTGACCATGCGTCCGGCCGTCGCCTGGCTGATCGGCACCAGCCGGAAGGTGACATCCTTGAGTGCTTCGACGTAAATGCCGCCCAGCCCGAGCATCAGCACGTGGCCGAACACCGCATCCCGCGTGCAGCCGAGGATGACCTCCTTGCCGGCCGGGATCATCCTGCGGACGAGGATACCGCGAACATCGTCCGCTGCAACATGGCGCTGGACGTTCTCGCGCATCTCGGCATAAGCCTGGCGCACCTGGGCCGCGGTGTTGAGATTGAGCACGACGCCCTTCATCTCGAATTTGTGGATGATCCGCGGGCAGACGACGCGCAGGACGACCGGGTATCCGATCCGCTCGGCGGCGGCCACCGCCTGGGCGGGCGATTGCGTGAGTTCATACTCAACCAGCGGGAAGCCATAGGCCTTCAGGACAATGAGGGCCTGGTCTTCGGTCAGATAGCCCGCCGGGGCCTTTTCGATCACCTCTGCGGCGGCGGCCCGGTTGACCTCGAAGTGCCTGACCGCGGTGCGCTTGCGGTCGCGCCAGTCTCGATAGCGGGCGGCGTCTCTCATGGCGTCGCAGGCGAACTCCGGCAGGATGTAATGCGGGATCCCGTGCTGCTGGAGAATCTCGATGCCGGGGGCGACGTCCTTGGCGCCCATGAACGAGCAGGCCAGCGGCTTGCCGCTCGCGGCGTGGCGGGTGTTTACGTCGCAGACGGCCCTGGCGATGGCCGTGATGTTGGTCATGGACTGCGGGGTGAGGATGACCAGGATCTGATCGACGGCATTGTCGGCATAGACGGACTCCATGGCCGCGATGTAACGGTCGTCGCGGGCATCGCCGATCACGTCGATCGGGTTCTTCATGTTGGCGGCCGCGGGGAGCGCTTTCTTCAGACTGGCTGTGGTCTCGGTTGAGAACGAGGACAGCTCGAGACCGCGTTCGATCGCGGCGTCGGTGGCCATGACGCCGGGCCCGCCCGCGTTGGTGACGATGGCGAGACGCTTGGCGCGCGGCAGCGGTTGATAGGCCATGAAAGTTGCGGTGTTGAACATCTCCTCGATGGATTTGGAGCGGATGATGCCGGCCTGTTCGAAGACCCCGTCACAGACCGCATCGGGGGCGGCCAGCGCGCCGGTATGAGACTGGGCCGCGGCGGCGCCGGCGGCGGTGCGGCCGCCCTTGATGGCCAGAATCGGCTTGGGGGTGGGGCTGGCGGCGGTGATGTGCTGAGCCACCTCCATGAGCTCGCGTCCCTGGCGCATCTCCTCCAGGTACATCAGGATGACAGAGGTGTCCGGATCATTTCCCAGGTACTTCAGGAGATCGACCTCGGTCACGTCGGCCTTGTTGCCCAGGCTCACGAACTTCGAGAAGCCGATGTGCTTGCCCTGGGCGTAGTCGAGCACGGCGGTGCACAGGGCGCCGCTCTGCGAGAGAAAGGCGATGCGGCCGGCGGCGGGCATGGCCCGGGCGAAGCTGGCGTTGAGGCGGACGTCGGGCTCGGTGTTGATCACGCCCAGGCAGTTCGGGCCGATGAGCCGCATGCCGTAACGGCGGGCGATCTGGCGGATGTGCTCCTCGCGGGCCAGACCGGCGGGGCCGACCTCGCGGAAACCGGCGGAGATGATGATCGCCGCCTTGACGCCTTTCTGCCCGCACTGCTCGAGGGCCAGCTCGCAGACCCGCCCCGGGAACACCAGCACCGCGAGGTCCACCGGATCGGGAATGTCCAGCACGTAGTCATACGCGCGGACTCCGGCGATGTGTCGCTTGCGCGGAGCGACGGGGTAGACCGTCCCGTTGAAGGGGGTGCTGAGCAAGTTGATGAAGATATCATGCGGGACGGTGCCGGGCGTGTTCGTCACGCCGAGCACCGCGACCGATCGCGGCCGGAAGAACCAGTCGATTCCGTTCCCGTCCGCTGCACTCTCTGAACCTGTCTCGCCTTGGGCAACCTCTGGTTGTGACGTCATCGGTGCGAACTTGCCTTTCGGCGCGGGCTGCGACGCTCAACGCCGCGCGGGTTTGTGCTTCTGGTACAGCTCAGGCAGGTGCGTGCGAACCTGCTCTTCGAGCTCCTCGTCGGTGATGCTGGAAAGCCGGCCCCGCCCGTTGTACTGGTCCATCACCCACTTCTGGATCTGGAAGATCTGCGTAAGCTTGACCTCGTCGGGCTTGCCCCTGGTGCCCAGAAATTCGTTGACCCAGAGGGCGATGCCGTCGGTGCCGGTCTTGTCGGTGATGGCGACGCGGGGCGGGCGGGCCAGCAGGGCCTCGGTGTCCATGATGTTGTAGATGCGCTCGTCGCGGCGCAGGCCGCCCGCGTGGATGCCGGCCCGCGTGGTGTTGAAATGCCTGCCGGCGAACGGGTAATTCTCGGCGATGGGCAGGCCGATGCTCTGCATGTACTCGGCCATCTCGGTAATGACCCGCGTGTCGACGCCGCACAGGTCGCCCTTGAGAGCGATGTATTCCATCAGCGCGCCCTCGAGCGGCGGGTTTCCGGTCCGTTCGCCATAGCCGAACATCGTGCCATTGAGGGCGTTACAGCCGTAGAACCACGCGGTGACGCCGTTGATGTGCACCTTGTGGAAATCGTTGTGCCCGTGCCACTCGAGCCGCTCGGGCGGGATGCCGCAGTCGTTGGTCATGTACCAGCACAGCTTGGGAATCGAGCGGGGTGGAGCCACGTTCGGATAATTCAGTCCGAAGCCCATGGTGTCGCACAGTCGCACCTTCGGCTTGAGGTGTTCGGGTACCTGCTCGGCGATCTGCGCGAGCTTCTGGACAAACGGGAAGATGAAGCCCTTCCAGTCTGCCCGCGTCACGTCCTCCAGGTGGCAGCGCGGCCGCACGCCGGTCTCGATGGCCGCCTCGACCACTTCGATGTACTGGTCGAAGGCCTGCTGGCGCGTCTGCTTCTGCTTGTAGAAGATGTGGTAATCGCTGCTGCTGGTCAGCATGCCGGTCTCTTTGAGTCCGGCCTCCTTGACCAGGCGGAAATCGCCCTTGACGGCGCGGATCCAGCCGGTGATCTCGGGATAGCGGCGGCCGAGCTCGCGGCACTTGTCGAGGGCCTCGCGGTCGTTCTTAGTGTAGAGGAAGAACTCGGTCTGTCGGATGACGCCGTTCGGGCCGCTGAGCCGCGACATCATCTCGAAGAGTTTGACCTGCTGTTCGACGGTGTAGGGCGGCCGGGCCTGCTGGCCGTCACGGAACGTGGTGTCGGTCAGGTGGATGTCCTGCCGGACACGGGCGGCCGGGTCGAAGGCGACCTTGCGGCCATCGATCTCCTCGGTCCACTGCCCCTCGAACCGGATGAGCGGGGGCAGGGTGTAGGGGAAGATATCCTCGACCAGATTGGGTTCCGAGACATTCTGGAGCGGATACGCTCGTTCCATAAAACTCCTCACTTGTGACTTCGATGCCCTGAATGGACGCAGAATGGACCCGTCGACGTGCGTCCCTCACGATCCGCGAGTGTAGCAGCCGAACGGGCGGAATTATATAATGGTTCGGTGCGGAGAACAAGCCCGCGTTTGCCGCGGGCCAGGCGTCCTCGCCCCGGTTGCCGCTGGGCGGCTGGATGGGACTCGATTCCCGTTTCGGGCAGGTTCAGGCAAACGGGTCGGTGGCTTTCACGCCCGCCATTTTGAAGTCCCGGATGTTGCGTGTCGTGACCGTGACACCGTGTGTGAGTGCGGTTGCGGCGATCATTCCGTCAGGTGACGGGACCGTCGGATCGACGCATCGAGTCCCTGCAAAGCCGAACTCAGCCTGCAGGAATACAAGGATGCGTCAGGGTTTCGAGCGACGGCTGAATCCAACTCCACACATCATCCGGAGACAGCATAGCGCAGTCGGTTCCGCCACGGTCGCCAGCGGGCAGACCTGTCGGAACCCCCCGCGGGAGCGGGGGGAGGGCGGGGAGTGACCGGCACCGGGGGCTACCCCCGCTGCCGTGGGGGGGGGTGACTCTGACTCCCCCCGCTACCGCGGGGGCTCTGATGTTGTTGTTATGTCCTGGCGACCATCGCCCGCCGGCCCTTGCGCACGTACTCCATCCGGTCCTCGCTCGTGAGCTCAAAGACGTGGCGCAGGAGCTTCTCGTCGGCGTCGGTCATGGTGACCTTGCGGCGGCTCATGGCCGTGCGGGCGGTGCTGATCAGGCCGCCCAGGCCGAAGCCCTTGCTCACGAAGCCGTTGAGGAACCAGGAGAACGGCGGAATGTACTTGGGGAGCGGCGCGCCGGTCGCGACGAGCAGCGACATCGTCCCGACCACCGAGCCGGTGTTCAGGAGCGTGCCGATACTCGTCTTGACATGATCGGCGATGAAGCTGCCGACCTTGGTCGAGCCGGTGTCGGTGCTCTTGCCGTTCATCATGATGGCCACCGAGCCGTAGTCGTTCTTGAGGTCGCTGTTGGTGGTCAGCGCGCCGAGGTTGACCCACTCGCCGACATACGCGTGGCCGAGGAAGCCGTCGTGGTACTTATTGGAGTAGCCGTGGACGATGGATTCCTCGACCTCGCCGCCGATGCGGCAGACGGGCCCGAAGCTGCAGCCCTCGCGGACCTTGGCCCCCAGCAGGATCGTTTTGGGCCCGACATAGCAGGGGCCCTCGATGCGCGTGAACGGGTGGACCTCGCAGCCGTCCTCGATCGTGACCGGGCCGTGACGGCTGTCGATGCAGACGAACGGGTGGATCTCGGCGGTTGGAGCGACGTACACCTGATCGCGCGGGCCGAAGATGGTGGATTGATCCGGGAGTCTGGCCTCGACACCGCTGCGGCCCGAGGCCTTGAAGTCGGCGACGATTGCTTCGGGGTTGCCGAGCATGATGTCCCAGATGTACTCGAACCAATTGCCTGCGAATTCGGCGCGTTCGGTCTTGCCGGCGGCAGCGGCCAGGTCGCCGTACGTGCGGACCGCTGACACGTCGCCGGTCGTGCGCCATGCGGCCAGTTGAGTGCCCTTCCACATCGCCACGCGCTGGGCGGGCACCTTGAAGTCGCTGCCGCAGACGCGGGCGTTGATGAAGAGCGTCTCCTCACCTCGCAACTTCGAGAGGTCGTTCACTGCGGCCGAGGGGCTGCGCGTCTGGACGGTCGGGGCCAGGTAGTCGCGGACGATGAGCGCGGCGGCGGTTGTGCCGGCGGCCCGTTCGATCTTCTGGGCGAGGGTCGTGGCGCCGCTCCTGAGTTCAAACACGCCGCGGAGCCAGGTCAGAGGCAGGAATTGGGTGAATTGATCGTCTTCGAAGATCACCAGCTTCATCGCACACTCCTATGGGCAGAACCGAGGTGAAAAACCGGGGATACATATACGCCCGGGCGGGGGATTTCACAACCTGTGTGGGTTGAGGGTGCGTGGCACCGGAAGGTGTCGGATGGAAATCCGAATGACGACATCCGCATGACGAATCAAACCCGAAGCCAGAATGCCCGGCCGACGGCCGCTGTCCTGTTCGTCATTTGAGGCTTCGTCATTCATTCGTCATTCTGGTTTCGTCATTCGTCAATCACTCTGCGCCGTGTTGGCGCTGCGGCATCGGTGTTGGCACGCCCGCTGGCCGGCCGGTACAATTCCGGGTCGTGTCTTGACTGCCGAGACTGCTGACAACACGGATCCGCGACAGGAGCCTTTCGATGGAAGTGATCATTGCCGAATCGTACGAGAAGATGAGTGCGCTGGCTGCCGACATTTTCGAGCGCCAGCTCCTGCGCAAGCCGAACTCGGTCCTGGGTCTGGCCACCGGATCGACGCCGGTTGGCCTCTACAAGGAACTGGCGCGACGGCACAAGGAAAAAGGGCTTGATTTCTCGCAGGTGACGACGTTCAACCTGGATGAATACCTGGGCCTGCGCCCGACACATCCGCAGAGCTACCGCTATTTCATGGACGAGAACCTGTTCAAGCACATCAACGTGCCGCCCAGCAGCGTTCACGTGCCGTACGGCCACGCCGACGGGGTGCTGGAGTTCTGCGAGTGGTATGAGGCGCAGATCCGGGCGGCCGGCGGGATCGATCTGCAGGTGCTGGGGATCGGCGGCGACGGGCACATCGCGTTCAACGAGCCCGGCTCTTCGCTGGGCTCGCGCACCCGGCTCAAGACGCTGACCGAAGAGACGATCAAGGACAACGCCCGGTTCTTCGACAAGCAGGAGGAGGTGCCGCGGTTCGCCATCACGATGGGCGTGGGAACCATCCTGGAGGCGAAAAAGATCATTTTGCTGGCCAACGGGGCCAAGAAGGCGAAGATCATCGCCGAGGCCATCGAGGGCCCCATCACCTCCCAGGTGTCGGCCAGCGCCCTGCAACTCCACCGTGACGTGGTGGTGATCGTCGACAGGGAGGCGGGAGCGGCGCTCAAGCGGGCGGACTACTATCGGTGGGTCTACGATCAGAAGAGCAAGCTGCTGCCCAAACTGATCGGCTACGCCACGTGAGGAGGCGAGCCGCCGGCGTGGCGGCCGCGCCGAAACCGGTCCCAAGCCTGCAGCCCGGCCGGTCGGATTGTCCCTGCCCAGCGAGGTCCGGCCCGGCAGGTGTTTCCGGCCTGAGGACGGCCTGATCGGGTGCGCGCCCGAGTCGGTGAACTCAGCGGCTTTTCACGCACCTGCGTGTGCTTTAGCACACAGGCTCATGTCATTCACATTCAGCCCGGTGCACGTCGGGTCCTGCTCCAGGCAGCCCCGATCGGTCCGCGGACTCCGTGCAGGAAGGCGGCTCCTCGCCTCCGCAGTGGCACAACGTTTGCTCCACTCCCTCGCGATCGACGGCAAGCAGGGGGTTGTACTGCGCCTGTTCAGCAGGGGCGGCACGTCTCAACGCCCCCGCAGCCCTCGATCCCGGGCGGTACACCACTGGGCCCAACAGGACGGACATACATGAGCAAGTTTCGCGTGGCATGGCTGCCCGGCGACGGCATCGGCCAGGAAGTGATGCAGGCGGCCCGGATCGTGCTGGATCGCGTCGGCCTGGATGCCGAGTACGTGCCCGGCGACATCGGCTGGGAGTTCTGGCGTCGGGAGGGCGACCCGATGCCCGCCCGGACGATCGACCTGCTCAAGAGCACCGACTGCGCCCTCTTCGGGGCGATCACCTCGAAGCCGCAGGCCGAGGCGGCCGCCGAGCTCGACCCGGCCCTGCGCGCTAAGGGCTTTGCCTACCGCAGCCCGATTGTCCGCATGCGGCAGCTTCTGGATCTGTATATCTGCCTGCGTCCATGCAAGGCGTATCCGGGCAACCCGCTCAACTATCGCGACGGCATCGACCTGGCCGTCTTCCGGGAGAACACTGAGGACCTCTACGTCGGCATCGAGTTCCCCTCGATTCCACCGCAGATGCAGACCCTTCCGGGGATGCAGAAGGTACCGCCGGATGCGGCCGTCTCACTCAAAATCAACACGCGCCGCGGCTGCGAGCGCATCGTCCGGGCGGCGTTCGAATTCGCGAGTAAACATGGGCGCAGGCGCGTGACCTGCATCCACAAGGCCAACGTTGTCCGCGTGACCGACGGATTGTTCCTCGAAGTCGCCAAACAGGTCGCCGGCGAGTACACCGAGATCCGTTTCGACCACGCCAACATCGACGCGATGTGCATGTGGCTGGTCAAGAGTCCGCTCGATTTTGACGTGCTGGTCGCGCCGAACCTGTACGGCGACATCATCTCGGACCTGGCCGCGCAGCTCGTGGGCGGCCTGGGCTTCGGGTGCAGCGGCAACATCGGCGATGACTACGCAGTATTCGAGCCCACGCACGGCTCGGCGCCCAAGTACGCCGGGCAGTGCAAGGTGAACCCGATTGCGACGATCCTGGCCGCGAAGATGATGCTCGACTGGCTGGGCGAGTCAGAGAAGGCGGCGCGGCTCGAAGGGGCCGTCGCCGAGGTGATCCGTGAAGGCCATGTTCGCACGTACGATATGGGCGGGAAGGCGAGCACGATCGACATGGCGGAGGCGATCGCGGCGAAGGTGTGAATTGGTCCGTTGTCAGTGGTCCGCTGTCGGGTTCATTGGTCCTTTGGTCCGTCGGGAGCGCCGGCGAGGTGAGGCGCCCCAACAACTGACCAATGGACCAGGGACCCAACAACTGACAACGGACAAGTCCCGGAGATGATGCGATGAAGCGTACGACGCAGCTCAAGACGATGTTGATGGAACGCAAGGCGCTCGTGGTGCCGGGCTGCCATGACGGACTCAGCGCCAAGCTCACGGAGCGGGCGGGGTTCAGGGCCATTCAGGCCTCGGGATTCGGGATCGCGGCGTCGCTGCTGGGTGAGCCCGATGTGGGGCTGGTGACGCTGACCGAAATGGTCGATCAGACGCGGCACATGGTGAACGCGGTGAAGGTCCCGGTGATGGCCGACGGCGATACGGGCAACGGGAATGCGATTAATGTGATCCGAACGATTCAGGAATACGAGGGGGCCGGGTGCGCGGGCATCAACCTGGAAGACCAGGAGTTTCCCAAGCGCTGCGGGCACATGGAGGGCAAGCAGATCGTGCCCCGTGAGGAGATGGTGCTCAAGATTCAGGCGGCGGCCGACGCCCGGCGCGACCCGGACTTTATCATCAACGCCCGCACGGATGCGATCGCCATCGAGGGCATCGACGCGGCGATCGATCGGGCGAACGCGTACGCCGAGGCCGGTGCGGACATGATCTTCATGGAAGCGCCCACCTCGGTGGAGATGATCCGCCGCTGCGTCGAGCAGGTGAAGGCGCCGCTGTCGATCAACCTGTTCGATGCGATTAAGGGCGGCAAGACGCCGCTGATTGCGATTGAAGAGCTGCGGGCGATGGGCGTGGCCCGAATCAGTATTCCGGTCGGGCTCATCTTTGCGGCCACGCGGGGCATGATGAATTACCTCGAGGCCATCGCCGGCGACAAGCTGGCCGAGGGCCGTTACGACCTGGCCGTCAGCTTCGATGAGTTCAAGCAGATCGTCGGCTTACCGCGGATCAAGGAGCTCGAGAAACGGTATCTGCCTGGCCGCGTGTTTGAGGCGAAGTACCGGTGAAACATGG
>CAZQEN010000086.1:0-22931 GCA_964591605.1 uncultured Planctomycetales bacterium
TCCTCGGGCGGATCTCGCATCCGCTCGTTCTCTGAACCTTTGCGTGACGCACAACAAACCCAATTCCACCATCCAGCGCTCCCCCGTCAGATCTCAAATCCCCCCGCCCCCACCCATCCGCAATCCCAAACCGGCCCCGCTCCAGGTGCCTCGGCCCATCCGGAACACCGGCCGTGTTCTGATCGAGAGACGATGCGGCCGATCCCCGGTGCCGCGGGAGCGCCCACGCCCCGAGGCCCGTCGACCACGGGACGAACCCGCCCATGAACCGGAAAACCCGTGAAACTGCGATGAAAATGCTGGAATGGCCGCCGCTACGGTCGCGCACGCCGCGGCCCGGCCAGGTCGATCCCGCGCTCGGCCGCAAGCTGCTGCATCCGCTCGATCGATTCCCTGATGACCCCCACCGGCTTGTCCGTGAATACCTCCCGACGCTGGCCGTCGCCCGCAAGCGTCGCCTCCCACCGCGGAAGCGCATCCATCGCCTGGCGCATCCCGTCGATGTACTGCCCGAAGAATCGACGCGCCGCCGGCTTGTCCTTGGCCGCGATACCCCCCGGCCCGACGATCGCCTTGAGCTGCCACAGCGCGGCCAGCGACTGAATGTAACCCTGCACCACGCGGCTCTCCTCCCGCAGCCCCGGCACGCCCAGCCGCTCCGCAAGCCGCATCGCCTTGCCCGCGCGGGCCACATCGTCCGCGAGCTGAGCGGCCGTCCGGATGTCGCCCCACGGCGAGAAGTACACGCCCCACAGATCAACCCCCAGCTCCGGCAGTTCCCCCTTGCCGAGCCGCACCGCCACCGGCGCAGGCGTGCTTCGCTGCTCGCCCGACGGCCAGTCCGACCCGTACACGTCCCAGGTCACCGGACCCAGCGTCTCGGCCCACTCGGCGAACAGGTCCGGATCCTTCATCCCGCGCCGCACCGCCCACGACCGCGCGAAGTCGCGCGGCGAGCGACCCCTGGCGTTCCACGACCACTCCGCCGCCGCCTCGACGCTGAATTCCGCGTAATACACCCGCGGCGTCACGTACCCCAGCAGCCCCGACATCCCCTTGTCCACAAACTCGTTCATCCGGGCGTGCACGAAATGCGGACTCGTGAACGGCTGGGCAAAATGGATCGTATTCAGGCTCGGCACCATCCCGATCCACCGGCCCTGGCCCGCCGATTCCTTCAGATACCCGCGCACCATGGGCCTCTCAGTGCTGGTGTACGTCAGCAGACTGTGGTAATACCACAGCTTCACCTGCGCCGGCAGCTCGGCCAGGATCTGCGGGTTGCTCTTCTCCGTCTCCTCGCTGGTCAGCACGCGCAGGCCCACCTGCCGCGTCCGGCACGCCTGCCGCCACCCCGCGATCACCGCCCGCGCCTCCAGAACCGGGTACGCCGCCTTCTGGCAGTCCGCGCAGCGGCAGCCCCCCTGGCCGTGCAGATTCTCGGTCAGCCAGACGTCCACCTCCTGCACGCCCGGCTGGCTCGAGACATTCAGGATCCAGTCGGCGATCACCTGCACGATCGCCGGCTTCGAGTAACAGAACACGCCTTTCTGCCCGCCCTGGCCTTCCAGCTCGGGGTGCGCCCGGATCACGCCCTTGCCCGACACCTGCTCGAGGTGCAGCACCGCCGGCACGGGTTTGATGCCCACGCTCGGCCCCAGCGCGCTGATCGGATCGTGGCCGTCCTTCCACCGCCCGAACGATCGTCCCCGCTCGTCGATGCCGATCGCCGAGATCTGCTCGATGATGTTCATCTTGCGGTCGGCCAGCCACTGCACCCGCGAGTAACTGTCGGCTCCCCAGAGCCCGCGATCCTCGAGGTCCGGCCAGTCGGTGACCTGCAGCATCGGCACGTCGACCTGACCGTCCCGCGCCGTGGCCAGCAACAACTGTTGGAGTGTTTTGGAGGCATAATAGAGGCCGCGGCCGCCCAGCGCGGTCAGCCGCAGCCCCCGCTCCCCCCGCTCGGGGGTGATCCGGTACGCCTGATCGTTGTTCTTGAGCGCCCGCAGCGGCTCAGCGTCCGGGCCGCCCAGTTGCAGCGTGATGCGCAACCCGCTGGCATCCGCCGCCCGCCCCTGCCCCTGCCCCAGCACCGCCCGCAGCTCCTCCACTGCCCGCTGAACCACCGGTGCTCCCGCCGCCGGACCCTCGACGGCGATCCCCCGCGCCGGCAGACGCACTTTCGACGTGATCGTGATCTGCCTGGGCAGCGGAACGACGTAATCGCACCAGCGGCTTGCCTCCCGCGCGTCCATCTTCACCGCCCGCGCCCCCTGCACCCCCGCCGCCGGCACAGCCAGCGCGCACGCCACCGCCAGACCCGTCCAACCGCGCATGAACCTTCCCTTTCCGCCCGATGCACCAAACGTCCCGAGCCAGAAACCGCTGCCCCTGGTCGTGATTCTGTGTCTCATTCTGTTGACAGAATACGCCATTATTGGTAGACTGCAAGTCAATGTTCGCGGAGAGACAGGCAATGACTGTTCATCGGACCAGATTCACCCTGCATCGGACCCTCCCGGGCTCCGGCCGGGCGTTCACGCTCATTGAAGTGCTCGTCGTTGTGGCGATCATCGCCCTCCTCATCACCATTCTCCTGCCGTCACTCAAACGGGCCCGAGAACTGGGCAAACGGGCCGTCTGCCTGTCCAACCTCCGGCAGCAGGGGGTCGGCTTCAACAGCTATGGCCAGGACCACCGGAACATGCTTCCGACACGGCAGGAGTTCAGCTACTACATCGCCGCCCAGCTCAAGAAGAATACACCCAAGCAGACGGTGAATTACGGCATGCTCTGGGGGAGCTTCTCGAGTACCCGGCGGCGCAGCTACGTCGGCAAGAGCGTCGACGTCTTCTATTGCCCCAGCATGCTCAGCCAGTCCTATTACCGCGACCCTTACCGGGGAATGCCGGGCTTCCTCATCCTTTCTCCCATCAGCGATTATGACCTCACCTTCGGAGGCTACACGTACGCCGCGCCGATGGAGCCCGGACACAACCCCCGGAATCTCGGCCGGGACATCTATACGCCCAAGGGCACGGAGAATACGAACGCACCCGCGGCCGCCATCCGCAAGGGCGGCACCTGGCACCGGTATTTCTACGAGTGGCTCGTCCAGCCCGCCTCCAGCGGCGGCAAGGGATACAACAGCACGAATTACACCGACTATCAGCTTCCCGGCATGCCGGCGCTCGAGACGGAGGCCATGATCGGGCTGCCCAACGGCGCCGCCACCGTGCACGAAAACGGGCTCAACGTGCTCTACAGCGACTTCCACGCCAGGTTCGTCGGCGACGACAAGTTCAAGACGATGACTCCGACAAGCGGTCCTGGCGGCAAGACGGCCCTCTACAATCTCTGGGAAGAACTGAGCCGGCGCTACTGAGCGTAGCGTCTGGGCCGCGGGTCTCGGATCATCAGTGCGCATGAGGTTTCGGGCACGTACACGCAACGAGGAGTGCGAATGGGCCGGCGGAAGAGGTGCGCGTTTGCGTTTCTGGTGGTGACAATCTGTGTCCGCTGGGCGGCCGCGCAATGGACGCCCGTGGACTCCGGCATCGACTACGCCCAGTTCACCCTGCCCACCCCCAACCGCGTGTTCGTCACGCGCATGGACCGCGGCAACCCCAACCTGTTCATCGAAAGCAGCATCGGTCAGGGCAAACTCGTGAGCGGCCGCGAGACCGTCACCGGCATGGCCAGCCGCTACGATGACACCATCGGCTACTGGAGCCAGACGTGGGGAACGCGCACCAGGGTGGTGGCCGCGGTCAACGGCGATTTCTTCGATCTGAGCACGGGCGTCCCCACGAGCGGGCAGGTGCAGGGCGGATGGTACTGCAAGCGCTTCACCGATGTCACCGGAGGCAGCGGTTTCGCCTGGCGCATCGGCGGCGACGCGTTCATCGGCGGCTGCGTCACGCACACCACTGCCAAGCAGAGGGTCACCTACCCCGGCACCGGCGTCACGCAGGACCTCCGTGGCATCAACTTCACCCGCGGCAGTAACCAGCTCTGGATGTACACGCCGCAGTTCGACGCCACCACGGGCACCGACAGTACCGGCTCGGAGGTCCTCGTCGAACTGGATCGCCCGTCGTTGATCATCCCGTCGCCCAATGACGTGCACGGCGTGGTGCGCGAGGTGCGGGTCAATCAGGGTTCGAGCCCGATCCCGTTTGACCATGTCGTGCTGTCGGCCACCGGCAATGCGGCCACAACGCTGCTCGCCAATGCTCCGCTCGGGGCGGAGGTGCGGATCTCGCAGGAGATCACGCACTACGACACGAACTGCAGCACGCCGCTGCCGTTTGACTGGACCAAGACCTACGCGAGCGTCGGGACGAACTTCACGTTCCTCAAGAACGGCGTGCCGCAGAGCACGACCAACCCCGGGCTGACCGCCCGCCATCCGCGCACCGCGGTCGCCTTCGACAGCGCATACATCTATTTCATCGTCGTCGACGGCCGGTCCGCCATCAGCGTCGGCATGAGCATGGACGAGCTTTCGAGCTTCTGCCAGACGTACCTGCCGACCATCACCTACGGCGCCAATCTCGACGGCGGCGGATCCTCGTGCATGGTGGTCACTGGTACTATAAAGAATATACCGTCCGACGGGACCGAGCGGACGGTCGCCAACGGCCTGATGATGTGCATCATGCAGCCGAAGGTGCTTTCGACGACCCTGCACGCCGGCGACACGGTCGCGACCACCGCGACCGCGAATGTGCGCCTCGGACCGGGCACCAACTACGCCGTGCTCACCACCGTCGGCGCCGGCGCGAACGCCACGATCGCCGATCATCCGCTCCTGGGCGTGTCGGCCAGGGGCTTCAACTGGTGGAAGTGCTCGTTTCCGGGCGGAACCGGCTGGGTGGCCGAGAGCCTGCTCCAGTTGATCTCCTCCAACCATATTCCGGGCGATTTCGACGATGATAGCGACGTGGATCAGGTGGATTTCGGCAGGTTTCAGGCCTGCCTGACCGGTACGTCCATCCCGCAGAACGATCCGGCGTGCAGCCGGGCAAAACTCGACGCGGGCGATGATGTGGATGCCGACGACATGCTGCTGTTCATCGGCTGCATGACCGGACCGGGCATCGCCGGAAGCACCGACTGCGCCACGCCGTAGGATGGTCCCCGGCCGACAACACTCGAACCCCCGATGATGCGCGGATCTCTGATCGACGTCTTTGCTTCGAGCTTCACGGAGTACGCAGATGCAACGTCTACCACGGTTGATCGCTGCCCTACTGACCCTGATCCCCTGCACGACCTCACTGGCCGCGCAGGCCGCGCCGCTGGCGATCGGATCGAAACTCCAGCTCCTCGTCGATGACGCGCTCATCGCGCAGATGCGCAACGTGCGGCTCAAACTCCATTCTCCCCAGCCGCAGGAGGTGGTCCTGCGTTTCGACGCACCGTGGGAGGGCAACAACAGCGCCTACGCCACCGTGCTGCAGGACGGGCCAGAGTATCGCCTCTATTATCGTGCCTTCGGCAATTCCGACCGCGAGTATACCTGCGTCGCTCTGAGTACCGACGGCATTCACTGGAAGCGCCCGTCGCTGGGCCTCATCGAGTTCAAGGGCTCCAAGGACAACAACATCTTCTTCACCGGCCAGGCCAAGGCGTTCTGGGAGGCGCACTGCTTCTCGCCGTTCATCGATCACAACCCGGCCGTCCCGCCCGCGCAGCGCTACAAGGCCGTCACCGCAACCAAGGTGCCGCCCGACAATCACCGCGAACTCATCGCGTACGTTTCGCCCGACGGAATGCACTGGGAGCTGCTCCGCAGGGAGCCGATCATTCGCGAGGGGGCGTTCGATTCGCACAACACCGCGTTCTGGAACGCGGCGGCCGGGCAGTACGTCTGCTACATGCGGGCGGGCCAGAAGGGCAAGAAGAGCATCGCCCGCGCGACCTCGCGCGACTTTCTGAACTGGACCAGGCCGGTGCTGCTCGACTTCGGCGACACCACGCCCGAGCACTTCTACACCAACGGCATCTTCGCCTATCCGCGGGCCCCGCATCTGTACCTGGGGTTGCCGATGCGCTTCGTCCATCCGACCGAGCGCAAGACGATCGGTTTCACACCGCGTACCACCGACGGCTTCTCGGACGCGGTGTTCATGTCGAGCCAGGACGGCCTGCACTGGAATCGGCCGTTCATGGAGGCGTTCATCCGCCCCGGGCTCAATCCCGCCAACTGGGGGAACGCCCACATCAACCAGACGCCGGTCTGGGGCATTCTGCAGACGGGCCCGACCGAGCTGTCGGTCTACTGGATGGAGAACTACGACGCGATTCCGTGGCTGCGCCGGGGGACGGTGCGGCTGGACGGCTTCGCGAGCGTCAATGCGCCGTATGCCGGCGGCGAGTGGACCACGCGTCCGCTGATCTTTGCCGGCCGCCGCCTGCTGCTCAACTGCGCGACCTCCGCCGTCGGCAGCATCCGCGTCGAGATCCAGGACGCGCAGGGCCGGCCGATCCCCGGTTATACCCTGGCCGACGCGCTCGAGATCTGGGGGGATGAGCTCGCCCGGCCGGTCGGATGGAAGAGCGGGGCCGACGTGAGCCGCCTGGCGGGCCAACCGGTTCGCCTGCGCTTCGCCATGAAGGACGCCGACGTCTACGCCCTGCAGTTCGCGGAATAGGGCATTCGGGCGGCCATCGGCTACGGTCGTGCGGCGGCGCGGCAGTTGGCCACCGCCTCGGAGATGCGCAGCGTCCGGTCATAGACGCGCAGATGCTCGACCGCCGCGGAAGACCCGGCGGCCATGAGCCACTTTTGACTTCCATTTACATCTATTAGCTGGTTCGCGATCCGGGCCCAGCCCTGCCGGCGGGCCTCGCCGCCGTCGCAGAGCACGCCGTCGATCACCATCCACACGATCCGTGGACCGCCGTCCACGCCGATCACCACCTGATGGGTGCGATCGGGCCGCAGCGCATGATCGTCACCGGGCAGCATCGATTGGACGGCCCCGTCGCTCAGCTCGACCTGGATGGATTCGCCGGCGCTGGTGGCGACCACGACGCCCCTGCCCGCCGCGTCGCGGGTGTCGAGCAGCACCTGGCCGGCGGCCAGATCGGTCAGCCGCAGCCGCAGGTCGATCGTCCAGCCGCCCCCTTCCTTCAGATCGGGCAGCCGCGGCCACTTTGTCCGATCGCCCGCCTGCGCGGCCGACAGATCGAGGACCAGCCCCGCCGCGGCGACCTCGGCCCGGCTGTCCTGTGCCCACAAACCCTCGAGCAGGCCCGAGTCGACCTCGTGCACGCGGGCGATGCTCTTCTGGGTCTGGGTGATCCAGAAGCGGCCGTCCTTCTCCACCAGGTCGGGATAGCTCATGCGCACTTCGGGATCCGGGTCGTAGAGCAGGATCTCGGGCTGCGACCAGTGAATCCGCCCGTCCGTCTCGATGCCGCCCGAGATCCAGGCCGGGTTTCGGCCGCTGTAGTTCTGGCCGCCGTGATTGTGGAACCAGAAGAGGTATTTGCCATTTGAGGTTTTCCACAGCCGCGGGCAGGCGCGGGGATGCTTGAACAGGCGTCCGCCCGGCTCGTAGCAGGCGTACGCGGTGGGCGTCCAGGTCCGCCCGCCGTCGCCGCTGTAGGCGTGGCACGGGTGGCCTTCGATGGTGCGATACATGGTGTACAGGCCGCCGCCCGCGAGCGCGACGAGGTTCTGCTCCTCGGCGATCGGCCCGGCGGGGGAGCGCAGCCCGATGTCACCTTCAGGAAGCATCTGCCACTCAACCTTGTCGGGGTCCGGCTCGCTCAGGATGTTGTCGGAGCGCAGGAACCACCCTTCCGACCGGTCGATGAGGTACTTTCCGATCTTGCTGAAGCCCAGGTAGACGCTCTTTCCGGCGATGATCGGCTTGCCGATGCCCCAGAGCATCTGCACCTCCCCCTTCCAGTCATTCTCGCGATCCATGGAGGTCATGCGGATGGGCATGCGGTAGCGCCGGGCCGACCACGTGCGGCCGCCGTCATCGGAGTACTTGAAGACGAACCAGCCGAGCATGTCCGCGCGGATCCCTTTGCGTGAGCCGAGCGTATCGATGCGGTCGCCGTTGTAGTCGTAGAAGACGTAGACGCGGCCGGAGGGTGTCACCAGCGGCATGGCCCAGGAGGCGGCGGGCCCGTCGGCCGGCTCGATGTCGACGAGCGGCGTCCAGGTCCGCCCCTGGTCGGAACTGGTCGTCGCGACGACGTGCTGGCCGGGCTGGCCTTCGACGCCGCGGCCGGTGGTCATGGTGCACAGCCAGTGCCCGTCGCGGGTGACGACGATGTAGGGCTGGTCGCAGTAGCCTTCGTCGGGAATCGTCCGGCCGGTGCGGATGTTGCGCGGATCGCCCGGGGGCGTCTGGCCCCAGGCGATGGCGCTGAGCAGGACCCCTGCGACGGCCGCGGCAGGCACGACTGCCGGCCGTCTCCGTCGTTCAACGTGGCTATGATTCATGAGACAGGTCAATCTGCAAGACCTCCACCAGGGTCACTGCGGCCCGCCCGCCGTGCCCGGTCAATAGGAGAAGTTAAGGGGAACCCAGTTGAAGGGGAACTTCGGTACGCCGTTCGAGCCCGGCGGGAGGGTGGGGATCTCGGACGGCTGGGGACGGCTGGTGACCTTTGAGAAGCCGATGTGCTGATCGGCGTAGAGGAAGTTGTTGCCGACGCGGTGATGCACCTCGAGGATCGGGCCCTGAAAGTCATTGTCATCATCGAAGTCCCAGGTCAGCTCCGAGCCGACAGGGCTCGAGAGGTTGCCGGCCAGATCGTCGTTGCCGGCGTCGGTGAACAGGACGACGTCGGAGCGGCGCTTCCAGGTCGAGCTGCTGCGCAGCGGCTTGAAGATGATGTTCCCGAGAGGGTCTTTTCCCTCTGATTTCTGGACAAGCTGAAAGTCGCGCCGGTAGTCCTTTCCGCTGCGGGCCTGGGCCTCGTTGACGAGCGGCCAGATGCAGAATCCGTTGATGGCGTAGCTGACGACGTAGTTGGTGGTGACGAGGTTGCCGTGGACCCGCTGGATGGCCTGGCTGGTCGGAGCCCGGAGCACATCGGAGGGGCAGATGTAGAAGGGAACGGTGACATCCACTCCGAACTGGGTGGTCTCGGCGCCGCCGAAGCGGGTGAGGCTCATCTTCTGCACGTAGGCATGGATGCGTTCGGCCCAGGCCCCCGACTGGGGCAGGTAATCCTGGTTGGCCTGCATGTAGAAGACGGCGGCCTGGCCGGTGGTGCGCAGGTTCGCGCCGCAGACGGCGCGGCGGGCCTGCTCGCGGGCGTTGCCCAGGCTCGGCAGCAGGATGCTGACCAGCAGGGCGATGATGGCGACGACCACGAGCACTTCGATGAGGGTGAAGGCCGCGCGCCGGGCTTGCCGGGCGGCGGCCGGCGGAATCGATCGGTCCACGGCGGCGAGTGTCATGGTGCAAGCCTCGATGTGGAACTCGGGTCTGGGCCCCTTTTGCCCCCCACCGCTGGCACGAGATCAGGCGCTCTCTGCGCCCGGGCCGGAGTGGAAGTCGGCGTTACGATCCAGCAGGTGGTGGCGAAGCCGCTTTCGGGCCAGGTCGGACTCACCCGCCAGGATGGCGTCGAGAATGCTGCGATGCTCCTCCAGGGTGCGGCGGACGGTCTCCGCCCAGTGCCGGCCGGTCACGAGGATCGGGTGGACGATGGGCAGCGGCGCCCGGGCATACAGGGAGGACAGCCGCTGGTTGCGGGCGGCGTTGATCAGCGCCTCGTGGTACCGGCGGTCGGCCTCGGCGACGCCCAGGTGATAGTCCTCCTGCACGAGCTGTTCGAGCTGGTCGCAGGAGTCTCTCATGGTTTTGAGCTGACGGGGTGTGTTGAGACCGAGGTTGATGATCCGCTCGATCGCACCGCCCTCGAGGATGTTGCGAACTTCGAGGATCTCCTGAATGCCCGAGTCGGTGAGAATCGGCAGCAGGTAGCCGGTCTTGACTCCCTTCTGGATGAGGCCCTCGGCCTCCAGGCGGGCAAACGCCTCGCGCAGGGCGGTCCGGTTGACGCCGAGCCGTTGGGCCCATTCGGCCTCGCGGAGCCGTTCGCCCTCGGGAACCTGCTGGAGAATCAGCAGCCGGCGGATCCGGTCGTAGGCCTGGTCGCGCTGGGAGACCGTCCTGAGGACATCGGCAGGCTCGGTGGTGTTCATTGCGGGTCGCGCTGGCATAAAAAACCCTCAGTTTCCGTCAAATCCAGTCTACTAGATATGGGCATTTCTGTCAACAGGCTTTGTGCGGTTGTGGCGTCGGGCTTCTGGGCTGATGGGGGGGCTGGATATGGAGGATTTGACCCGCCTTCGGCAGATGGGGATCTGAGATTCGAGAGGTGAGCACTGGATGGGGGGATTGGGTTCGTTTTGCGCTGGGGATGCGGCGTTGGACGGGGGGAGGTGGGAAAGTGGGAAGGTGGGAAGGTGAGAAAGGGCCCGGGGGCGGGGTCGAAGTCTTCGTAGTGGGCGTCGGCGTCGTCGCGGGCGGCCTGGACGGAGCGGGCTTTGCCTTCGGGGGTTTTCGGGCCGGTGGGTTTTGGGCGTTCTTGCGATTGGCTTCGATCTGTTTCTGGGTTGGCATGGGATCGGGTCCTTTCTGAGTTTGCGGGCTTCGTCGATAGCGGCCACAGAGATCACCGAGGCCACCGAGAGGGCGTAACCGGGGTTTGATGCCCGAATCCGCACTCACGCGGGCGGAAGGCGGCGGGATGCCGACCCTCGGTCCTCGCGGTGAGGTCTGGGATCCCGTATGGGTAAACATGGCGGGTGTTCCGGTGGGTGAGACAGATGTGAAACGTGTGACGCCGGGCGGGGGTGGTGTGTTTCGCCCCTACCGGGGCTTTGGGGTTCGTTTGGCCTCTACCCAGGGCTGGCGCCCTGGGCTACCGTCTTACGCCGCTCCGCGGCTGGGGGGGTCACGCGGGTTGCGATGGGGCACGCGTGAATTTGAGGGTTCTGCGTGTTCCTATCGTCGAGACCCCGGCCATCGCTGCGCGATGGATGGGGCATCCGCCCCGCCTGCACCCGCCCTGCCTGCAGCCGCCCCGCCTGCACCCGCCCCGCCCGCACCTGCCCCGCGCGCACCCGGGGCTTTGGGGGGCGGCTGGCCGTCAAGGGAGGCGGAGACGGGATTCCGGTGGGGACAATTCATCGGATTCTAACGCGACTCTGTCATGACTGTAACGGATCGGGGATAGGTTGGCCGGCGTGGATTGGTTCAGCTCGCTGGCGGGCTATGGACGGTTCGCCGCAAACGGCCTGGTTGGAGACAACACAATGAACGCATGCACAGAGAGGAAGAGTGCCTTTACACTGATCGAGTTGCTGGTGGTGATCGCGATCATCGGATTGCTGGTGACCATCCTTCTGCCATCGTTGTCGCGGGCGAAGGAGGCGGCGAAGGCGGCCTCGTGCGCCTCGTATCTGCGGACGTTCGGGACGGCGTTCGAGATGTATGCCTCGAGCGATTCGCGGCAGTCGCGGACGTCCGGCGCGTTCGACCATCTGCGGGATGGCGACGTGCGGAAGGTGGGCTGGGTCGCGGACGTGATCAACCTGAAAGTCGGCTCGCCGGGCAAGATGCTCTGCCCGACGAATCGCTACACCATCAATGAGAAAGTGGCGGATTACACCGGGGCGGCGGTATCCGGCGGGGTGAACCCGCAGCGCTGGCCGGGGGGCACGGCCACGGTCCCCATTCTGCCCTTCTCGACGGCGCCGGAGCGGATCAAGTCGGCCGAGTTCTGGACGCTGGGCTACAACACGAACTACGCGACGACCTGGCAGTTCTCGCGGGGCGACCCGACGGCGCCCGACGGCTACGGCGCCAATGGCGACACCAATGATCCGTCCAAGTGCCCGCTGGACGGGGACGGGCCGCTGAACGGCAAGCACTTTGACGGCGGCCACATCTCGGCCGACCGGATCGCCATCATGGGCGACTCGCGGCAGGGCGACAGCGCGGATTCGCTGGTGACCAGCGCGTATGCCCGGACGATCAACGACTTCGCGGATGAGAACGTGATCCAGGCAGGCGAGTATACGGTGGAGTCGTTCACAGACGGCATGTCGGTGGATTACAGCGCCGTGACGGGGACCGCCGGGCAGAAGGGGCATGAATTCAACGACATCTCGCCGCTGCACAACCAGAAGAGCAAAGAGACCGGGGGCTTTGCCAACATCCTGTTTGCTGACGGGCATGTGGCGGCGGTCCATGATATCAGCGGGGCCAACGATGAGCCGGACGGGTACCTCGGACCCTACAAGAACAGCACGGGTGTCTTCCAGATCAACGACGCCGCGCTGAAGGAGATCCGGAACCGGATCTGGTATGGGCGCCTGCGTCCCAAGGCGCTGCCGGGCGGGGGCAGCGTGGAGTAGGCGCGGACCGGCCGCATATCACACCCGGACCCGGGAGCACTGCGCCGGAGGGGCAGTCTCCCGTGTCCGGTTTGGCTGTGCCTGCAGGATGGAGCAGGAGTCCGGACATGCAGACTCAGGATCGTCAGTCTATCTGCAGGAAGTGCGGAGCGGTGATCCGGCGGGAGTTGTCGGCCGGCGAGGTCCCGGCGTATTGCGAGGTCTGCCGGGCTCGGAGCACCTCCCGGCCCCGTGCCGTACGCGTGAGCGAGGAAGACATCCTGCGCTGGCTCCTGGACGATGCGGAAGACGATTGACCGCCATGCCCTCTTAACCCAATCTTTGCACATCCTGAGCGCGGCTCTAAAGCTCACTTCATACACTGGAATATGGGAACCTCAGGCATCAAGGAGACTTCGTGCGTCATTGGTACGGTACTGTTCTGGCGGTGACGGCCCTGGCGGCCGGCGGGTGTGGAAAGACTTCTTCAGAACAGCGTGAGGTGAAGGCGGACGGGTCGAGCACCGTGGCTCCGATGTCGATGGTGGCGGCCGAGATGTTCATGAGCGGCACACCGGTGAGTGTGACGGTGGGCATCTCCGGAACGGGCGGGGGATTCAAGAAGTTCCTGGATTCCAATCCGCGGCTCCGCACGGACATCAATGGAGCGTCGCGGCCGATCAGCCACAAGGAGTCGGAGACAGCCGAGAAACTGGGCATCCGCTACATTGAGCTTCCGATCGCCCTCGACGGGATTGCCGTGGTGGTCAATCGGCAGAACACGTTCTGCGACCATCTGACGACGGCCGAGCTGAAACGGATCTGGGAGCCGGAGAGCCGGATTGACAACTGGAGGGAGGTGCGGGCCGGGTTTCCGGATGTGCCGCTCAAGCTTTACGGCCCGGGCACCGACAGCGGGACGTTCGACTACTTCACCGAGGTGATCAACGGCCGGGAGAAAGCGTCCCGCAGCGACTACCAGATGAGCGAGGACGACAACACGCTGGTGCAGGGAGTGATGGGCGATCGCGGCGGGCTGGGGTACTTCGGCTTCTCGTATTACGAAGCGAACGCGGACAAGCTCAAGCTGCTGGGGATCGACGCGGGTAGCGGGGAGGCGGTCCGGCCGTCGGTGGAGGCGATCCGGGGGGGCACCTATCGGCCGCTGTCACGGCCGCTGTTCCTGTACGTGAGCGAAGCGGCGTTGTCGGCCGACCCGGTCGCGCAGTTTGTGGAGTTCTACCTGACGAACATCGAGAAGATCGCGGGGCATCCGAAAGTGGGATACGTGCCGCTGCCCGCGGAGCTGAATACGGCGGTCCGGGCGCGGGTTGCGAAGCGGATCACGGGCTCGGCCTATGCGGGACGGGGCCCGACCAGCGCGCCGGCCGATCTGACGCAGTTGTATCTCCACTGAAGGGTCGATTGTGAGCAGAGCCTTTCACTGGTGGAAGGAGCGGGCCATCGAGCTGGGGCTGCTGGCCTGCGCGCTGCTGAGCATCCTGACGACGGGCGGGATCATCTGGGTGCTCGCGAGTGAATCGGTGTCGTTCTTCAGGCACGTTCCGGCGTCGGCGTTCCTGCTGGGGACGCGCTGGGCGCCGCTGCTGGAGCCGCGTTCGTTCGGGGTACTGCCGCTGGTGTGCGGCACGTTCCTGGTGGCGGGGCTGGCCCTGCTGATCGCGGTGCCGATCGGTCTGGCCTCCGCGATCTACCTGAGCGAGTATGCGCCGCAGTGGCTGCGCCAGATCCTCAAGCCGGTGCTGGAGATCCTGGCGGGCGTGCCGACGGTGGTTTACGGCTACTTTGCCCTGACCTTCATCACGCCGTACGTGCTGCGGCCGCTGCTGCCGCAGACGCACATCTTCAACGCGGCGAGCGCGGCGATTGTGGTGGCGGTGATGGTGATCCCGACGATCAGCTCGCTGTGTGACGACGCGTTCAGTGCGGTTCCGCGGACCCTGCGGGATGCGGCGTATGCCCTCTCGGCGACGCGGCTGGAAGTATCGACGCGGGTGGTGCTGCCGGCGGCGACGAGCGGGGTGGTGGCGGCGGTGCTGCTGGCGCTCTCGCGGGCGGTCGGCGAGACGATGGCGGTCGCCCTGGCCGCGGGCATGACGCCAAATCTGTCGTGCAACCCGCTTCGCAGCACGCAGACGATGACGGGCTACATCGTCCAGGTCAGTCTCGGCGATACGCCGGCCGGCACGGTCGAATACCAGACGATCTTCGCCGTCGGGCTGCTGCTGTTTGCGATCACGTTTGCGGTGAACCTCGCGGCGACGCGGGTGATCACGCGCTTCAAGGAGGCGTACGAGTGATCGACACGGCACATCCGGTTTTCGAGCCTCGATTGCGGCGCCGGCGGGCGATCGGCTATGCGTTCGGCTCGGCCTGCCTGCTTCTGACGGTGAGCGGCCTGGTGGTGCTGAGCGTGCTCCTGGTCCGCGTGCTGTCGGTGGGCTGGTCGCTCCTGACGACGCGGTTTCTGACGAGCTTTCCTTCGATCATTCATCCGGAGATGGGCGGGATCAAGAGCGCGCTGTGGGGGAGCATCTACCTGATCGCTCTCACGGCGGCCATCGCGGTTCCGCTGGGGGTGGGGGCGGCGATCTATCTGAACGAGTACGCACGGCGCACGCGCCTGACGCGGTTCATCGAGCTGAACATCGCGAACCTGGCGGGGGTGCCGTCGATCGTCTACGGCATTCTGGGCCTGGCGGTGTTCATCCGGTGGATGCACCTGGGGCGGAGCCTGATCGCGGGCTCGCTGACGATGTCGCTGTTGATCCTGCCGGTGATCATCATCGCGTGCAAGGAGGCGCTGGCCGCCGTGCCCGATTCGCTGCGGCAGGCGGCGTACGCGGTGGGGGCGACGCGGTGGCAGGTGGTAAGGCATCACGTGCTGCCCGCGGCGCTGCCGGGCATCATGACGGGAGTGATCCTGGCGCTGTCGCGGGCCATCGGCGAAGCGGCTCCGATCATCATGGTCGGGGCGCTGACGTTCGTGCATTCCGTGCCCAGGGGGCTGCTGGATCCGTTCTCAGCGCTGCCGCTGCAGATCTACAACTGGAGCAGCGCGCCGCAGCCGATCTTCCACCGCCTGGCCGCGACAGGCATCATCGTTCTGCTGGCTCTCCTGCTTTCGATGAACGCCGTAGCGATCGGGATTCGCAGCCGGCAGCAGAGGAATCGAACATGGTGACCCACATGGAGCAGGAACGGCCCAAGGCGGTGCCCCGGCTGCCCCTGCCGCCGGTTCGGCCGAGCGCGGTGTCGAGCCCGCAGGTCGAGCTGCCGGTCAGGCCGATCATCCGGACGCGGGAGTTCAGCGTGTACTATGGCTCCTGTGCCGCGGTGAAGAACGTCACCATCGAGCTGCCGGCGCGCCAGGTGACGGCGATCATCGGGCCGTCGGGGTGCGGCAAGAGCACGCTGATCCGGTCGTTGAACCGCATGAACGACTTCATTCCGTCGCTGCGGGTGAGCGGAAGCGCGTTTTACCTGGATCAGGACATCTATTCGCCGCAGACGGATCCGGTGGAACTGCGCCGCCGGATCGGCATGGTGTTCCAGAAGCCGAACCCCTTTCCCAAGTCGATCTTCAACAACGTGGCGTGGGGGGCGAAGATCAACGGGTTTCGGGGCGATCTGGATTCACACGTCGAGCAGGCGTTGCGGTCGGCGGCGCTGTGGGAAGAGGTGAAAGACAACCTCGACAAGAGCGCGCTGGCGCTGTCGGGGGGTCAGCAGCAGCGGCTGTGCATTGCCCGGGCGATCGCGCTGCAGCCGGATGTGCTGCTGATGGACGAGCCCTGCTCGGCGCTGGACCCGATTGCGACGGCCCGGATCGAAGACCTGATCAATCAGCTCAAAGAGCGGTTCACGGTGATCCTGGTCACGCATAACATGCAGCAGGCGGCGCGGGTTTCGGACCTGACGGCCTTCATGTACATGGGGGAGCTGATCGAGGTGAGCCCGACGGCGCGGCTGTTCACGCAGCCGACGGATCGCCGCACGCAGGATTACATCACCGGACGGTTCGGGTGATGCGGGGGCCGGGTCCGGCCGGTGACGCGGGGCAAACGTCCCGCCGGGGAGCACGATGACCGCGCACTTCGTAGAACTGCTCGACCTGGTGAGGCGCCGCTCGCTGCGGATGGCCAGCGCGGTGGAGGACATGCTGGTGGAGGCCGGCGAGGCGGTGCTGGGCGCAGACAGCGCGCTGGCGCGGCGGGTGATTGCCCGGGACGCCGAGATCGACGCGGAGGAGGTTGCGATCGAGGAGGAGGTGATCCGGCTCATGGCGCTGTTCCAGCCGATGGGCTCGGACATGCGGCTGCTCACGACGGTGCTCAAGGTGAACAGCGATCTGGAGCGGATCGCCGACTGCGCGGTGAACATCGCGGAGCGGGCCCGGCATCTCGAGCCGCACCGGATGGCCGCGTTCAACGCCGATCTGAAGGGCATCCTCCCGCAGGTGCAGAGCATGCTCCGTGCCGCGCTGCAGGCGTACGCGTTCCAGGACCAGGACACGGCCCGGCGGGTGCTCGCGCAGGACGACGCGGTGGACGCGTTCTACGGGGAGTTCATCCGGAAGCTGACCGCGGAGGCGTGCCGGACTCCGGACAACATCACGGCGCACATCGACATCCTGTCGGTGGCCAAGAACGTGGAGCGGATTGCCGACCACGCGACGAACATTGCCGAGGACGTGATTTTCCTGGCGACGGGCCAGATCGTGCGTCACCGGCACGGGTGAAGCAGACGAGCGGCCCGGCCGGCAGGGCGGGGGCCGGTCGGTCCGCGGTGCGGGGGCGAACGCTGCTTACCATCCAATACCTCTACAGGGGCCGGACGCATCCGCGGGGATGGCCGGACCATTCGCGCAGTCGCTGAAGCGGTCCAGATCGGCGGGGCCGGCGACGCTGCCGTCGCCATTGGCATCAAAACAGAGGCATCGGCCCGTTCCGGCAACGCTCTCGCCGGTAAGGCACCGCTGGAGGGCGCCGAAGTCGTTCATGTCGACGGCGCCGTCGTTGTCGGCGTCGCCGAAGGCCTCGGCGCAGCAGGCGGCGCTCTCGCAGCTCTGGCCGACGGCCGTCCAGCGTCCGCCCTGGCTGAGGCACTCGGACTGGAAGACGGATGCACAGCTCGTGTCGGGCATGCAGCAGGCGCCCTTCATGGATGCTCCGATGCCGCCCAGGAGCGTGACCCGGTCGACGTAGTTGTCGGCCCAGCCCCAGTTTTGGCTCAGCGGAGCGTTCATCATGTATCGCCATCCGTCGGGCGGGCCGGTGCAGACGCCCGCCGCGTCGAGCTGGCATCCGGGGGCGACGCCGAGGGAAATCCGGTTGAACGGCCCCTTGTACTGCCGGGGCACAGTGGCCGTGCTGGTGAGCAGGCCCCAGTTGTAGCCGCCGAGATCCTTGTAGGCGATGAGTTTGATCTCGGCCACGTTGGTTTTGACCTTCATCTCGAAGTAGGCCTGGCCGTAGTCCCAGTTGAACTTACCCACCTGGCCCGCGAACACGCTGTCGAAGAGCTGCGTCCACCGGTTGCCGTCGAAGATGGCGGCGTGATAATTGGTGGGCTTGCGGCCGTTCTCGACGTCGCACGGGTTGGTGTCGAGGGTGGAGAGCCAGCCGAAAGCAAGGCTCGAGTGCACGGTGGGCGAGAGGGTCGTCGGGCAGCCGGTGGGTATGACGCGCTGCTGGCAGATCATGGGGTAGGGCCCCTGTGCTTCCGGCGAGCAGTTCCTCAGGACGTAATCGGTGGGGGCATGATCGTCGGCCATGCGGAGCTCGACGTACATGGCCAGGTTGCAGGGAACCTCGAGGTACCACCCATCGATGGGGATCTCGGCGGCGTTCATCCAGAAGCGCAGCGTCAGCGGGTTGCTGTCGGTGCCGTTGATGACGTCCATTCCGGGGAAGCGGCGGGTGATGGCCGGTTCGAGGCTGAAGGTGTGATACTGGTTGGTGTTGCGGTAGCCCTTGTAGAGCAGCGTATAGGGGCCGGTCAGCCAGCCGGTGGCGTTGTCCCATCCGGCCCACTCCCACGGGCCGTTGCCGGGCGTGGAGCTCGACAGGCCGAGAGGGTTGCTGACGGCGGCGTTGGGCCAGTGATAGGGCTTTGCGAAGAAGCCCGCGCTGGCGTCCATGGGGTCGGTGCAGAGGTTATCCGGGGTGGGCGGGTAACCGGGCCAGGTGCTGGTCGGCTCGCCGGTGTCGCAGTCGCCGCAGTTGGCCCCGCAGTAGGTGTCGAAGTCGTCGCACCAGGTGATGTCGGCGGCGTTGATCGGATCGACGCCGTAGGACGGAGCGACGGAGTTGTCCTTGGGTCCGATACATCGCTCGGCCGGTGATGGAGAAACGGTGGTTACCAGCACAATGAAGGCGAGCAGAGCGACGGATGATCTCATTGCGTTCTCCTGGAAGAAACGTCACCGTTGCCTGATTCGGCGCGGCGTGGCGGGGTGACCCATCGCACGAAACGCGCGTCGGGAGTCTTCATCACCTGGGGCAGGGTAGACTCCAGAACCTGAGCCATCGGGCTGCGACGAAGCAGAAGCGTTCACTGCCGGTCCGGCCCGAAACGCCGTCGGAGGAGAAGGACGTGACGTCAACCCCCGGCCGCTGAGCGAATCTCGATTGCCTCGCGCGACCGTCCTGACTGGCAGCCATTATACACCGTTTGCGGTGAAACAACAGCAGAAAAGAGGAGTGGCGCCGGTCAGTGGGTCCGTGACAGCTTGGGCGGGGTGGCATGGGCAGCATGCATTCGAACTGCGAATGTCCCGGCGCGCCGGGACCCGTGGGGAGGCCCACACGGGCAGCTTCGGCTTCGCTTAGCGAAGCCGAAGCTGCCCATGCCACCCGCCTACCTTGACACGCACCCCCGCTCAGTCGGCGCAGTGGGGGTCTCCGGTGACGCTGGGGGCGGTCATGCAGCGCTGGATGAGGCCGAAGTCGATCTGGTCGATGTCGGGATCGGCGTCGAGGAGGCCCTTCTGGCACGCGGGGGCGGCGGGGCCGAGGCCGGGGCCGGTCATGCAGGACAGGAACTGGAGGATGTCGTCGGCGTCGGCGTCGCCGTCGCCGTTGAAGTCGCCGGGGATGTTGAGCAGCGGGGCGGAGCACTGCAGCGGGGTGAAGATGAGGGAGAAGCTGCGCACGCTGCCGGTATCGACGGCGGCGACGTCCTGCACGCGGAGGGTCCAGGTGCCGTCGGCGCTCTGCCCGTCGAATGCCGAGAGCGGGCCGGCGGGCAGCCAGGTGCCGGTGTGGGGGGCGCTGGCGGAGGTGATCGACTGAATCGAGGGGAAAGCCCCGTCGTCGTCGAAGAGTGTCTGGCAGAAGTTATTGCCACTACTGAGGCCGGGCTGGCTGGCGAGCGTGACCTGGGTGCCCGCCGGGCTGATGAGGGTGATGACCAGGTCGCCGACGTAGCTGTGGTTGAGTCCGACGGTGGTGGCGTTCTGGTTGGTGGAGCAGGAGGCGCCGTCGAAGCGGAAGTTGACGTCGGCGATGAGTCCGACGGAGCTGACCGGGAGGGAGACGTTGAGAGTTCCCTGGTCGGGAATGGCAAGGGCCGGGCCGGTGTAGGAGACGGTGACCGGCGCGCCGACGGTGCCGGTGGGGAACTCGAAATCGACCGGGTGTGAGCCTTCGTTGGCAGATACGGCGAGGCGAAGGGTGATGGGGCTGCCGCAGAGAAAACCCGCCGAGACGCTGATCACGAAATCCGTCGCGTTGTTTCCGACGGCGCCGACGGGGAGATCAGGATAGGCGGAACTGTTTGCCAGCACCGATACCATCGGCGTGATGGAACTGAGCACGGCGGACACGCCGGTGGCCGTGGAGGCGCCGTCGTTGCGGAGCTGCAGGGTGAGGTGAACGTCATTCTCTCCGGGGTCGAGACGGCCGTTGGCGTTGCCGTTGCCGGTCGTGTCGGCGACGACATTCACGCCGGTGGCGGTGAACTGCACGGGGAGGGCGGGCATGATCGTGAAGTTGACGTTGGAGATGTCGAAGTAGATGTTTCCGACCGCCTGCACCTTGATGCGCGCGGTGGAGGTGTTGATATCGGGCAGCGTGACGGCCTGCGAGCCGTCGTTGGGGGTGCCGGCCGCGAGGGCGGTGGGAAACGTGATGCCGCCGTCGGCGGAGAGGAGGATGTCGACGCTGGCGGTGTTGACCGGGGAGGCGCTGGTGCCGGCGACGTTCCAGGTGACGGTTCGGAGGCCGGACCAGGTCACTGCGGTATTGGGCGAGGTGACGGCGAAGGGTCCGGCGGCGGCCGTGACATTGACGATCATGTCATCGGTGTGCACGCCTCCGCCGCCGGCGCGGTTGTCGCGGGCGACGACGCGGAAATCCATGGCACGGCCGGCGGTCGGGAGCTTCTCGCTGAGGCTGGGGGCGCTCGCGAGGATGGTTTCGAGCCGCGGGAAGGTGCGCGAGGGGCTGGCCACAGGGTTGAACGATCTAAATAGAGGAATACTGCCCTCGTCGGACGCGCCGAGGGTGGCCGCCGGTCCCAGGTCGCGCTGCTCCCAGCAGTAGGTGAGGGGGTCTGCGTTGGCGTCGCTGCCGGAGGCGGTGAGGGTGAACGGCGTGCCGTAGGGGATGGTGTAATCGGGGCCGGCGCTGACGAGCGGCGGGGTGTTTCCGGTCGCGGTGCCGACGGCGCAGCCGCTGCCCGAGCCGCCGGTCGTATAGCTGACGATTTCGTCGAGGCTGGCGGAGTGAAAGTAGGGATCGCTGTGCGGCTGGAGGTCGTCGCTGCCGCAAATGCCGGCGTAGGCCATGATGGTCGAGCCGCTGCCGGGTTCGTAGGCGGTGGAGGGGTTGCGGTTGCCGCCGCCGCAGTTGTTGGTGGTTCCGTTGAAGGTGTGGTTGGCGCCGAACTGGTGGCCCATCTCGTGGGCGACGTAATCGATGTCGAAGGCGTCGCCGACGGGCGAAGGCGAGCCGGTGACGCCGCGGGCCTTGTTGTTGTTGACGCACACGACGCCGAGGCCGGCGATGCCGCCTCCGCCGGTGCTGAAGACGTGGCCGATGTCGTAGTTGGCGCTGCCGATGACGCCGTCGAGGTTGGACTGGTTCTGGCCCAGCATGGTCGAGCCGTTGTTGTTGGTGTAGGGGTCGGTGTTGGAGTTGGTGTAGACGACGAGGTTGTTGTTGGCGACGAGGACGAGGCGGATGGCCAGGTCTCGTTCGTAGACGCCGGTGACGCGGTTGACGGTGGTGGCGATGGCGGACAGGGCGGCGGTGACGGTTCCGCCGTGGAAGGCGGTGTATTCACCGGTGGCGGCGCAGGCGAGGCGGTAGGTGCGCAGGGTTGTGCCGGAAACGAGCAGGGGCGTGGGGGCGGCGGCGGCGCCGGGTTTGGCGGCCTGGTCGCCGGAGGGGGTGCCGCAGGTCCAGTTTTTGGCGGCCTGGAAGTCGCGCTTGTAGTAGCTGAGATACTCGGCGGTGTTTCCGCGCCAGCGGGGGTCGATGTAGACGGCTCCGGAGGGTGATAGAACCTGGGCGTGCAGGCCGGCGGGGGTGCGGTCGAGGCGGAGGGTGGCGGCGGGGTCGTCGATGCCGCGGCCGGCGTAGGTTTTGATCTGCGGAAACCTGGCCGCCAGCTCGGGCTCCATGATGGGCGACTCGACGATCTGGAAGCGGGCGTAGGTTCCGTCGGGCATCGGAAGGGTGAGAACTTCGTTCACGGGTTCTTTGGCGGGGGGGAGGGTTTCGAGCGGGGTGCGGCTCAGTACGTCGGCGAGGGCCGACTCATTCAGGATGCAGGTGCGGAAGGCGGATGGCCGTACCCAGGGCTCACGGCCGGCGTCGCGGAGGGTGAGTCCGGCCGGGGCATCCTGCCAGAGAGGCTCTGGGGTTTTGGAAGCCTGACCGTGGACTCCGGATGGGTTGATGCAGATCGCCAGGAGAACAAGAAGGGGCCCCAGAGAGCCGGGAAACTGCCGTGCGTTCATACCGATTGGTCCCCCCTCCGAGCGTTCTGCCACCGGGTGAGTGCCGTTCCGGACAAACGTGCATTATACCCGCTCGGGGATGGGTTGCGGGCTTCGTACGGCTCCAGCGGGCAGGAGGGGGCGTGGCGGTCTTTTCGGGCGGGGCCGCTCGATCGGGAGGGCGGGATCTCGTGATGCTTGATCATAAAGATTTTGCTATCAACCAGTTATGGCCTGCTGCGCCCGCAAATTGGCTTCGATTTGCGCTGGCGCATCGGGGCCGGTTGGGCGTCTTGAGCCGGTCCGTCCCTTCGAGCGGGCTTCGTGGCGGGTCGGGGCCTGGATCGGGTGGGCCGATCGGGGTGGTGTGTATTACAAGCGCAATGGCTTCGATTTGTTGTGGCGCTTCTGGCGGCATCCAGTCGCTCCTGCAGTCGAGGCGTGCGGGCTCGCCCGAAGGGAGAACACGGCCGATGCTGCGCCGGGACCACGCGGTCTGGAGCGGAGGGATACGGGCGGTGGTGGTTTTCGGGGGTCGAGGTTCGGATGGAGCGGGGGGAGGACGGGGATGGGGCG
>CAZQEN010000087.1:0-22253 GCA_964591605.1 uncultured Planctomycetales bacterium
TGCACGTGGCGGAGCGGATGAAGGCGGAAGGGATACCGGCCGGGCTCAAGGAGCTTGTCGCGGTCACGAGCTGAGTGGCCACGTGGTGGCAGGAGGAATTGCATGTCTTACGAAATCACTGTCTACAGGAGCGGGGCCGGACAGGGAACGATTACCTTTCAGGGAACGACAAAGTCCTGTTGGGAAGACGTCTCCAATCTTATTCCCGCGAAAACGTATGTTGGCTGCCAGGCGGCATACATGGCCAAAAAGGGTCGCAAGGCGGTCGCCATCCCGAATGAACAGACAGGAAAAAACGGCATTTACATTCACGAAGGCTACAGTCCAGACTGGTCCGATGGCTGTATCGTTACTGATCCCGACTTGGTTGATCGAATGTGGCGCACGTTGTATGCGGGCGGGAAATGCTTACGGCAACCGTCACTGTATCCTGAATTTGGCCAAACGGCATTCTTGAGTGACCAGGCGGGCCGTGAGCGGCTTAGACCTCGCGAGGCAGGAGCCTGAAGCGGCTTTCAGCTCTCCTTGCGGTGCTTTTTCTGGGGTTTCTCGCGTTTGACAAGGAACTGTTCCAATCGTTCCGCGATCTCGGGTTCTTCGAGAGCCTCGGCCAACATGCCGACCCATCGGCGTACGCGCTGCATGTCCAGATCGCTGCTTCTTTCCAGAACTGCATCGATATCACCCATGTCCTTGCCGCGAAACGCCAGGATTTTCATGACAAGGAGATCCTCAGGCGTTGGGATGAGGAACTCTGTGCCGTGCAGGCATGCGCGTTGGGAGCGGGCGATCAACTCCTGCTCGAACGGCAGCCAGCCCAGCGAGATGTCAACCTGGATGCCGTCCGGGTCGTGCCGGAGCAGCAACATCCGATTTGCCAGAGCAAATTCGACCGGGTTCGCGAGTCGCGGCGACAGGTTGTACTTCTCTGCTTCCGCGATCATGCCTTCAATGGGTTGTTCGCCGGCCAGAACGACGGCATCCACATCTTCCGTCATCCGGGCATGTCCGAGTGCAGCGACAGCGACACCGCCGATCAGGGCATGGGGAATACGACTGCTCTCCAGCCAGCGCGTGAGGTCGCGGACTGCCCCCATGAGTTCCAGGAGAGCGTCATCGCGCTCCATGGGCGCCTCTCTTGAGCCGCAGCCATCGATCCCTCACCGCCTGGTTCTCGGCTTCCGTGGAGGAATGCAGACCCAGAGTTCGAGCGGTTCGCATGAGACGGGCCAGTTGCGCAAAACGCTCTTCGAGGCTCATTGCGAGCCGCTCATTCCGTTCGAATTCATTGACGGCCTGCCACCGGTCCATCCAGGCGCGGATCTCGGCTTTGTCGATCTTGGTTTCCATATGTGAATTATAGCGATTCTCGTTGAGATAATCATGAACCAATCCATTCAACTCAAGTCCGATCACGGTCATGGCGGCGGCGGGTGTTCTTCGGGCGGCTGCAGCACCGGCGGGTGCGGGTCGAAGAGCAACGGCGAGGCCAAACAGCCGGCGCTGCTCCAGCTCAATGTCGGGCTGGTGAAGGCCGAGCGCGTCAAGCCGCAGGTCGAGCATAGGCCGTTTGAGGGGACCGCCCAGTACCCGCAGGGGCTCATGATCGGGCTCGACGTGGGTTCGACCACGGTCAAGTTCGTCGTCGTGAACCCGCTGACCGACGAGATCCTGCTCAAAGACTATCAGCGGCACGACACGAAGCAGCCCGAAAAGTGCATGGAGATGCTCACCACGGTGACGCAGCACTTTCCGGATGTGCCCCGGAACGCGTTTCGCGTGTTCATGACCGGCTCGGGCGGGTCCAACGTCGGCAAATACATCGGCGCGAAGTTTGTGCAGGAGGTCAACGCCGTTTCGCTGGCCGTCGAGAAGCTCTATCCCGACGTGCAGAGCGTCGTCGAGCTTGGCGGCCAGGACGCCAAGATCATCGTCTTCAAGACCGACGAGGAGACGGGCAAGAAGAAGAAAATCCCGTCGATGAACGACAAATGCGCCGGCGGGACCGGCGCGGTGATCGACAAGATCAACGCCAAGCTCAAGATCCCGGCCGAGCAGCTCTGCCAGATGGGTTACGAGGGCCTGCGCCTGCACCCCGTCGCAGGCAAGTGCGGTGTGTTCGCCGAGACCGACATCAACGGCCTCCAGAAGCAGGGCGTGCCGCCGGATGAGCTGATGGCCTCGCTGTTCGAGTCAATCATCCAGCAGAATCTGTCGGTGCTGACACGCGGGCACACGCTCAAGCCCAAGGTGCTGCTGCTGGGCGGCCCGAACTGCTACATCAAGGGGATGAAAGACTGCTGGCGGCACAACATCCCGATCATCTGGAAGGAGCGAAACGTCGAGCTGCCCGAGGGCGTGCCGCCCGAAGACCTCATCATCGTGCCCGACAATGCCCAGTACTTCGCGGCCATCGGCGCGGTCGAGTTCGCGAAAGTCGAGGTTGAGGACAACCCGAACCAGGGCGTGTTCCTTGGGCTCGACACGCTCAAGTGGTACCTGGAAGTCGGCCGGCTCGAGGAGAAGAAGGCGGCCGGCGCGACCGGGCTGGTGAAAGACGACGAGGAACTCCGGCGTTTCAGGGAACGCTACAAGAAGGAGAAGTGGGAACCGGCCCGGTTTGCGCCGGGCACGGTGATCGAGGGCTTCATCGGCCTGGACGGCGGCTCAACCAGCACCAAGGCGGTGCTCATCGACCGGGATAAGAACGTCATCGCCAAGAGCTACCAGCTCTCCAAGGGCAACCCGATCGAAGACACGATGGACGTCTTCCGCAGGATCGAGGAACAGATCACGAGCCAGGGCTGCACGCTCAAGGTGCTCGGTGTCGGCACGACGGGCTACGCGAAGGACATTCTCAAGGACGTGCTCAAGGCGGACGTGGCCCTGGTCGAGACGGTCGCCCACACCGAGAGCGGCCTGCACTTCTACCCCGGCACCGACGTGATCGTGGACGTCGGCGGGCAGGACATCAAGCTGATCGTGCTGCACGACGGGCGGGTCAAAGACTTCAAGCTCAACACGCAGTGCTCGGCCGGCAACGGGTATTTCCTCCAATCGACCGCAACGGGCTTCGGGTTCAAGGTCGAGGAATACGCCGATCTGGCCTTCAGCGCCCAGGCCATGCCCGAGTTCGGCTACGGCTGCGCGGTGTTCATGCAGAGTGACATCGTCGACTTCCAGCGCCAGGGCTGGACGCCCACCGAAATCATGGCGGGCCTGGCCGCCGTGCTGCCCAAGAACATCTGGCTCTACGTGGCCCAGATCCCCAACATCGCCAAACTCGGCAGGCGATTCGTGCTTCAGGGCGGCACCCAGCACAATCTCGCCGCGGTCAAATCGCAGGTCGATTTCATTGAATCGCGCTTCGTCGGCACGGGCATCACGCCCGAGGTGATCGTCCACAAGCACTGCGGCGAATCAGGCGCTATCGGATGCGCGATCGAGGCCCATCGCCTGGTCACCCAGCAGGGGCACGTCACCAGCTTCATCGGCATGGAGCGCGTGCAGCAGATCCAGTACAAGACCACGCGCAACGAGAACACCCGCTGCTACTTCTGCAAGAACAAGTGCCTGCGCACCTTCATCGACGTGAAGACCGGAGCAGAGCCCGAAGCGCAGGCGAGGGGTTCGCTGGTGGACCTCTCGACACACGTTCTCAAGGCGGGTCCGGAGGCGGGGCACCCGACGAGGATCAAGCACGCAGCGCCGGAGGAATTGCCAGTTGCCGATTGCCAATCGCCGATTGAAGAAATCGGCAATCGGAAATCGGAAATCGGAAATCCACCCGATCCGGCCGACGCGGCGAAGGAGGCGATGAAGAAGGCTTCGAGCAAGTCGAAGAGCAAGGTGCCGCTGTCGGCCGGCCAGCAGCGGCTGATCATCGCGACGTGTGAGAAGGGTACGGTCGAAGACGTCAACGACATGCGCGAGATCAAGGCGGGGCTGGATGCGGTCAAGAAGGCCAACCCGAACCTGATGCACATCGCCGCCCACGACGCGTTCAAGTCCTACGAAGTGGACGACGTACAGGATCCGTTGCCAGAGACGAAGTTCTGGATGACACCGGCCATGCGCAAAGCCGTCGCGCGGCGGCGCGAGCTCATGGAAAAGCGCAAGGAGCTGCGCATCGGCATGCCGCGCGTGCTCAACATGTACAGCCAGAGCCCGTTTTTCACCGGGTTTTTCATGTCGCTGGGCATCCCGCACAAGAACCTGGTCTTCAGCGAATACACCAGCGAAGAGCTCTACAAGCGCGGGGCCAAGCGCGGCTCGATCGACCCGTGTTTCCCGAGCAAGCTCGGCATCCCGCACGTGCACGATCTGCTTTACATCCAGCACGAAAAGACGCCGCTGACGCATATCTTCTTCCCGATGGTCGATTCGTTCCCGAGTTTTCTGCAGAACGTGCAGGCCCGGCGGGCGTGTCCGACGGTCGTGTCGACGGCCGAGGCGACGCATGCCGCTTTCATCAAGGAAGGCGACTTGTTCAAGCAGAAGGGCATCGTCTTCAAGAAGACGTTCGTGAACATGGACGAACCCGGGCTGTGTGCGCGGCAGATGTACGAGGACTGGAAGGACGAGCTGGGCCTTTCGTACGAGGAAGCCCTGCGGGCCACGCACGAAGGGCTCAAGGCACTCGAGACGTTCGATTCGCGGCTCCGCAGGCAGTCGCGCGAGGTGCTCGAGCAGCTCGAGCGCGAGGACCGCCTGGGCGTGGTCGTGCTGGCCCGGCCGTATCACAACGATCCGGGCGTGAATCACGAGATCTGCGAGGAGCTCCAGAAGCTCGGCTACCCGATCTTCTATCAGGACATGCTGCCGATCGACGAAGACATCCTCGAACGGCTCTTCGGCGACGAAGTGCGGGCGGGGGCGTTCCAGTCGGCCCTCTCGCTCGACGATGTGTGGAAGAACAGCTACTCCGAGAACACCAACCGCAAGGTCTGGGCGGCCAAGTACACGGCCCGGCACCCGAACCTGGTCGCGCTGGAGCTGTCGAGCTTCAAATGCGGCCACGATGCGCCGATCTACTCGAACATCGAGGGGATTATCGAGAAGTCGGGCACGCCGTACTTCTGCTTCAAGGACATCGACGAGAACAAGCCCACCGGCTCGATCAAGATCCGCATCGAGACGATCGCGTACTTCCTGCGGCGTTACCGCGAGGACATGGTCGCCCGCAAGCGTAAGCGGTCGCAGATCGAGGCCCATCTGGCGGAGCTGGAGAAGCAGCTCCGTGCCGGTCATTATCCGATGACGCTCTCGGCGCCCGCCGTGGCCGCCGAGCCGCATCTGGAAGCGGCGGCCGGGGCCCGTTTCACCGAGCTGCATCCGCTCCTCTCGCCTGCGGACTCAGGCGCCCCCATCAGCGCCTCACCGGCCGATTCCGGTGCACCGATCCCCGACGAGCGCGAAGAGGAGATGGCCCTCGCGTGACGACGCTCCCCGGCCGCGGGTCTCCAGCTCGCGTGGTGAGTCAAGGAGCCGCGGGCTTCAGCCCGCGCGGTCCCTCGAACGAGATGATCCTTCACACTGTTCGCAGAGCCGCGCAGGCTCCAAGCCTGCGGCTTTTTTCGGTATACTCCAGCCGGCTGCCTACCGGGGAGTGACCGATGCCGTTCGAGTCCGACAAGATCATGTTCGAGGTGTATCGCGAGGAAGGCTTCTCGCGCAAGTACCGCGTTGTCTATTTCACCGAGCTCGATGAGCACAACAAGGAGGCCGAAATCAACGCGGCCATGGCGGGCGAGCATTTCTACGACGGATTCATCCGATCGAGCAGCAGCAACGACGCCAAGGCGATGATCGACGACTTCCTCCGCCGGCTCAACGCGGGCGAGGCCATCACCCCGGCCGAGTTCGAGGCCGCGATCGGGCCGTACACCCCGGCCTGAGGCAGCCCTCGACGGGGCGATCATGAGGGGATCGACTGCCCGTCCTGATCGTGGAGGCGACGTGAAGCGAGCGTGAGATGCGGTCCTGATTCTGGCATTCCCTGTCTGCTGTGCGGTCAGCACTGCGGCTGCCTTTCCATGGGCGGCCATACCCGGCGCAGCTTATTGATCTTCCACTGCAGGTACAGCGCATTGCCGAAGAATGTGCCCAATGCCGAGAACGGCAGGCGCTTCGCGCCGCTGGCAGACGGATCGTCTGCAAGGAGCTCATTGAGCCGGTCGCGGATCTGGAACGCCATGACCACGCACGCGAGCTGCGCGAGCATCGAGATGATCAGATCAAGGAACATGCCATCGGACGTCACGTCCACGGCGTATCCCATGAACGTCCAGCAGGCGCTCAGGCCGCACAGACCCCACAGGGCGGGTATCCAGAAGGGTGCAACCGGCTTATCCGGCAGCAGACGGGACAGCGTGCGCACCTGCCGGTCAAACCAGACCACCAGGTACAGCCCGGCGGTGAGCGACGTGAGCAGCATGAGGTTGAAGGCCGACTGCATCCGGAACATGTGAACCGGACCAGCCGGCGGCGGCACGATGGCGCGGGCGACAGGCGGCGCGGTGGGCGGAGCCAGCGGGACCCGCGGCATCATCGGAGGCGGCTCGAGCATCACGGCCGACGACATAGGCCAGGTCCGTAAAAGACACACCCGGGGCGCACGTCGCACCCAATGACCTGAACTCTACGATTCGCAGTCCCTGCTTGCGTGGGTTCAGCCACACCCGTACATTGTGAGGCCGACAGACCGCGGGCCGCAGGCCGCGTCACGCCCGATACCTTGCAGCCGCATGTCGCCCGCAGAGGGCACGACGGCCGGGCCTGCGATCCGTCGGGCGGCGATGAGCCGGGATGGTGGGCGTGTTCAAGATCGGCCTTATCGGATGTGGCACCGTCGGGCAGGGCGTCGTGCGCCTGCTCCAGTCGGAAGCCGCCCAGATCGAGAAGAAGACCGGCGTCCGGCTCGAGCTGGCGCGGGTCGCAGACAAGGACCTCGCCCAGGCCCGTAAGGTCGACCTTCCTGCGGACCGCCTGACGACCGATGCGGCCGACATTTTCAGCGATGCGTCGATTTCGGCCGTCGTCGAGCTCGTCGGCGGCACGGGAGTCGCCCGGCAGTTTGTGCTGCAGGCCCTGCAGTCAGGCAAGGACGTGGTGACCGCCAACAAGGCGCTGCTGGCCAAACATGGCAAGGAGATCTACAGCGTCGCCCGGCAGCACGGCCGCTGCATCGCGTTCGAGGCGAGCTGCGGCGGGGGCATCCCGCTGATTCTGCCGCTGCGCGTCGGGCTCATTGCCAACCGCATCGATGCGATCTACGGCATCCTCAATGGCACCTGCAACTACATCCTCAGCGAGATGGGCCAGAAGGGTAAATCGTACGCGGCGGCCCTCAAGGAGGCCCAGGAGGCCGGCTTCGCCGAACTGGACCCGACGACGGACGTGAGTGGCGGCGATACCGCTCATAAGCTCACGATCCTCGCGTCGATCGCGTTCGGATGCGACGTCGATTTCAACAGGCTGCACGTCGAGGGCATCGACCGGCTCGATGCGCGAGACCTAGCGGCGGGGAAGGAACTCGGCTACGTCTGCAAACTGCTGGGGATCGCCAAGCGCACCGACGGGGGGCTGAGCCTGCGCGTGCACCCGTCGTTCGTGCACAGCAGACACCCGCTGGCCAGCGCGAGCGGTTCGTTCAACGCGATCAGCATGTACGGGAACTGGGTCGGGCACACTCTCTTTTATGGCCGCGGGGCGGGCAGCAAGCCGACGGCCAGCGCGGTCGTGGCCGATCTCGTCGATATCGCCGTCGGCAACGCCGGCCGGGTGTTCGAGCGGTTCCGCCTGCTCAACGACGTGACCAGCGAGCCGGTGTACGTGCCGATGGAGGCGCTGCGGACCCGGTTTTACGTTCGGCTCATGGTCGCGGATCGGCCGGGCGTGATGGCCCAGCTCGCAAAAGCATTCGGCGACCGCGGGATCAGCATCCGGGCGGTCACGCAGCACGAGCCCGACGATGGCGGTGTCGGCACGGTGCCCGTCGTAATCATCACAGACGTATCGCGCGAAGGCGACATGCGGTCGGCGCTGCAGGAGATCGCCGCGCTCGATGCCGTCCGCGAGCAGCCGGTGATGATTCGGATTGTCGAAGAGCAGGAAGAGTACGAAAACTGAAAGTCGAAAACAGGTAGGGTGGGCTTTGCCCACCACAGCGCGGAGCTAAGGTGGGCAGAGCCCACCCTACAAGTGGGGCAGCAGGTAGGGTGGGCTTAGCCCACCACAGCGTGGGGCAGGTGGGCAGAGCCCACCCTACAAGTGGGGCAGCAGGCAGGGTGGGCTTAGCCCACCACAGCGTGGGACAGGTGGGCAGAGCCCACCCTACAAGTATGAAATACGTTGTGATTCTTCCCGATGGCGCCGCGGATGAACCGGTCGATGACCTCGGCGGCAAAACGCCGCTCCAGGCGGCGAAAATCCCCAACATCGACTGGGTCGCACAGACCGGCCGGTGCGGCCTCGTGAAAACCGTGCCCGACGGCTTCATCCCCGGCAGCGACGTGGCCACGCTGAGCGTCGTCGGCTATGACGCGAACAAGTACTACACCGGCCGTGCGCCACTCGAGGCAGTCGCCAAGAAAATCTCGCTCGAACCCGAAGAGCTCGTCTTCCGCTGCAACCTCGTGACCATCGTCGACGGCCGGATGGAGGATTTTTCCGCCGGTCACATCTCGCAGGCCGAAGCCGAGCGGGTGGTTGCCGACCTGCAGGGGGCGCTGGGCGATGCTCGCGTGAAGTTTCACACCGGCGTGAGCTACCGGCACTTGATGACCGTCAAGAAGGCCGGCGACATCAAGGTGCAGTGCACGCCGCCGCATGACATACCGGGTCAGGCCATCAGCGGCTACCTGCCCAGAGGCAAAGGCAGCGATTTCGTGCTCGACCTGATGGAGCGCTCGCGCCCGATCCTCGAAGCGCACGACGTGAACCAGGTCCGCCGCGACCTGGGCGAGAACCCGGCCACCTCCATCTGGCTCTGGGGGCAGGGTCCGATGCCTCGCCTTCCGAGTTTCAAGGAACGCTACGGCCTGCGCGGCGCAGCCATCACCGCCGTCGATCTGATTCGCGGCGTGGCGCTCGCGGTCGGCTGGAAGCTCATCGAAGTCCCGGGCGCCACCGGCTACATCGACACCGACTACGCCGCCAAGGGCCGCTACGCCATCGATGCCCTTGACGATGTGGACATCGTGGCCGTGCACATCGAAGCCCCCGACGAGATGGGCCACAACGGCGACGCGGCCAACAAGGTCAAGGCCCTCGAACAGATCGACGAGCACATCGTCGGCCCTCTGCTCGAGAAACTCCGCGGCCTGGACGCCTGGCGCATCCTGGTCTGCCCCGACCACCCCACGCCCGTGGGCAAGCGCACGCACACCGCCGACCCGCCCCCGTTCTGCATGGCCGGCACCCGCGTCACGCCCGACCGCGCCGCCGCCTTCAGCGAGGCCGACGCCGCCGAAACCGGCCAGCGCGTCGATCCTGGTCACGAACTAATGGAGTATTTCCTGCGCAGCGGCCTCGATTGAGGCTTCAAGTTTGTCATTGAAATCCATCCCGGCGTTTGATACTCTCGCATCTGAACAACGCACTCCGACCGAGGGCATCGGGCCGCCCTGAGTCGAGCACGCGTCCTTTTCCCGTCTGTATCAGCTCGCGTGCGCAGTTGCCGATCCTGATCGCCAGTCCGCCCGATGGGTGCAGTGTGCATGTCCGCGCTGTGCAGGAACTGCAGTGGTCTGCTCTGCGTGTTCGGGCTGGACTGTCTACTCATTGCCGCCGTATTGGCCTCGGGCATCGACGTGGGCCGGCTCGTGGTACGCCCGGGCGCAGCCGAGGTCGAATCCCGCAGCCCCGCCGGTTCCGCAGCAGTGCCTGCGGCGGTGACACGGGGGGATTCCAGGCATGCCGTGGTGCGATTCGACCGCCCGGTCGATGACAGCGTTCGGCCGCGTCTGGCCGCCGCCGGTGTGGCGCGTCAGGGATGTCTCGGCAGGAACGCCTGGCTCGTGACGCTCACGGCCGGCGCGCCGCTCTTTCAAGCGGCCGATTTCGACAACGACAACGACGTGGACTCACACGATTTCGGCGTCCACCAGCGCTGCTTCAGCGGAACCGACATCGCCGCCGACCCGGCGTGTGCGCAATAGGAGAATTGTGGCAACGGTAAGAGGTAAACAGACGACTGGCGAGGACGACCTCTTCGGCGAGGCCGAACCTCCCATTCCTTTGAGGAGTTCCAAATGAAGCCTTTCACGACTCCCGGTCCGGGAAAGCTGGCACTCGTCACAGTGCTGGTACTTCTGCAGCTTCTGCCCAGTGGCTGCGTCAATTCGCCCCCGGAGCCGCAGCTCGACGAGCTCTCGGACAATTTCACGGGCTCGGTCGATTTTTCGACCGACCGGACCTCGCCGTTTACGCTGCAGGGTACACAGGAGCACCTGGGCGCTTTCACGGCGCAGGGGGAGGTCACCTTCCGTCCCGGCCAGGAACCCGGGTCGCTGATTGGCGAGGGGGTGGCCGTATTCACGACGGCCAACGGCGACCAGCTCGTGGGCGTCGTGACGTGGGAGGCCGATGCGGAGGACGCCAACGGTCAGCGCGCCAGCGACATCCGGTTTTCGTGGCGCGACTCGGTCCAGTTCGCGGACGGAACGGTGGTCGCAAGTACGGGACAGTTCGCGGAAGCGGAAGACCGTCCGCCGGGCCTGGTGGTCATCGCCATCATCGCCATTCTGATCGGCATGCTGCTTCCAGCAGTGCAGAAGTGACGACGGGTGATGCCGGAGCAGGCAGCGGGTTAGAATGGATATCCCGCCTGGAGCGACGGTGATGAGATTCTCGTGCCGGATCGAGAAGTCAGACACCCAGTGGCGAGCCGTGGCCAGTGACCCGGTGCTGGGCACGATCGAGGTGACGGCCGCGGACCGTGAGGCCGCCCTGGAAAAGCTCCGCCGCGAAATCCGCTACCGCGTCGAGTACTGCCCGTGTTCGGGTGTGAGCGACGATTTCGTGGAGCTGGATGTTCAGTAGGGGGCATGCCATACGCCTCTTTACGAAATGCGGGTTCAACCGGTAACCTCCTGAGCACGTTTTTGACCGAACCTGCTCTGCTTGGGAGGTACATCGATGGACCGCAGACCGCACACCGGCCGTCTCATCCGTGTGACGGGATGGACGCTCGTTGCTCTACTCAGTTCGATTCAGGCATATGCAGCCGCGCCCGAGGGCCTGTACACCCTCCCCGACGACGTCGAAACCCGCTGGTTCAGCCCCGAGAACTTCGAGGGCGGCAAGGGGGCGGCCGGTCAGAAGAACGCCGGACGCAAAGGCTCGGCCATGTTCCGGCTCAAGGACGGTGAGAGCCGCGTGCTGGCCGAGGTCACCGGACGCAGCGGCACGATCCGCCGCATCTGGGTCACCATCAACGACCGCTCGCCCGAGATGCTCCGCGGGCTTCGGCTCGACATGTACTGGGACGGCGCCGAGAAACCGGCCGTCTCCGCGCCGATCGGCGATTTCTTCTGCCACGGCCTGGGGCGAATGGCCACATTCGAGAACGCGCTGTTTGCCAGCCCCGAGGGACGCAGCTTCAACTGCTACATCCCCATGCCGTTCAAGACCGGCATGAAAGTCGTCGTCACCAACGAGAGCGGCAAAAACCTGCCGATGTTCTTCTACGACATCGACTGCACGCTCGGCGACCAGCACCCCGCCAACATGCTCTACTTCCACGCCCATTTCCGACGCGAAAACCCGACGAAACTCCAGCAGGATTACGAGATTCTGCCCAAAGTCACCGGTCGCGGGCGTTATCTGGGCGCCAACATTGGCGTCATCCCCAACACCGACCGCTGGTCGCGAAGCTGGTGGGGGGAGGGCGAAGTCAAGGTGTTCCTCGACGGCGACACCGAACTGCCTACGCTCTCAGGCACCGGGACGGAAGACTACATCGGCACCGGCTGGGGCCAGGGCCAGTACGCACACATGTACCAGGGTTGCCACATCGCCGACGAGAAGCTCTTCCGCTACTGCTTCTACCGGCTGCACGTGCCCGACCCGGTCTACTTCCGCAAGGACGTCCGCGCGACCATCCAGCAGATCGGCTACTCGGCCGGTCACCACTCCGAGGATCTCAAGAAGAAGGGCGAGCCGGTGTACCGCGCCGGGGCGGGTCGCAAGCAGATCGATTTCGAGAAGGAGAAGTTCGCCGGCCTCTTCGAGCGCGAGGACGACTGGTCGAGCTGTGCGTACTTCTACCTCGACCGGCCCTCCAGCGACCTGCCGGCGTTGCCGCCCGTCGAACAGCGCGTCGCCGGTCTGGCGGCCGAGGCGAAACCGTAACTCAAGCTGCGGGCCTCAGCGCAGCGGCATCAGCCGGATGTTGCGGTATTCGATCGGCACTCCCTCGGACTGCAGGCAGATCGCCCCCCGCGTGACGCTGCAATCCGTGGCGTGGTTGACGAGCACGCCGTTGACTTTCACGAGGACCTCGTTGCCCCGGCACGTGATCTCGATGTGGTTCCACTCGCCCATCGGTTTCTCCGAGCCGTCGGTCAGGTTGAAGTAACGGCGGTTCTTCTTGCGCTGCTCCTCGTTGGGGACGTGCAGGGTCGTGCCGATGATCCAGAAGTCGCCCGCTTCGTCCTTCTGGAGCTGGACCTCGATCGAGCGGGGCCAGATCCCCAGCACGCGGGGGTCGGAAGCGTGCACGAGCACGCCGTTGTTGCCGCCCGGCGTGCCCGGCGGCCAGCGCCACTCCAGCTCGAGCATGTAGTTCTCATAATCGTCTTTCGTCCGCAGCACCCCGGTTGGCTTGCCTTTGCACGAGAGAACCCCGTCGCGCACCGCCCAGACGTCCTCCAGCTTGACGCCCGGCTGATCCAGGTCGCACGTCCAGTTGTCCAGATCATTCTCGTGGAGCAACACGACCGGAGCGGAGGCCGCCGGCTGACTGGAGGATGGGGCGGTCGTAGCGGCGGTCTCTCTCGCTGGCGTCGATTCCTTGCAGCCGGCCAGCAGGATCAGAACGAGCAGACCACCGATTGCGCAGATTCGCATGTTGTGCCTCCCGGCGGGCAGTGCCCGCCCTGTGGGTTGTCTGAGCCCATGGGTTGTTCACGCCGCCGGCAGTTCCTCACGTCTTGACATCCGCGAGCAGTACAACCGCGATGGGTCCGAACAGGAAGATCGGCACCCAGGTGGGGATGGCCGCCGACACGTCGGCGATCGAGGCGACCATCTGCTGGCTCGCGAACGCCACGATGAACGAGAGCGAACACACCACCAGCGCCTTGGCCACCTGCGTCAGGACGCTTCCCGGAAGCCGCGTCATGAAGAACGGAAGGCCCAGAAGCACCAGAATCATGTTGTGGATCGGCAGCGTGAACCGCTTGTGCTTGATGGGGGCGATCTGCTCGGAGCCCAGATCGCCGCTGGCCTCCAGCTCGCTGAGCTGGCGGACGCTCATGAACTCCTTCCACTGCACCGACTGTCGCAGTTTGATCTGGTCGGGCGTCAGGCTGGTCGGGTAGAAGGTCACCAGGCTCCGTTCGGCCGACTGCTCGGCCCCCAGCAGGCCCGGGTCGCCGCCGGTCATGCTCAGCCGGATGCCCCGCTGCAGCGTCCAGCCGTGGCGTTTCTGATCCCAGTCGGCGAAGTCAGCCGTGATCACGTCCTTGAGCTCACCCAGCCGCGAGGGTTCAGTCTCCAGCTCCATGATGACCATCCCGCGGATCTTGCGCTGCGAGGCGGAGAACTGCATCGCGCTGAGCAGCCGGTTCTCGCCATCGCGCACGAACCAGACCTCCCGGACTTTCTGCCCCTCCACGTCCGCCCGGTCGCGCACCAGCTTCGGCGCCACCCGCGGCAGAACCACCTCCTGGTCGAACACGAGCAGGGCGTTCATCCCCAGCGCGGCCAGAATCACCGGCGTCGCCAGGCGGTACAGGCTCGTCCCCGAGGCCAGCACCGCGATGATCTCGTTCTGGCGGTGCAGCCGGGCGAACGTGCCGCAGGCGGCAAACAGCGTGATCACGCCCGAGAGCTGGAAGAAGTACAGCGGCAGGTTGTAGCCGTAGTAATCGGCAATATCCCCCAGAATCGAGAGAACCGACTTGTGGGCTTCCGTGAACTCGTCGAGGTTCAGGAACAGGTCCAGCACGACGTACAGGCTGATCATGACGAACAGCGCCAGCACGTAGTTGCTCAGGAACGACCGGAGCAGATATCGATCGAGTGTGCGAATCATCAACGGAAAGCCAGAAACCGAAAAGTCAAAAGCCGGAAACGCTGCTGGTTCTCAGTTCTTCGTCCTTGGTTGATCTGCCGCTGCAAAACACAAAACTCAGAACTCAGAACCAAGAACTAATAACCTCTCGATAACCTATCTCTTCACAAACTTCGCCAACACGATCGCATCGGCGATGGCGACCAGGCCGATCGCCGCCCAGATCACGATGATCCCCGCCAGATGCGTGCTGAGCTTCTCGGCCAGTTGCCGCCCCATCAGATTCATCACCACCACCAGCAGGCCGGGTACAAAGCTGATGACGAACGCGGTCATCAACTGTCCGCCGCGATAGATGATGCCCAGGCCGGCCGCCAGCACCAGCATGACCAGAACGCTCGTGCAGAACGCCAGGCGCGAATGAATGATGCCGGTGATCTCGAGCCCCAGCTCCACCATGTCGCGGCGCGAGCGGATCCGGGCATCCTCGATGCGTGAGCCCAGGCCCAGCGGCTCGGGATCCTCCTTGTGAAGCCGCATCAGGTCGGTGTGCCCGCCGGCGTCCCCGGACAGTCCCAGGATCCGGTCGGGTGTGAATGATCGGGCCGCCGTGGCCGCTTCTTCCGGAATGGCCACCATTTCGAGCGTGATCTCGCGCTGATCCACCCGCGTCTTCGGATCGCGGGCGTCCATGAAACTCGCATTTCCCTTGAGCACGATCTCCGCCAGGTCCGGCGATCCGGCAAAGCCCGGCCGGAACTTGATCGTCGCGCTGTCCGCGCGATACCTGCGTTCCTGGCGTCCTTCGACGGTCGCGAGCTGGACCTGGGTGAGTTCCGGCCGCATGTCCTCCCCGCTGATGACCGCCTTGGCCGCCGTGATGTCGTACCGGCGGTTCGCATCCTGGAGCGTCAGATGACGGCCCCCGTCGAGCTGTTCCTTGAACCACTGCGCGACGCAGGCCGCACGGATCAGCATCCGGATGTGCTCGGTGCCTTCGCGGATCCGGGGCGGGCGCGACAGATCAGCGCGGTATGCCAGCAGCTTGTCGAGCGTCAGGAACTTGGGCTTCTCCCGGATGAGGCTCGGCACCTTCACCCCGCCGATCGCCTGCTCAGCGGACTCGGTGAACTGGTTTCGCTTCAGGTCGAGGCGCCGCACGTCGAATAACGACGCCTCGACTGTGACTTCTTCCTCGCTGGCGCTCTTGATGAAGTCGATACGTGCCTGTTTGGCCGTCCCTGCGCTGCGCAGATTCTCGCCTTCAAGCTCCAGGAACGCGCCATTCAGGATCTGAACGATCTTGCGGTTCTGGTCCTGGGCATGCAGTTCCGCCTTGCCCGCGTAGAGCACGTACGGGCCCCGGCGGATGAATCCGCGTGATTGAAGGGAGCTCAGCACGATCTGCTCGGCGTCCTTGCGCACCAGCGCTTCGAGCCGACCCACGAAGGTCGGCAGAATGTAGTTGGTGAAGACGAAGGTGAACACCGCGGTGAAGATGCTCAGGGCCACCGCCGGCCCGAGCAGCCGGTGGATGTTGACTCCGCTGGCGCGGCACGCGTCGAACTCGTTGTCCGCCGCCATCCGCCCGTACACCATCGCGCACGCGAAGATCGCCGCCACCGGCAGCGTCAGTGTCAGGGCGAGCGGCAGCACGAAGCCGAAGATCCGCAGCACCTGCAGACCGCTGAGCATGTCCACCTGGATCATGTTCAGCACACCGCCGCAGAGGCTGAAGACGAGCGTGAGGCCGACCGCGGTCAGCGCAAAGGTCTTGACCAGCTCGCGGCCCACGTAGAATTGAAGCGTTCTCAGCATAGGGGCCAGCCCGCAGACGGCGCCAGCGTCTGTCCAGCGGGTCCGTCACTCCCGTTCATCCGTCCTGCCAACCAATGAGCCCCGCATCGTACCGCCGGCGGGCCCCCCGTGCGAGCGGAGCGGCCACGCGGTTCATTGCGGACTGGGGCTTTCCAGCGGCTTTCCGCCGCAAGCGGGAGGGCAGTCGTTAACTCTTCTTTAATTCTTTCCGCAGGCCGTCTCGAGTCCGCGTGAACACCAGGTGCAGTTCGTCGAGTTCCGGCTTCGATTCGGGGTAGTCAGAGCGGGAGTGAACGCCGCGCGATTCTTCCCGCGCCGCCGCCGCCAGCGTCATCAGGTGGGCCAGCGTCAGCATGTTCTGCGTTTCCCACCCGGCGCGGTCGTCAAACAGCTTGTCCATCACGTACTGGCCCCAGAAGCGGATGATCTCGAGCGTCTCCGACAGCCGCGCACCGCATCGCTCGATGCCCACGTTCCGCCACATCAGACTTCGCAGCGAGTTCCGCACATCCGCCAGATCGAGCATGGTGCGCGGCGACGGCTCAACATCGCTGCACACGCGGCCCGCGTGAAGGGCATCTTTCTCTCCCTGTGCCTCGGCGCCCGCGATCTCGCCCGACACCGCGCCGAAGACGAGCCCCTCCAGCAACGAGTTGCTCGCCAGCCGGTTCGCACCGTGCACGCCGCTGCTCGATGCTTCGCCGCACGCGAACAGATTCGGCATCGCCGTCCGCGCTTCCTGATCGACGACAACGCCGCCGATCATGTAGTGCGCGGCCGGCCGCACCGGGATACGCTGGGTTTCGATGTCGATATCGAATTCCTCACACAGGCGGCTGATCATCGGAAAACGCTTGCGGAACTTCTCGCTGTTGAGATGCCGCACGTCCAGATACATGCAGGTGGCGTCCTGCCTGGCCATCTCGCTGATGATCGCGCGGCTCACCACGTCGCGCGGCGCCAGTTCCGCGTCCGGGTGATATTCAGGCATGAATCGTCGTCCCTGCCGATCCACCAGATGCGCTCCCTCGCCGCGCACCGCCTCGCTGATGAGCGCCCGGCTGGCCCCGGCCACGTACAGCGTCGTCGGGTGGAACTGGATCATTTCCATGTCACGCAGCGGCACCCCCGCCCGGAACGCCATGGCGTGGCCGTCGCCCGTGGCAATCTCCGGATTCGTCGTCTCGCGATAGACCTGCCCGCAGCCGCCTGTCGCCAGAATCGTCCGCCGTGCCCAGAAGATCTGGTGCCCAAAGTGCCGGTGATACGTGATCACTCCGGAGCACCGGCCCTCGATATCCACCAGATCGATAGCAAAGCAGTCCTCAAACATCCGCAGGCGTTCCGTCCCGCGGGCCACACGCACCAAGGTGTTGACGATTTCCCGTCCGGTCTCGTCCCCCAGGGCATGAACGATGCGATGTGACGAATGTCCGCCTTCGAGGCCCAGGAGCAGGTTTTTACCGCGTTTATCGAAGATGGCGCCCCATTCGATGAGCTCCCGCAGGCGGTCGGGGCCCTCGCGGACGATCCGCTCGACCGCCACCCGGTCACACAGGCCGCACCCCACACGGAGCGTGTCGTTGACGTGGCTCTCAAGCGAGTCCTTGCTGGACATGACCGCAGCCACGCCGCCTTGGGCCCACGCCGTGTTGGACTCGTCAATCCGCCCTTTGGTGACCAAGAGCACCGAACCGTGCTGGGCGGCCGCAATCGCCGCCCGAAGCCCCGCCACGCCGCTGCCGATCACCAGCACGTCCGTAAACAGGTTCGGCAGGCGCTGCACATCAAACTGGGTGAGGTATCTTCGGGTTTCATAGAGGTCTGACATTACAGGGGATATGGTAAGTGCCCACCCGCCGCCGATCAATATTCACCCGCGCCGCTCACGCAAACCCCCTGGTCGCCGACAGATGCGCCAGACCCGGCGGGAAAAGCCACACCCCGCCCCGGCAAGAGCCGATAAACCAGGGTGATGCGCCCATTCCCTGCCGTCATTGTCCTTGGGTTCGCCTCTCTGCTGCCGACCCGGCCGGCCAGGGGGGTGGACTCCGTCGCCGGTCCGGCCACGGCTCCGCCCACATCGTCCGCCCCCGCCGGCCCCGCGGTCGAACGCCCATCCATCGCGGGCCGACGCATCGTCAAGCACTTTGACTTCAACGAGGCCCCGCTGGGCAATTACGAGAGCCTGCCCATGCAATGGCGGCGGCACGGCGGCGCCGGTTTCCCCCTGTTCCTCGAAGGCCGCTTCGACCGCACCGTCGGACATGAGCAGCCGCCTTCCTTCCGGCTCGACCTGGACGGCGGATCGGTGGGGTACCACTATCAGGGCGCCGACATCTCCGTCCGCACCAACAGTGATTACCTGATCGTCGCCTGGGTCAGGACCGACTCGCTCCGGTCAGCCCGCGCCTACCTGACCGGCTGCTTCCTCGATCGCAAGGGCGCGGTCATCCCCGGAACGCTGCGGCGCAGTTCCATGGTGGGCGGCACCCCGGATCAGTCGCAGTGGCAGGCGGTCACGCTCGGCCTGCCGGGCGGAGTCCCGAACTCGCGATATGTCGGCGTGAGCGTCTGGCTCGCCCAGGCCGGCATGTGGAGCCGCACCTCGCCTCCCCCGCACACGATCCAGCGTGAAGACGTTCGCGGGACTGCCTGGTTCGACGACATCACGGTGTATCGGCTCCCCAGGGTCTCCCTCGCATCGAGCCATCCGGGCAATGTGTTCCGTCATGATGAACCCGTCGAACTGCGCACGGAGGTCACGGACCCGGACGGCCTGAACCTCTCGGCCACCCTCGTCATACACGACGCGGAGGACCGCCAGGTCAGCCGCCGCGCCGTCGGTATCCAGTCGGATCAGCATGCCGGAGGCGAGCGTCACCTCTATCCAGAGTTGCCGGTGGGACTCTATGAGGCCCGGTTGCTGATCACCACCGGGCCCACGTTGCTCGTGCGCCGCGAGCTGCGGTTCGCCCGGCTCCCCGATGCGGTCAACCCGGATCAGATTCGCGGCCGGCAGTTCGGCATCGTGCTGGACCAGGTCGACGCCGGCATTCATGCGGCCCAGCGTGAACTGCTCGGGCATCTGCGTCCCGCTTACGTGAAGCTCCCGATCTGGTCGCCGCAGGGCCAGGCCGCAGATGTCGCGGTCCTCGATGACTACCTGCGGGCGATCGTCGACGCCGGGGCCGAGCCCGTCGGCGTATTGTGGGACGATCGGTCCGCCGCGGAGACCCCGGGACCGGCCACCCGGCCGCACGCGACACCGGGACTGGTGGATCTGTTCCTTCAGGATCCCCTGAGCTGGAAGCCTCTCATTGCCAGCACATGGGCCCGGTATGCCGGACTGGTGTCGCTCTGGCAGTTGGGCCTCGACGGCGATGACGCGATCGCCGCCGACGGACGTCTCGACGCGGCACTCGCCGCCCTGCGGCGTGAAATGTCATCGCTCATGGGCCGGCCGCGGCTCGTCACGACCGGCAGCGTGCACGATCAGGCGCCGACGACCCGCCCCGCCGACTATCACAGCCGCAGCGTGCCCCACCAGGTTCCGGTCGAAGACATTGCCCCGCACCTGCTGACCGCCACCGCGCCCGCCCGCGGCTGGACCCTCATCGAGCCGCTGCCCGAAACCTTTTCCCGGAGAATGCGCCTGTGCGACTTCGCCCGCCGCCTGGCCGAGGCCCTTTTCGCCGGCCGCAACGGTGTCTTCATCCAGGCGCCCTGGGACGTGCATCCGGATCCGCTCCGGCCGCGCCTCGATCCACGCGAGGATCTGATCATCTTCCGCACGGTCTCTGACGTCCTGGGCGAGGCGGTGCCTGTTTCGCGTCTGACCCTCGACGGCCAGGTCCGCTGTCTGCTCTTCGATCGCAACGGCCGCGGGACGATGCTGGTGTGGGACCCGGATGCTCCGCCCGAAGGCCGCGAGCACTTTCTGCCGCTCGGGCCCGAGGCCCACGTCGTGGATCTCTGGGGGCACCGCCGCCCGATCGAATCCATCGGCCGGCAGCAGCGGCTGACCGTCGGCCCCGAGCCGGTGTTTGTGCTCAACACGTCCACCTGGCTCATGGAGTTCCTGCGTCAGTTCCAGATGGAGCCGGCCACCATCGAGTTCAGTTACGACGTGTACGAGCGGGAGATCACCTTCCGCAACACGTATCACGAGACCATCGCCGGGATGCTGCGCCTGGTCGGGCCGCCCGACTGGGATATCCGGCCCGGCAAGCTGCTCTTCTCGATCGCCCCCGGCCAGACGTTCCGCCAGCCTGTCAGCATCCGTTTTCCCGTGAACGCCCAGGCCGGACTCCTGCCGCTCGTGGGCGAGTTCGTGATCGACGCCGACCGGCGCTATCACTTCAACGCGTCCACCTGGTTCGAGCTCGCCCTGCGCGACATCGATCTGGAGACGTACACCTATCGCGCGGGCGACCGCCTGATCGTGCGCCAGACGCTGACCAACCGCACGCCTTCGCCGGTTCACTTCCAGGGCTACCTGCTTGCCCCCGGCCGCCCGCGGATCGAACGCACGTTCGCCAATTTCGAGCCGGGCAGCAGCATCACCAAGGACTTCATTCTCGAAAACGCCGACCAGCTCTCCGGCCGCAACATCCGCATCGGCCTCAAGGAGACGCAGGGTAGCCGCGTGTGGAACCGCGTGCTCACGGTCCCGTAGCCGACGACGTTCCGCGCAGAACCTGTCGGATGGCACGCAGCCGTGCATCGCCCTCGGCGAGCGTCGGGGCGAGCCAGCCGCCCTCATCAAACTCGTTCCAGGCATAGATGAGAACAGCCCCCGCGGGGTTGGCTTGCGGGTGACTCGTGTTCCACTGAATCGCATCGTGCAGCAGGGCGGCCAGCTCCGCCGGCTGCGGAGCCGTGTAGTGCAGTGCGGTGTCGATCGTTTCGTCGCGCTCCCGTCTCTCCCAGGGAACGGGATTCTCAATCCGGGGACGCCGATCCCAGCCGGCCATGACGAGCGGCACCACCCGCGAGCCCGTTGATCGGCATCGCTCCCAGAACCGGCGCGTGTGGTCCGCCAGCGCGGCATACGGTTGTCGGCCCCGCCCGCCCCCCGTGGTGGCGTAGGTGCTGATGGCGTCGAAACCGAGATGGCGCGCGGCCTGCGCGGCGACGTCGGGTGACCAGTCCTGAACGACGAGATAGGGGTCGCCCAGCCCGGCTGACTTGACCGCTTCCCGCAATTCGGCAAATGCCTGAAGTGCTGCTTCCAGCGAGCCGAACCGGTTCTCCAGGGTTTTGGGGCCGGTCATGAACAGATAGACGAGCGGCCGATCCTTCATGACCTTCTGATAGCCCGGCTGCTTCATGTACCGAGTCAGCGACTCAATCATCTTCGACCACGGCTCGGCCTTTCCCAGGTGCGTGCTCTGAAGCAGCAGACAGAAGTGTATTTTGTCCCTGTGCTCGCTGGCCAGATAAAGTTCCAGCCCGCGGTTCATGACGTTCGCGCCGGGGTAGTAGCAGAACGCCCAGTAGTCGAGCCCGGCGCGTGCCGCATGGACGATTTCCTGATCCATCACCTCCTGCGTATCGCCGCGCATCTCGACACGGCCGTCGGCCAGTCTCTTCGCGAAGAAGGGCAGACGTTCATGCCAGCGTTCCGGGCCGAGCGATTTCTCGACCGCTCGACCGGGCACGCCCTTGTCGCCGTGCCACGCATCCCAGCGGATCGCCCCGACCACGGGCCTGACCGCAGTCCCACCGGCCGGCCGGCTCTGCGGCGGGCGCTCCCTGATCGGCCAGAGCGGCGAGTCGACACGAGCACTCCGCAGCAGGAACTCGGCCCTCTCGACCCACTCGGGATGCTGATCGGCCAGGTTCTTCAACTCGCCAGGATCGGCTCTGAGGTCATAGACTTCGATGGGGGCATTCCACGCCGGCCGCACCGCTTTGATGTCGCCGAACCGAACCGCCTGCGAGCTCCAGGGCTCATGAAGCTCCCAGTAGAAGTAATCCCGCCGCGGCAGGGGCTTGCCAAGCAGCGCGGGCACCACGCTCACGCCATCCGGCGAGAATCCCGACGGTAGCCCGGCGCCGGTGAGCTCCGCACAGGTCACAAGCAAGTCCCAGAACGCCCAGGGCTCGTCGTTGACCCGGCCGGCGGGCGTGTGGCCCGGCCAGCGGGCAATCATTGGCACGCGCAGCCCCCCCTCGTACATGCTGCGCTTGG
>CAZQEN010000088.1:0-22137 GCA_964591605.1 uncultured Planctomycetales bacterium
CGGACCAGATCTTCAAGTTGTTGTACATGGGCGGATACTGCGCGTCCGTGTGATACGCCACCTCTAATGACTGCATCCACTGGGACAAGCCCTCGCTGGACGTCAAGCCCGGGACGAACGTGGTCTTCCGCAAGCGGCGTGATTCAACCACCGTGTGGATCGACTTTGAGGAGAAGGACCCCGCGCGCCGGTACAAGATGTTCTGCTATGACAACGTCAACCGGCCGGAAACCGGGTCAAGCGATCCGGCGCAAAGTCTCCACGTCTCCGGCGACGGCATCCACTGGACGCAGGTGGTCGCCCCGCGCTGGGTCCGCGGCGACCGCAGCACGGTGTTCTACAACCCGTTCCGCAAGGTGTGGGTCTACAGCATCCGGGATTCGGCCGAGTCGGGCAGCCTGAAGCATGCCCGCGTCCGGCGTTACTGGGAGAACCCCGACGGCCTGGCCGGCGCTGACTGGACGAAAGCAAACCCCCCGTTCTGGATCAGCGCCGATCAGCACGATCCCCGCCATCCTGAAATGCCGGACGTCGTGCCGGAGCTCTACAACCTCGACTGCGTTGCCTATGAGAGCGTGATCCTGGGGCTGTTCGACATCTGGGTGGGCCAGAAGATCCACCGGCCCAAGCCCAACTATCTGACCGTCGGCTTCTCGCGGGACGGGTTTCACTGGGATCGCCCGTCGCGGAGGCCCTTCATCCCGTTGTCCGACCGAAAGGGCGACTGGAACTGGGGCAACATGCAGTCCGCCGGCGGTTGCTGTCTCATCGTCGGCGACAAACTCCACTTCTACGTGAGCGGCCGGGCCGGTGTGGAAGGCTCGGCCGGTTCGGGAGTGTGCTCGACCGGCCTGGCCGTCCTGCGCCGCGACGGCTTCGCCTCGATGGACGCCGGCGAAACGACGGGAACGCTGACCACGCGACCGATCGTCTTCAAAGGCAGGCACCTCTTCATCAACTCTGACGCGGCCGGCGGCGAGATTCGCGTCGCCGTGCTCACGGCCAGCGGCGAGCCGATCCCCGTATACGATCAGCACCGCTGCATGCCCATCACGACGAACCGCACGATTCAGTCCGTCCGATGGGCCGAGGCGTTCGACCTGTCGGCCCTGGCCGGCAAGCCGATGCGATTCCGTTTCCATGTCACCCATGCGAAGCTCTATTCGTTCTGGGTCAGCCCCGACGATTCGGGGGCGAGCTACGGCTACGTGGCGGCCGGCGGACCCGGCTTCACGCAGCCGCGCGACACGGTCGGGCAGGCCGTGAGAACGACCGAGCAGCCCTGATCATCAAAGGGGAATCACATGACGCGCCGCGAGTTCTGTGCGGGAATCGGTTCGTCAGCGGCTCTCTGGGCGTCGCAATGGGCGGCCGGCAGGGTGCGCCTAATTTTCAGGCTGCGCGCCGCTGAACTCTTCGGCGCCCAATGGGTGTGAGAGTTGGTGCGAGACACCGACACTTGCAGCGTCTTCCCGGCGCGCCGGGAGGGGCTGCTGCCGTGCGGGGGAGAGACTCGGAGCGGATCGCGCGGGCCCGGAGCGTTTGTGACGGGCAGTCCGGCGAACGGGCCAGCGACCGGTAGCCCAGGGCCGATGAGTTTCGAAATCCGAGTGACAAGTGGAATCCGAAGGCCAGTTGTCGAAGCACCGTCGCGGTGATCGCGGATGGTCTCAATTCTGGCAATTCGGATCCGGCAGAAGCCCCGGGCCGCTCAGGCAGGCCACGAACATGACGAGATCGGCCTGATCCACGTCACGATCGGAATCGAGATCTGAGTTGCTGCAGCCAGGTGAGTAGTCCCTGCCGTCCCCCGAGAGACATTGCTGAAGATGGCCGAAGTCCGTCTGGTCCACGTCGTTGTCGTGGTCGAAATCGCCCGTATATCCGGTGGTGGTGAACGACCAGACCAGGCCGGCGGTGGTGAGACAGGCGTTCACGGAGTCGATTCGCCAGTAGTAGGTGGTCAGCGGGGCAAGGGGGCCGGGCGTGTACGCGGTGCCGGCCTGGGCGGTCTGAAACGCCGGCGGGTTGGTGGGGCCGAAATAGACGTCGTACCCGGTGGCATTGGCGGCGGACCAGCGGAGGGTCACATTACGGGCGACGTCGGTTGTCAGATCGGCGGGAGTGGGATTGACGGCCTGTCCGGGCGGGTTCGGCGGGGGTTGCGTGGTGAAGCTCCATACCTCGCCGGTGGTGGTGCCGTCGTCGTTGACCGCGTCGATTTGCCAGTAGTAGGTGGTGCAATAGATCATCGGTCCCGGGTCAAAGCTGAACCCCGTCTGATTCCGCTGGAAGGGCGGCGGATTGGAGGTGCCGAAGTAGACGTTGTACGACCTGGCACTGCCGCCCCATTTCCACGCAGGATCCGCCCCATTGGGCACATCAGTCGCCCCGTCGACCGGGGAAACGAGCGTCGCCCGGGTCGGCGGATTGGGCGACAGGGTCGTGAACGACCAGAGATCACCGGCAGTCGTGCCATGATCGTTGACCGAATCCACACGCCAGTAGTAGGTGGTGCCCAGACTCATCTGGCCCGGATTGAAGGCCGTACCGGTCTGCTGGCCATGCAAGGGCGGCGGATTGGCGGTGCCGAACCAGATCTGATAGGACGTGGCGTTGCTGGCGGGGCTCCAATGCAGGTCGAACAGCCTGCCGACGCCGATGGAGGCGTTATCCGGGCAGGGCTTGGACGCTTTCGCCGGCGGCGCGGCAGCGGGCGGCGGTGCAGCAGTTTCATAGAGGCGGTACACATGAACGCCGAACGGGCCGAAGCTGTCGGATAGTGTCCAGATCCCGGGATCGGTCGTCGGCCAGGCGGTGACGCTCCGCTCCTCGAAGACGACCGGAACGTCGGTGTGCCCCGCACCCAGCGTGGCGGCCAGCACGCTGCCGTTGCACTGAAACTGAACCGTCAGCGCGCCGGGCGTGTTGTTGGCCGCGATCAGGTAGCCGCACCGCTCATCCGTGCCGAAGAGATAACTGACATCCTTGATGACTCGGCCGCCCGTGTCGGTCTCACGGTTGCTGGACACGATCACGGCGGTGGAGTTGGAGATGATCGCCGGCACCAGCGACTGGATCTCGTGGGCAACCGGGGGAATGACCTGGTCGCGATGCCCGTCGGTGGTGTAGGCGTTGTGCATCCAGTAAAGCAGGCCCCGCGCTCCCTGCACAATGGGAGCATACGAGAGGTAACGGTTCTCGGTGTACGTCGGGATCCGCAGGCCGAAGTCGCCGTGCGTCTGGACGATGTTGATGTAGGTGTTCTTCCCGTACGTCCGAGCCTGGTTCACGCGCAGGCGGGACTCCGAGGAGACCGACCACAGAGAGGCGCCGAACTCGGGGGCGGCGTCGGGAATGGGATACGTGTCGGTCATCAGCACGTCGCAGTAGGGCGGAGGCTCGGCGGACAGATAGGGTTGGGGATACTGACTGTTGTAGCCCACGTGAGCGACGGAAATCGTATGGTCGGGGTCGCGAGTCTTGATCTGGTTGTACCGCGCCTGAGCCATGGCCGGCGTCACGCCCTGCAGCTCAGGCTCATCGATCAGATACCAGTTCAGGAAACTCGAATAGCTCTTGCACAGATCCACCTGGCTGTCGATGAGCGTGAGCGGGTAACCCGGCTGCTCCATCACCGCCCAGCGATGAACCTCGATCATGATCTTCATGTCGCTGGCAATCGCCCCCTGCAGCCGGTTGGTCATCGAGTTGTTGTCCAGCCAGATCCCGTAGCAGATCAGGGCGGTATTCATGCCCTGGCGCCGCATCGTGGAGAGATACTGCTCCGACTCGGCGACTGAGGGCGAACCGGCGCTTGTGTACCAGCCCATCACAAAGAACGGCTGTCCATCCGCCTGCAGCACCGGCGGCGGGGCGGCCCCCGTCCACGTCCGGGGCGAGTTGCCCAGTTCGACGCGATCACCGTCCGGTTGTCCCGCGGCGTTCACCCCCAGCGCATAGGCGTGCACCGTGTGTGAGCCCGGGCCGAAGGTGTTGGGCTGGAAATCAAACGCCCGCATCCCGACATCCGCGCGGAAGAGGTTGGCCGGACCGGTGAGGAAGAGGGCCCCGTCGACCCGGAATTCGACCTGGATAGGGCCGGAGAAGTCGTCGTCACGAGCCCAGCCGGCCAGTATCCCCTCGCCGGCGGCATCAAGAAAGCCGTAAGGCGCGGCTGCGGCCGCATCGCGGACCAGGCATGTCAGGAAGGCCAGACTGAGAGCTGCTCTGTGAGGTGCCATCATCCCCTCCGGCGGCCTGAACCGAAGTATCCTGGAAACCCTGATGCTGACGATGCCGCCGGTCAGTGTGCTGCCATTATATCACTCGGCTTGCCCGCTCCACCATCTGGCTGTCAGGGGCGCAGACCAATTGGGCGCTTCGAGCTCCCGCTCGGACACCGACTGGGAGCGATGTCGTGGTGGGAGAAGGCTCGTCTACGGATTGGTCCTCTCGGGCTGCCGCGTTGATCCTTCCTGTCGCTCGTGCCCGCAACAGTGAGGCGAGCACCGCAACAATCAGGATCGACGCGACGACTGCCAGGGACACGCCCACCGGCACCTTGTATCCCAGCCCGGCGTGGGCCAGCATCTTACAGCCGACGAAGACCAGGATCGCCGCCAGCCCGTAGCTCAGATAGCAGAACAGCCGCATGAATCCCGCCAGGGCGAAGTACAGCGACCGCAGACCGAGGATTGCGAACACGTTGGAGGTGTAGACGATGAAGGCATTGGTGGTGATGCCCAAAATGGCCGGAATGGAATCTACCGCGAAGATCAGGTCTGTCGTTTCCACCAGGAGGAGCACAACCAGCAGAGGGGTGGCCATCCACCGGCCGTCCACGCGGGTGAAGAAAGAGCCGTCCTCATGCCCTTCTGCCACTGGAAGCACCCTGCGGACGATCCGGAGGACTGGATTGCGTTCCGGGTGTATCTCGTGCCCGTGAGCCACAACCATCTTGATCCCCGTGACGATGAGCAGCCCGCCGAAAACGTAAATGGTCCAGGAGAACTTCTCGATCAGGGCCACCCCGGCGAAGATGAAGCAGGCTCGCATGACCAGGGCGCCCAGGATGCCCCAGAACAGCACTTTGTGCTGATAGACGGCGGGTACGCCGAAGTAGGTGAACAGCATCAGAAAGACGAAGATGTTGTCCACGCTCAGGGACTTCTCGATCAGGTAGCCGGTCAGGAACGCGAGAGCGGCCTGCCCCCGGCCGTAGCCGCCCATCTGGTCCGGCCAGAACAGGTAAACGCCCAGCCCAAAGCCGAGCGACAGCATCACCCAGAAGATGCTCCAGCAGACCGCCTCCTTGAAGCCCACGGCGTGGGCCTTGCGGTGAAAAACACCCAGGTCCAGCGCCAGCATGGCGAGGATGAATAGGTTAAAAGCAATCCACGGTAACGGACCCATTTCCACCGCCAGTTGCCTCAACCCTTATCGACCGACCCTGACGAAATGCCCCGGCCGGCGGGCCACCATCCGCTTGCCCCCCGTGCCCCGGCCTTGAGCCTTCCCATGCCGAAGCCGTCTCGCAACTGCCGCCGCAAGGCGTGCTGCGGTCTGCGTGACAGCCGCCTGTGCGGTTCGGTCCCGGTCATCGGCCACGAGTGTTCCGTGTGGGTACAGCTCCACCACGGCCCGGCAATAAAGAGTTTCTCCATCATGAGGGTTATTCATCTCAACCACATACACCAGCACACGACGGATACGAGCCGCGAACCCATCCATGGCTTCGCGAAAACACCGCCCGATGCTCTTACGCAGGACCCTGTCGCGACCCGGCCCGCTGGCATGCACACGGATTTTCATTCTGCTCTCCTTGCACTCAGGTCCAGGCTCGGTTATACCTCTGGCGCAACGAATAGAGAAATAGAATCTATCGAGCCTATCCATAGATGGAGACGATCAGGGGGCCGCTCATGGAATGGCTGAATTACCACCATCTGTACTACTTCTGGACGGTAGCTCGCGAGGGCAGCATCTCCAAAGCCTGTGACCAGCTTTACGTCGCTCAGCCGACCATCAGTGCGCAGATCGCTGCACTGGAGAAATCGCTGGGCGATAAGCTCTTTACCCGCACTGGGCGCAGCCTCCTGCTCACCGACACTGGGCGGCTGGTCTACCGCTATGCCGAAGAAATCTTCTCGCTGGGACGGGAACTGAGTGATGCCGTCAAAGGACGACCCATCGGCAGGCCCATGCGGCTGGTGGTGGGTGTGGCCGACGTTCTGCCCAAACTCGTGGCCTACCGTCTTCTGGAGCCGGCCATGCGCCTGACGCAGCCGGTGCAGCTCATCTGCCGCGAAGGTCCGCCCGAGCGCCTGATGGCGGAGCTTTCCGTCTACGGACTGGATCTCGTTCTGTCGGACGCGCCCGTAGGTCCGCAGGTCAAGGTTCGGGCTTTCAGCCACCTCCTCGGCGAATCCGGCATCAGCTTCTTCGCTGAGCCGAAGCTCGCGGCGGCCTATCGAAGAGGCTTTCCCCGCTCGCTGCACGGCGCACCCTTCCTGCTGCCTTCGCCGCACACGTCGCTGCGGCGCTCGCTCGACGCATGGTTCGAGGCTCAGGATGTCCGTCCGGTCGTCAAAGCCGAATTTGAGGACGGGGCTCTGCTCAAAACCTTTGGCCAGACCGGAATCGGACTGTTCCCTGCCTCTACCGTTGTCGAGAATGACGTGCGCCGGCAATACGGCGTGCGCCTCGTCGGCCGGACCGATGCCATCCGCGAGCAGTTTTTCGCGATCTCCGTCGAGCGGCGCCTCAGGCACCCGGCCGTTGTCGCGCTGACCGAGCAGGCCCGGCGCCACCTCTTCGAGTAGGCTGGTTTGTCGATTCATGCCGTAAGCCCGTAGATCGTCCTCTCCTCAGAAGACCAGACAGCCTCAGGCAGAAGTGTCTGATGCTCCGGTCCAACAACCAGGATCGAAGTGGGCAAGGTCTGCACCAGATGCTCCAGACGACTTTCCATAAACAGATGTTTGAACGCCCAGCGCTCGCGAATACCAAGCACAGCCAGGTCAATTGCGAATCGGGTCAGGTGCTCGCTCAGCCCTTCATCGGGCACAGGATGATCCACGATTTCGCGTATGGCTGCAGATTCCGGCATCCCCACCGCCTCTCGCGCACAGAACTCGTGAAGCCGGGCGGAACAGCCACCCTCGGCGTGAGGTTTGGATGAATTGGAGATGTGCAGGACTTGCAGGCTGGCCCGGTGAATGGCCGCAAGTCGAAGTGCATGCCGGAAGGCCATTCGCGAGGCGTCCGAAAAGTCGCTGCACACTGCAATACGGCTGAACGGACTGGGCCGGCCCTCGTGGACCAGGAGGGCCGGGGCCGCGCTGTCCTGCAGGCACGCCGTCGCCAGCGCATCGGCCATCAGTCGCTCGCCCGGCTTCGGCGCAAGCCCGATGACGATCAACACGGCCGACTCGAACCGCACTCGATGGGCGAACGCGGCGGCCACGCTGTCTACCTCCACTGCCAGCCGCAGGTGTCTGGCCTCAGGCACGCGCAGAACGAATCGATTCCACTCGGCACACGCACTCTGAATCTCTTCAGCTCTGATGGCCCTGGAAAGCTCCCCAACCATCTCGTCAGGTGGGGTGGGGAATAGCGTGTCAACCACATGGACCGGGCACACCCGCAGCCGGGTCCGCTGTGCAAGCCAGATGGCCTCGCGCAGGGCAGCCGCCGACTGGGAGGAGAAGTCCACGCCTGCCAGGATGGACTCGCACTTGCTCATGTAATCGTCTTCGTTCTCCTGCAGCGCGTACTCGGTCCATGGCTGCAATAGAATATACGGCGAGAGAAGGCACATAGTCTCATACAATCTCTGAATCAATCCCATAGAAACAATAGATGCCTCGATCCTGGTCGGGGCAGGGGGGTCCGGGTATCCGACTGGTGAACCCCTTCCGGCCGGCGCGGCCGGCGTCGGGGCGCGAGCGGTTGGGCAGGAACTGTTCGAGTGAGTTGACGAACGCTTCGGCGATTCGGCTGAGGACATGTCTTGAGAGATGCGAGGGGATCGACGCCGTGGTGAACGAGCCCGGTTGATGCGGGGTGAGGTCAGAGCAGCCCGGTTCCCGCCGGCGCTCACGGTGGCATCGGCTGCGCCTGACGCGACTTCCCATGCCAGGAGCAGAGCACGAGCAGCGACCACAGGAGATCGGCATGATCCTCGCGACGGGTCAGGTGCTCGTCGTAGAGTCGCGCCGCGGCGACGGACTCCAGGCCCAGTGAGGCGAGGGCATCCCGGGTGACGAGCCCCCCGTACAGGTCACGCAGCTCATGACGGAGGAACTCTCCGATGGGCACCTCAAAGCCCATCTTCCGCCGGCTGAGAATCTCCGGCGGCAGCAGGTCGCGAAAAGCGTCGCGGAGCACCCGCTTTCCCACACCTTGATGAATCTTGTATTCCAGCGGCAGGGCGGCAACGTACTGCACCAGATCGACCGAGAGCAGCGGCACCCGGACCTCCAGCGCATGCATCATGCTCGCCGTGTCTACCTTGAAGAGCATGTCAGCCGGCAGACTCACGGCCCGATCGGCGCTCATCACCGCATCCAGAGAGTCCTGAGTTCGCGCCAGGCCAGGGGCACCGGCGGCGGCTGCACGGTACATCGATTCGATCGTCGAGGCAGCCCGGTTCGCCCGCTTTCGGCCCAGCAGGTCGGCCGCGGCGGCGGGTTCGATCCATCGCGCCCACGCCAGGTGTCGGCCGATGGCATCCGGCGCGTTGGCCCCGCGGAGCAGCTTGCGCGCCTGGCGGAGTCGATCGAGCACCCGGTTGGATCGCGCGGCCGGGGCGAGGCGAAGAAATGGTTCGATCATCCCCCTGCGCACGATGCCGGGCAGACGAAGATAGCGGTCGAGATAGCCGTGCGCCAGATAGCGCCAATAACCTCCAAAAAGTTCGTCGCCGCCGTCTCCGCTCAGGGCCACCGTCACGTGCCCGCGTGTGTGGCGGCTCACGAGCGTTGTCGGCAGGAGCGAGCTGTCGGCGAACGGCTCACCCAGATGTCCCAGCACCGGCTCGATGGTGTCGAGCACATCGCGGAACGTGAGGCGAAACTCGTGATGCTCCGTTTGCAGGTGCTTCGCGACCAGGCACGCATACCGCGTCTCGTCATAGCGCCCATGCTCCGCATAGCCGATGCTGAACGTCTTGACCGCCGGGCCGCCCGCCTGCGCCAGGCAGGCCACAACGATGGAAGAATCCAGTCCGCCGGAGAGAAACGCACCCAGCGGCACGTCGGAAACACGTTGACGCTGAACGGCTTCCATCGTCAGGCGCCGCACCTCGCGGAGGGCCTGCGCATAGCTGCTGATTTCCGATCGACCGGACACCGGAGACTGGTCCTGCCCGGACCCTTCGGCCATCGGCCATCGACGATCGGCCATGCCATACGGCTCCGGCTCGCGCACGCCCTGGGCGTCAAATCGCAGCACGCGGCCCGGCGGGAGCTTGCGGATGTGTCGGTAAATGGTGTACGGATGCGGGATGAAGCCCAGGTGCAGGTAGATGTCGAGCGCGTCCGGGTCGAGATCAAGCGGCATGCCCGGGATCATCCGGATCGCATTCAGCTCGCTCGCGAAGACCAATCGATCATCATGAAAGGCGTAGTACAGCGGCTTGATGCCCAGAGGATCGCGCGAGAGGTGTCCCGCCCAACGGTCGAGGTCGAGAAACGCCAGCGCCCACATGCCATCCAGCCGTGGCAGGGCCTCCGGCCCCCAGACAATCAGCGATTGCAGGACGACTTCGGTGTCGCTCTGCGTCCGGCAGGGGACAGGAAGCTGCTCGCGCAGGGTGCGGTAGTTGTACAGCTCACCGTTGTAGGTGACGGCATACCGCCCGCTTGCATCGAGCATGGGCTGGTGACCTTCAGGTGTCGGGTCGATGACGGCCAGGCGCGTGTGAGCCAGACCCGCCGAGAATCCGTCTCGCGCGTGGACGAACACTCCGCGATCATCGGGCCCGCGGTGCGCGAGGCAGGCGTTGAATCGATGCAGCAGCCCCTCGTCGATCGGGCGTCCGCGAAAGTCGATGATGCCGGCGATGCCACACATCGTTGAGACAGCCAGAAGCAAAAACCAAGAGTCGAACGTCGAATCAGGCCGCCGCGGGCCGGCGGCTGATCGAAACTCACAGCCTTCCAGCGACGCTGCTGGACATGCCCCGACCACTGCGTATCATACGCCACCATGGTGCGGTCCACGGTGCAGGAGGTACCTGGCAAGGCAGGGTGTGCACTGCGGCCCTACGCGCGGCAACCCCAGGCTCGAATCTCGTTTTCTCACCTTCCCGCGTTCACTCCTGCCGGGCGAGGCGCCTTGCTGCCCCTGCTGCTGGTGTGCTCACTGGCAGCGGCCCAGGCCCCGCCGGCCACGCAGCCCGACGCTGCCGTCCCGGTCGCACCGTCGTCTCCCTATGACGGCATGCTCATCCGCGAGCTGACCGTCGTCGGTCTCGAACGCATCGACGAAAGCTACGTCCGCAACCAGGCTCGTACCCGGGCCGGCCAGACCTACTCGGCCGACCAGGTGCAGCGCGATGTGGGTCGACTGCTGCGCACCGGACGCTTCATCGATGTACGGGCCGAGCCGCAACTCGTCAATGGGCAGATCAACCTCACCTTCCGCGTGGTCGAGAAGGCGGAAGTGGCCGCCATCGAATTCGAGGGCGCCCGCAAGTTCAAGCGCAAGGATCTGCTCGAGGCACTCTCGTTCGGTATCGGCGACCCGCTGGATCTCTACGAGGTCCGCCAGGGCCGCGAGTCGATCGAACGGTTGTACCGCGAGAAAGGCTACTCCTACGCCGAGGTCACCATCGACGAGGAATCCATTCAGCGTGACCGCCGCGTCGTCTACACCATCACCGAGAACCAGCGCGTCCGGATCCGCAGGATCCAGGTGGAGGGCAACGTCACTTACGACGATCGCGAGCTGCGCCATCAGATTGCCTCCAAGACATGGTTCCCCATCCTTCGTTCCGGCGATTTCGACCCCGAAAAGGCCCAGCGCGATGCGGTGACGATCCAGAATTACTACCGGGACCGCGGTTTTCTCGACGCCGAGGTGGGCTACGAGTCGGAGTTCCAGGACGTCGCCCGCGAGCGGCTGACCCTCACCTTCCGCGTGAACGAGGGGGCCCGCTACACCGTCAAGGAGATCCGCATCGAGGGCAACAGCGACGCGGTGTTCACCGATGACGAGCTGATCGGCGTGATGGAGCTCAAGGTCGGCGAGTTCTTCAACAACATCCGCCTGCGCAGCGACGTGACCAGACTCGAGACCCGGTACGGCTCGGTCGGCTACATCGAGGCCCGCGTCACGCCGAGCTGGGTGTACGCGACCGAGCCGGAGCAGGTCGTCGTCACGATCACGGTCGCCGAGGGCGAGCAGTTCAGCGTCGGCTTCGTCGAGGTGAACGGCAACTTCCGGACGAAGGAGAAAACCGTCCGGCGCGAGCTGCGCTTCTACCCCGAGGAGATCTACGACGTCACGAAACTGCGCGACGCCGAGAAGCGGCTCAAGAACACGGGCCTGTTCACCGAGGCGCGGATCGAACCCGTCGGCACGAACCCGCGGGTGCGCGACGCGATCGTCACCGTCGTCGAGAATCCCAAGACGAATCAGTTCATCGCGGGGGCCGGCGCCAGCAGCGACAACGGCCTGGTCGGCAACATCGAGCTCGTCAATTCCAACTTCGACATTTCCGACCCGCCGCGGTCCTGGGAGGAGTTCTTCAAGGGGCGCTCGTTCCGCGGCGCCGGCCAGACGATGCGCCTTCAGTTCGAGCCCGGCACCGAGTTCACCCGCTTCCGGATCGATTTCCGCGAGCCCTACTTCCTCGACCGCCCGATCGGCTTCAACGCCAGCCTGTTCGGATTCCAGCGCGACCGCAGCGGCCACACCGAGCGGCGCTTCGGCGGCACGGTCAGTTTTGACAAGCGGTTTGAGAGCGGCCTGCTCAAGACCTGGGTGGGCGAGATCGCCTTCACGGTCCAGGAGGTCTGGGTCCTCGACCGCCAGTCGTTCGCGGCCAAGGACATCCGCGACGTCGATGGGGCCAATTTCGAGCCCAGCGTGAAGTTCACCCTCGCCCACGATACGACCGACAGCCGGTTTGATCCGAGTACCGGCCATCGCTTTGAAGCGGCTTACGAGCAGTTCTACGGTGATCACCTCTTCGGCCGGGCGACCGCGGACTACGTCCGGCACTACACCGTGGCCGTCGACGAGCAGGACCGCAAGAGCGTGGTCTCGCTGAGGGCCTCGGGCGGGCAGATCCTCGGCGACGATCCGTTGTACGAGCGATTCTACGCGGGCGGCATCGGCTCGTTCCGCGGCTTCGACTTCCGCGGCATCAGCCCCCGCCAGGGTCTCCGCAACAACAAGGTCGGCGGAGATTTCATGCTCCTGACCGGCGCCGAATACTCTTTCCCCCTCTATGCCAAGGCCCTCCGCGGCGTGTTTTTCGCCGACATGGGCACGGTCGAGAGCGATTTCGGCATCAGCTCGTGGCGCGCGTCGGTCGGCGCGGGCATCCGCCTGACCCTCGACATTCTCGGCAGCGTGCCCATGGAGTTCGACATCGCCTTCCCGATCTCCAAGAATGGCGAAGACGATACCCGCTTCTTCAGCTTCTTTGTGGGTCTCCCGTTCTTCTGACCGGCCCGCCCGCACTGGCGGCGGTTCACCCGGTCTTCGCGGAGCGGCCGATGTTGCGGGCCGCTGGCGTCGTTTCGGCATGCTGAACCGACACCCGGGCGAGCAGTCCGTAATGATCGCTCACGTGCGTCCCGCCGACGGGCTGATCGAGCCAGAGCCGGGCGTCCAGGGCTTCTATCTGGATCTGGTCGTCGCTTCGGGTCCAGATGTAATCGAGCCGCAGGTGATAGCCCCGGGCGAGCAGACGGTTCCGCTCGGACTCGACTGTGACCATCTGGTCCGCGGCCGCCCCGCAGGCCTCCACCAGCGCGTCGCGGTACCCGCGTCGCGACAGCTCGTTGACCAGGTAGCGGCTGTGGGGGTGGCCCGCTCCGTCGCGTTGAACCTCCGGGGCGGCGGCCTGGTTCAGATCGCCGCACAGGATGTGCACGTGTCCCAGCGCGTCGAGCTGATCGAGAAACGCATCGTGATGGTTTCGCTCCGGCTGCGGTGCGCCCATTCCCAGGTGGACGCTGACGATGCGGAGCGATCGGCCCCCGTGCTGCAGGTCGGCCAGGAACACACCTTTGCTGGCAAGCACTTCCTTGAAACGTCCCGTGCTGCAAATCGGGTAGTACGCCGTGCCGGTGACGGCCAGGCGCGTCAGGATGACCAGGCCGGTCCCCATGGGCTTGAAACCGGGCACCTTCAGCGGCCGCAGCAGGGCGTAACCCGGCAGGGCGGCTGCCATCCGGCGGGCCAGCCGATCGCTCCAGACTTCCTGCAGGCACACCACGTCCGGACGCCGGAGCTGCAGCTCCCCGATGAGCAGCTCCGCCCGGCGTGAGATCCGCGGCGCCAGATCAACCCCGAAGATGCGGCAGAGGAATGTGTTGCATGTCGCGATGGTCAGAGGCATGGCGCTCCAGGGACGGACATCCGGCCATCAGTGTCGCCCATCGGAGCGCTGACTGCAATTCGCGCGGCCTCCGATGCCGGCCGGGTGCATCCAGAGTTCAGGGGCAGGTGGGTGGCATGGGTCCCGGCGCGCCGGGACCCATGCCACCCGGGAGCGACGCCCCTGAGTTTCGGATGCACCCATGCCGGCCTCGCGCGATCACATGAGCAGGTGCGGCACATCGTCAGGGGTGATCCGGCCGATGACCCGCGGCCGCTCGATGACCGCCGCCTGCAGCTCCGCGCGGGCCTGCCGCGCACCGGCCACGACGGCGTCGTCCAGCGAATCGAGAGGGTCGGTCTCGAAGACCGGCTCCTGCCCCCGCGCCTGCCAGCGCCCCGTGCCGTATGCGATCTGCAACTGCACCGGCGTCTGGATGGCCAGCCCGTTTCCGACCTGGTCGACCTCAACCGTCAGGTTCAGTTTGAATTCGTCCATCCGTGACCTCGCTCACCCGGTGTATCCGACCGGCATGCCTCCGTGCTCAGGTATGATCGGCCATCCCCATCGGCGGGTTCCGTTGAGCGCGGCAGTGGTCTGCTGCGCCGGCCGGCGCGGCTATTATCGGCCCCTGACCCCGGCTTGCGGAGCCTCCGCGCATCAAGTCTAATGTCGCCGCACCGGCAGGTTTTTCTCTGGACACCCAGACGACGCCTGAGCCACCTGAGCCATAAGGAGTGAGCCATGAGACGGGGTATCATCGGATTCATCGTGCTGTGCGCGGGGCTGATCGCGTGGACGGCCACGCACAGCTTCAGCCAGAATCCTGCCGGCGGAGCGGGGGCAGGCAACTGCTGCGGCACCAAGCTCGCCGTCGTCGATCTGGTCCGCGTGTTCAACGACTTCAAACAGACCAAGACGCTCAACGCCAAGATGTTCGACATCCGCAAACAGCTCACCGATGAGGCGGATAAGCGCCAGCAGGAAATCAATGCCCTTCGCGAGGCGCTCGACGGCTTCGCGCCCGACAGCGCCGACTATCACCAGCGGAGCCAGGACCTGATGCGCAAGCGGGTTGATCTCGAGGTCTGGCAGCGCATCCAGCTCGAGGAGCTCGGCTCCCATCACCTGCGCTGGATCAAGCGCACGTACCAGATGGTCACCGATGAAGTGGCCAAGGTCGCCAAAGCCCGCGGGTATGACCTGGTCGTCACGCGCGAGGAGATGGACGAGCCCAACACCACCGACACCAGCAAACTCATGCAGGCCACGATGCAGCAGATTCTGAACCGGAAGGTCGTCTACTCGACGCCGAACATCGACATCACCGACGAGGTCCTCCGGAGTCTTGACGCGGAGTTCGATCGCCGCGGCGGCGAAAAGTCGCTCGATCCGAAGAAGTAAACATGGAAAGTCGAAAGTCGAAAGTCGAAATCGGCGAGCTTGCCCGTGGTGAGCGGCGCTTCGACGCTTGACTTCCGGATTTCGACTTTCGATTTTCGACTTTGATGCCAACTCACACTCTCGCCGAAATCGCCAAAGCCGTCAGCGGCGCCGTCCGCGGCGATCCCACCCTGCGCATCAGCGGGGTTTCGGGCGTGGAGGAGGCGGGGCCCACCGACATCACCTGGCTGTCGCACGAGCGGTTCGCGGGCAGGCTCGGGGCGTCGCGGGCGGGCGCGGTGCTCGTACCGGAGCAGTATGGGGCGACCCCCATGCCGGCCATTCTCGTGGCCGACCCGTCGCGGGCGATCATCACGGTGCTGGAGCGCTTCGCGCCCCCCGTTCGCCGGCCGCCGGCAGGGGTGCACGCTAGTGCCATCGTCTCACCCTCGGCCAGGCTGGCGCCCGATGCGGCCGTCGGGCCGTGGGTCGTCATCGAAGCCGGGGCAACCATCGGCCAGCGGACCGTCCTCCACGCCAATGTCTACATCGGGGCGGACGCCGTCATCGGGTGCGACTGCGAGCTCTGGCCCGGCGTCGTCGTCCGCGAACGCTGCACGCTTGGAGACCGCGTGACCATCCACCCCAACGCCACCATCGGGGCCGATGGCTTCGGCTACCAGTTTTTCGACGGGAAACACAACAAGATCCCGCAGATCGGCACCGTCGTCATCGAGGATGACGTCGAGATCGGCGCCAACTCGGCCATTGACCGTGCCAAATTCGGGGCCACCCGCATCGGCCGCGGCACCAAGATTGATAACCTCGTGCAGGTCGCTCATAATGTACAGATCGGTCCGCACTGTATGATCGTGGCCCAGTGCGGAATCGCCGGCAGCGCGCGGCTGGGCACCGGCGTCGTTCTGGGCGGGCAGGTGGGCGTTCGCGATCACGTGGTGCTGCACGACGGCGTGCAGTCGGCCGCCTGCGCCTGCATCTCCAAGGATATCCCGCCTGGAACCACCGTCATCGGCGCGCCCGCCGTCGAGCACGAACAGTGGATCCGCGAACGCGGGAAGCTCCGACGTCTGGCCCGCATCGCGGACGAGCTCCAGGGGCTCATCGAACGAGTCGAGCGACTTGAAGCAGCAGCAGACGATTGAGAAACCCGTCGAACTGGTCGGCCGCGGGCTCTTTACCGGCGAGCAGTCCACCCTGCGTTTCAGGCCCGCGCCCGCCGACACCGGCATTGTCTTCGTCCGCGGCGACCAGAATCCGCCCATCCAGATCCCCGCCCGCGTCGAGAATGTGGCCAAGCGCCTCCGCCGCACTTCGATCCGCAACGGCACCGTCCAGATCGAGACCATCGAACACTGCATGTCCGCCCTCGCCGGCCTGGGCATCGACAACGCCTATGTCGAGCTCGACGCCAACGAGGTGCCCGCCATGGACGGCAGCTCGATGGCCTTCGTCGAGAAGATCAAGGAGGCGGGCATCACCCCCCTCGACCGGCCGCGCGGGATCTTCCGCGTGCCTGAGCTGGTCCGCGTCGTCGATGGCCAGAGCTACGTCATGGCCACCCCCGGCTGCGGCGAAGAGGACGTGCTCGAGATCATCTACGACCTCAACTACGGCGCCGGGGCCATCGGCCAGCAGATCTACAAGCTGCGCCTCACGCCTGAGACGTTCGAGCAGCAGATCGCCGCCGCCCGCACCTTCGTGCTCGAACAGGAGGCCCAGCAGTTCCGCGCTGCCGGCCTGGGTGTCCATCTCTCGTATCAGGACATCCTGGTCTTCGGCGAAAACGGCCCCATTGAAAACGAGCTGCGCTTCCCCGACGAATGCGTGCGCCACAAGATCCTCGACCTGATCGGCGACCTGTACCTCTTCGGCAAGTTCGTCTCGGGCCAGATCTACGCCCGCCAGTCCGGCCACGCCCTCAACCATGACCTGGTCCGCAAGCTGTGCGAACTCGAAGCAGCCTCGCGGCTCAAGAGCCGCCTGAAGTCGGAACCGGTGTTCGACGTGCGCCAGATCCAGCGCGTCCTCCCGCACCGGTTCCCGTTCCTGATGGTTGACCGCGTGATCGAGCTCGAACCGGGCCAGCGGGCGGTGGGCGTCAAGAACGTCACGATCAACGAGGAATTCTTCGGCGGCCACTATCCCGGCCAGCCCATAATGCCCGGCGTGCTCATCATTGAGGCCATGGCCCAGCTCGGCGGCCTGCTCCTCTCACGCGAGCTCGAGCACACCGGCAAGGTCGCTGTTTTGCTCAGCCTCGACCGGGTCAAGTTCCGCCGCCCGGTCGTCCCCGGCGACCAGTTGATCCTCGAGGCCCACGCGCGGCGCGTGAAGTCGCGCACCGGCCACGTGTACTGTCAGGCAAAAGTCGGCGACCAGTTCGTCGCCGAAGCGGATATCAAGTTTATGATGGTCGACGCAGACCCCTTATGAAAGTCGAAACGGCGAAAGTCGAAAGCCGAAGTGCGTCAGTGCGAGGCGTGGCGCTCCTGCGGAGATCGTGTGTGGCGAAATCTGCCGGTCGTGCCGTGCTTTCAATTTTCGACTTTGGACTTTCGACTTTCGGATTTGGAGTGTTCCCGGCCCGATGATTCATCCTTCGGCATACATCGATCCCACCGCCCGGCTCGGGCGTGACGTCCGCATCGGCCCCAACTGCTGCGTTGGCGAAGACGCCGAGCTCGGCGACGGCTGCGTGCTGCACAACAACGTCACCATCGGCCCGCGCACGCGCTGCGGCCGCAACAACACCTTCTTTCCGGGCGCCGTGGTGGGAATGCCGCCGCAGGACCTCAAGTACAGGGGTGGTCCGACCCGCGTCGAAATCGGCGACGACAATGTCTTTCGTGAGTTCGTGACCGTCCATGCGGGCACCGAAATCTGCGAGAGCGTGACCCGGATCGGCTCGCACAACCGCTTTCTGGTCGGCGTCCACATCGCCCACGACTGCTCCGTGGGCAGCCACTGCATCCTCTCAAACCAGGTCCAGCTCGCCGGACACATCGTGATCGAGGACAAGGTGACCATGGGCGGCGTATCGGCCGTCCATCACTTCACCACCATCGGCACCCTGGCGTTCGTCGGCGGGCTGACCCGCATTGTCGCCGACGTACCACCCTACATGATCGTCGAGGGCAATCCCTCGGCCATCCGCGGTTTCAACGATACCGGTATGAAACGCTGGGGCCTCTCCGAGGAGTCGATCCGCGGAGTGCGCGAGGCGTACAGGATCCTGTTCAGCCAGCGGGCGGAGCGCGCCGGCACGCCGCTTCTGGATCGCCTGGCCGCGCTCGAGGCTCGCCCCGACATGAACGGGGAGGTGCGCCACCTGTGTGAATCCCTGCGGCGCAGCCTCGTGGAGGGGGTCTTCGGCCGGGCCCTTGAACGACGGCGCCGCGACACCGACGCCGACCGCCGCAACTTCTACCAGCGCTCAGAAAAGCCGGAGTAGTCTCAGAATGAAGATTCCCGTCGCCGTCATCGGCACCGGCCACATGGGCCGTCATCACGTGCGCATCTACAGCGAACTCGCCGATGCCGAACTGGTGGGCATCGTGGACGTGGACCCGTCCAGGGCCCAGGCCCTCGCCCGGGAGTTTAAGACGCAGGCCTACGACTCCATCGAGCCGCTGCTCGGGAAAGTGAAGGCCGTCAGCGTGGCCGTGCCGACCGTCGCGCACGTTGAGGTCGCCCGCCCGCTCCTGCAGCGCGGCTTGGCCGTGCTCATCGAAAAACCGCTCGCCCCCGACAGCACGGCCGCCCGCGAGCTGCGCGAGGAAGCCAACCGTAGCGGCGCCCTGCTCCAGGTCGGCCACACCGAGCGCTTCAACCCCGTCGTCCGCTCGATGAGCCGCATGAAGGTCGCCCCCCGCTTCATCGAGACGCACCGCATCAGCCCGTTCACGTTCCGCTCCGCCGACATCGGCGTGGTGATGGACATGATGATCCACGACATTGACATCGTCCTGCACCTCGTCCGCAGCCGGCCCGCCCACGTCGATGCCACCGGCGTCCGCGTACTCGCCCAGCACGAAGACGTGGCCAACGCCCGCGTCACGTTCGAGGACGGCTGCGTGGCCAACCTCACCGCGTCGCGCCTCGCCCTCAAGACCGAGCGCAAGATCCGCGTCTTCTCCGAAGAGGCGTACCTCTCGCTCGACTACCAGAAGAAGAGCGGCATCGCCATCACCAAGGACGCCAACCTCGACCTGCTCAAGCTCGCCCGCGAGAAGAAAGCCAGCGACCTCTCGCAGCTCGCCGGCGTCAACTTCGGCTCCATGGTCAAGGTCGAGCCGCTCCAGGTCGACGACGTCGAACCCCTCCGCGCCGAGCTGCAGTCTTTCCTCAACTCCGTGCAAACCGGTGCCGCCCCCGAAGTCACCGCCGACGACGGCGTCGCCGCCGTCGAACTCGCCGAACGCATCGTCGCCACACTCAAACAGCACCAGTGGGAGCTGCCGCAGGCGTAGGCCCTGCGAATCGCGCAAGGAGCCGCGGGCTTTAGCCCGCGCGGTTATTGGGACGAGGTGAACCTTTCGAATGCGGGTGTCATTGACATGCCTTCCGCGGATCCTTGGGATACACAACGTCGACGGTTCCTGGACCGTATCCGATTTCTATCCTGTCATCGCTCTGGCAATCATTGTGCTGGTGACGCTACTGATCGCCGGCGTGCTCGTCTACCTCCGGCGAATCATCATCGGCCCACGGATTTCCTTCAGAAAGTGCGACCACTGTGGCTATGACCTTACCGGCAACACCTCCGGCCGCTGCCCCGAGTGCGGAACGCCGATCGGCGGCAGCAGGGGTGAAAGCCTCGCGGACTCGTCGCAGGTGAAAGAGTGAGAAGGTGCAAATGTGAACAAGTGAGAAAGTGCCGACATGATGACAACTTCCCGGCTGCCCACGCATTCATTCCCTTTTCTCACCTTTCCACCTTCTCACTTTCTCGCTTTCGTGCGGCTCTGACGCCTCTGCGGCAAGCAGTTGTAGAACGACCGCCCGAACACTACACTGTTGTGGAGAGGTGCCCTCATGTCCGCACTGCCCACAACCCGCGGCGCGTCCCTGGCGGGGGCCAGGATGACGGCCGAGCAGTTCTTCGCCCAGCCCGACGACGGCAATCGCTACGAACTCGTTCACGGAGTGGTCGTCTTGTCGCCCAGCCCGGTCCCCAGACACGGTCAGCCTCTTCAGGAGATCATCCGCCAGCTCGAGAACTACCTCGACGAGCATCCGGTCGGCTTCTGCTACTACGACATGGATGTCTTCTTCGGCCAGGACGAGGCCGGCGAAGACATCGTCTACCGGCCCGACGCACTCTTCGTTCGCAATGAAACGACCGCCCGCGTCGAGAAGCGCGTCATCGGCGTCCCGGACACGATCGTCGAAGTGATCTCGCCGGAATACCGCAAGTACGACGCCGTCGAGAAGCGCCGTGCGTACGAGCGGCTCGGCGTGCCCGAGTACTGGCTCATCGACCCCGAGCGCGAGACGTTCCTCTTCCTGCGGCTTGCTGAGGGGACGTATGTCGAGGTCGCCCCCGACGCCACCAGCTTCCACAGCATCGCCGTCCCCGGCTTCGCCCTCGACCTCGACCGCATCCGCCGCCGTTTCAAACGCTGGCGGCCGGGGCAGTGATGTGAGGTCATGATCGACGAGAGACCATGGTGGGCACGAGCATCGGTTGATTTCCTGACGTATTCCACCGTCGTGCTCTGTGCGCTTGCGGCCCTCGTGCCGTCTCACTCAGCCTCGCAAGGGTGGGGGGTAGCGATGATCGCGGTTGTTATCGCCTGGCTATTGGCCCTTGCGACATGCGCTGTATGTGCCAGCAAGTACGGCTTTCAACGGATCGTGCCCTTCGGCAAATGTGAAAACTGCGGCTACGACCTCACCGGCAATACCTCGGGCGTCTGCCCTGAATGCGGGACGCCTACGCCCGGCTCGCCGCCGCCGGTACAATAGGGCGGTCGGATCCGGAGGTGCCGCGGTGTCCATCCAGCCCATCATTGTTGACGAGGAAGCGGGCGAGTCCTACCAGGGCCTGCGCATGACCGCCGACGAATACCTGGCCTTGCCGGAAACGCTGAATTCTTACGAGTTGATCGACGGCGTCATCGTCCAGCAGTTCTGGGGCGAGCCGGTCAACGCGGGAGGGTATGATCCGGACCGGCCCATCTATCACGGCGTCCGAATGTCCGCGGATGAGTACCTGGCTCTGGGCGAAACCTTCGAACGCTACGAACTGATCGACGGAGTGGTCATCATGTCCCCGAGTCCGACACCGGCGCATCAGGCCGTCGCGATGCAGATCAGCACGCAGATCTACAGCTTTCTCAAGGATCACCCGGTCGGCCTGGTCTTCTACGAGATCGATGTCCGTGTGTACAAGCGGTCGCATGGACGTGAGGGCGTGTATCGACCGGATGTGACCTTCGTCAGCTTCCCGAAGGCCGGGCAGATCGGCGATTGCGTCGATGTTTTGCCGGACCTCGTCGTCGAAGTCGTGTCGCCCGATACGCGCGCCCGGGACGCGCTGACCAAGAAGCAGGACTACGAGGCGGCCGGAATCGCGGAGTACTGGCTTGTCGATCCCAGGCGGAACCTGCTGACCTTCTACCGCCTGCGGAATGACGTGTATGTGGAAGTGAACAGCCAGAATGAGCGTTTCGCGAGCGAAGCGATCCCCGGGTTCGCACTGGATATCGCGGAGGTCCGCGCCAAGTTCACGTCACTCTGAGTCGCCACCGTGGCGCATCCCGCTATAATCCGCCCTGATGAACGACCAGACCTATACCATCGGGATCATCCAGCAGCCCTGCGGCGATGCGGACAAGTCGGCCAACATTGAGCGGGCGGTGTTCAACATCGTCCAGGCCGCCGCCGACGGCGCGCAGATCGTCTGCCTGCCCGAGCTCTTCCACTCGCCGTACTTCTGCAAGGTCGAGGATCACGAACGATTCAACCTCGCCGAGCCCATCCCCGGCCCGACGGTGCAGCGCATGCAGCAGGTCGCGGCCGAACTCGGCGTGGTCCTGATCGTCCCGATCTTCGAGCGCCGGGCAGCCGGCGTCTATCACAACTCGGCTGCCGTGGTCGACGCCGACGGTTCGCTGCTCGGCGTCTACCGCAAGATGCACATCCCCGACGACCCGCTCTACTACGAGAAGTTC
>CAZQEN010000089.1:0-22041 GCA_964591605.1 uncultured Planctomycetales bacterium
GGTATGGGCAGCTTCGGCTTCGCGGGGCGAAGCCGAAGCTGCCTGCGTGGGCTGCCCCCACGGGTCCCATCGCGCCGGGACGTTCGCAGCCGCGGATATCCCGGTGTGCCGGGACCCTTATCACGGCTCGACTGAGCTCGCCGAAGTCCCGCCGTTGTTGTCACCCACCCTCCGGCACCTCTCCAGTCCCCCGACCTCGTCCTGTTACGACTTTCTCACCTTCCCACTTTCTCACTTTCCGCCCTCGCTTGCGAACTCCCGCCGAGCCCCCTCCGCACAGATCGGCGCCCCGCATCCCGGAGCTCATCGCTCCACGCCGCCCCTCGCTGCCGGAGCATCGGCCTTGCTATCATGGAAGATAGGCCACACACGGAGGTACCATCCCCATGCTCCACAGGCGTGAAATATCAAAACGAACCCAGTTTGAGCTCCCCATCGCCCAGCTGCCCGCCCGATCTCTCCCCCAGACCGACGCTCCCCACGCCCCACCCCCATCGGCATCACGAGCGCAAAACGAACCCAATTGGACCCCGGACGGGATCCCGTCTTCTTTATTGTTAACTCATGATTTAAGCGATAGTTACGGTGCAGAATCCACCAGCGAGGCCCGCCCGCCTCGCCCGCCCGCCAGCCCCCGGTCCCCCCATCGAATCCGCCAAATCGAACCCAGACGGCCCGCTTGGCGGCTTCTCGTCCCCCTTCTCACCGCTCACCTCGGCCTTCCTCTCGCTGCCGACGAAGGCCAACCCGCACGATCCCAGCCCGCTGCGCTAAGCTTCCACGCCCGCGACCTCCTCGACCCCAACCTCATCCGCGGCCACGGCTACACCATCGACGACCAGGTCCCCGTCCGTGACGACCGCTATGTCTTCACCCTCCGCACCGGCGAAGGACCCATCACCGCCCACGGAATGCCCATGCTCCAGGTCCGCCTCGATGAAATGGAGTCCCTCCGCAAGGCCCGCAAACTCGATGAAGAGCCCCAGGAGATGGAGGGGATCAAGGAATCGTTCAAGCAGACCGGCCGCGGCTTCAAGAGCCTCATCAAGGACCCCGGCGAGACCCTCTCCAACATCCCCAAGGGTCTCGGCCGCAAGGTCAAGTCCATCACCAAGGGTGACAAGGGCGGCGGCAGCACCCGCCGTCAGTTCGCCGCCGCCGTCGGTGCCGATCCCGAGACCGACAACCCGCCCCTCAAGAAGATCCTCGACAAACTTGCTCTCCGCCGCAGCATCGGCAAGGGTGCCGTGGCCGTCGGCGGCTTCTTCGTGACCGCCGGCGCTGCCAACCTCGCCATGGTTGCCCGCGGGGCCAGCGCCCTCCGGACGACCGCCGACATGAACGAGGCCGTCCGCACCCAGCCCCTCTACAAGATCAACGAGCAGATCAGCGACGATCTGGCCGCCATGGGCGTCTCCGAGCAGCAGCGCGAGGCTTTCATCGAGCACGAAGCCATGACCACCGTTCAGCGCCTGCTCTTCATGCGCCAGTTCAAACGCCTCCACCAGGTCTCCCGCAGCGCGCTGCTCGTCCGCCTGGCCCTCGAAATGGATGACCGCCCCGAGTCCCTCGGCCTCATCCACAGCATGGAACTGCTGGCCCAGATCCATGAGCGCCGACCGCTGAAAGAGTTTCTGGACTCTGACTGGCTACTCGTCCGCCTCGCCGATGACTCTATCCTCTGCGTCAGTGCCGCCGACTACCTGACCGATTCTCCCGAACTGGACGACGACGCCGCTGCCCTCCGCACCCGGCACGGCGAGACTCCCCTCACGCTCCTGGTGGCCGGCAAAGTCGCCCCCGCCGCACGCGGGAAGCTCTCCGCGCACAAGATCCGCATCATCGAAAACGCCGAAACCGCCGCCCTGGCACCGTGAGGGGGAATCCGTCATTGACGGAAAGCCGTATGGCCGATATCGTCATCGGTCGGCATCCTGCAGGCGCCGGGATGCCGCTCGGGCCAGGTCGATCATGCAACGGATTGCGTGAGACCCTCTGTTTCCAGCGCAATCCGCAGGTTTCCGACATCCCAGGAGCTTCCCCGGTATGCGTATCGCGCTCGTGAACCCAGTTGCCCGCCGTTGCCAGGGCTACCACACCATCGGCAGCAAGATCCCGCAACTCGGCCTCCAGGTGCTCGCCCGGCTCTGCCCCGAGCCGCACACCGTCGAAATCATCGACGAGATCTTCGGCTTCGACGTCAGTGACCGCGAGATCCGCCGCGGCCGCTTCGACCTCGTCGGCGTGACCAGCTACTCGAGCGGCGCCACCCGCGCCTACGAGATCGCCGACCAGTGCCGCCGCGAAGGGATCCCCTGCATCATGGGCGGCCCGCACGCCTCGGCCATGCCCGACGAGGCCATGAAATATTACGACTCCGTCGCGGTGGGGGAGTGCGACGACGTCTGGCCGACCATCATCGAAGATGCCGCTGCCGGCCGGCTCAAGCCTCGTTACGATGGCAGGCTCGCGGAAATCAGCAGGCCCGGTGTCGGCCGTGCCCTTCAGCATCTTCAGCCCCTCAATGGCCCCTATGACGTCTCGAGCATCCAGACCTCCCGCGGCTGCCCGGTCGGCTGCGAGTACTGCAGCGTGACGAATTTCAACGGCGCTCCCATCCGCCGCCGCGACATCGACGATATCATTGACGAGTGGAACATGACCCGGAAACGGTTCCTGTTCGTGGTCGACGACAACTTCTTCGGCGTGGGCCCCAGGCACGCCGAGTGGGCCAAGGAGCTGCTGTGCCAGATCATCCAGCGCGGGAAAAAGCGCCTCTGGTTCAGCCAGACGACGATCAACATGGGCGAAGACCAGGAGGGCCTGCGCCTCGCCTACAAGGCCGGCTGCCGCGGCATGATGATCGGCTTCGAAACCTTCAACCGTGAGACGCTTCAGGACTACCACAAGGGCATCAACCGCAACAACCTCGACCGCTACAAGGAGCTCGTCGACGGCTTCCACCGCGCCGGCATCAGCGTCTTCGGCGGCTTCATCATCGGGGCGGATCAGGACGACGAGGAGACCGTCGCCGAGACCGCCCTCCAGGCCGTCAAGGCCGGCGTCGATACCATTCAGATTACCAATCTGACTCCATTGCCTGGTACGAAGATGTACGACCGCTACATGGCCGAGGGGCGGATCTTTGCCACCAATTACCCCCATGACTGGGAGCGCTACACTTTTGTCGAGACGGTGTTCCATCCGCGAAAAATGTCGGCCCAGAAACTCGACGAGATCATCTACGAACTCCGCCACGCCGCCGCCACCACGAGCTGGGTCTGGAAGCGCACCCTCCGCACCTTCTGGATGACCCGCAGCCTCACCAGCGCCGCCTTCATCCACGGCATGAACACCGGCTGGAAGCGGATGGCCAGGATGCAGCTTCCGAAAGATGAGGCCCGCTTCGGGTTCAGACCCCACCGCAACGCCCGCACCCAGAAGCTCGTCGACGTCTTCCGCCTCGCCCTCGATAAGTACGCCTCACCCGCTCCGAACAGCTCGCCTCAGACTTCGCCGGCGTGACCGGCGTCCCTGCCGGCCGGAGGGCTCCCGCTCCGCTTCCGTCATAAACCCGATGGGCCTCCGCGGCGGGTCGGGAGGAGGTTCCATCAGCTTCCGGATGGCGTCGAACACGACCTTGAACTGGGCGTCATATCTGCGCTCCAGCTCCTCCAGCTTCCAGGCCAGCTCCGCATGCGTCGCCAGCATCTGCCTGAGCCGCACGAACGTGCGCATGATCTCGATGTTCACCTGGACGGCCTTGCGGCTGCGCAACACGCTGGAGTGCATCGAGACACCCTGTTCGGTGAACGCGTAGGGCCGGTAGCGACGGCCTCCTCGCAAGCCGGCCGGGGCAGCGGCCTTTGAGGTGCCAGATTGTGACCTCAGGTTTGAGGTGCCAGTTTGGCGCCTCAAGTCATCAAACTCCGCGGCAGACAACTGGAACATGAAGTCCGGCGGAAACCGACTGAGGTTGCGCTTGACCGCCCGCACGAGCATCTTGGTCTCCACGCCGTACAGCGCCGCAATGTCCGCGTCCAGCATGACTCTCCGGCCGCGGAGCAGGAGAATGCAGCTCTCGATCCGAGAGGTGGAAACGGCAAGTCTGGTATCCCTCACGGCGGTGTCCTCTCACACACTCAAAGAGTGGCTGGGTGGCTCAGGTATCCCCGTCGTGCGTGTTGATGTCCAGCGGGGCGTGGATGTGATCGGTGGCGGCAGGTTTGGTCAGCACCCGGTAGAAGCAGAAGACCACCAGGCCGATCACCCCGCCGATCGAGCCGAGCATGAAGATCCATCCTGCGGGAGTCATACCTGCGTCTCCGTGAGTACGGGAAAGGCGCTCCGGTCCGACTGATCCTTCGTCTCCGCCTGCCAGCGCTTGCCCGCCAGATTGATCAGCACCAGGAAGAAGGAGGTGAGCACCACGATCAGCAGGAACGAGAGCATGCTCACCGTGTCGTTGCGGACCGCCGACATGTACTTGCCCAGTTCGTCCTTGCACCACATGCCGAGCATGATGAACAGGTAGGCCGGCGTGACATACTTGATCAGGAACTTAAAGAAGAACGGCAACCGCATCTCCGCGCCTTCACTTGCGGCCCGCACTCCCTGTTTCACGCCGAACACCCATCCGAACAGAACCGTCTGGGCGGTTGCGAGAAGCACGATTGTGATCGTGCCGATCGTGTCATCGAGGAACGCCAGCGCCTTGAGGTCCTTGCTGAAGAAGACCACAAAGAGCGAGCCCATGCCGGTGATCATGCCCAGCAGAGCGACCGACGCCCGCCGCCCGATCCCCAGTGCCTCTTCGAGAAACGCGATACCCGGCTGCAGCATCGACAGCGAACTGGTGATCGCTGCCAGGAACAGCATGAAGAACCACAGGAATCCGAAGAACCGCCCCCCGTGCATGTGCTCGAAAACAATGGGCAGCGTCTTGAAGCCCAGGTCGAACACGCCTGTCTGCGTGGCGCCGGCGATCCCCAGGAACACAAACGCCGCGGGGATCGTGATCAGCCCGCCCAGGCACACCTCGAAGAACTCATTGGTTGCCGACGCGGTCAGCCCCGAGAGCACCACGTCATCCTTGCGCTTCAGGTAGCTCGCATAGTTGATGATCACCCCGAAGCCCACCGACAGGCTGAAGAAGATCTGCCCCGCCGCCGCCATCCACACCTTCGGCGCCGCCAATGCCCCCAGCCAGCTCCCCCCTTCGGAAACCGGCTTGGGATTCCACATGAATCCCAGCCCGTTCAGCACGTTCAACTCGGGCCTGGCCGGGTCCGGCGTGCCCAGCGTCAGCACGCGCACCAGCACAATCATCGCGCACAGCGCCATCAGCGGCATCGCATAGATGCAGAACTTCTCAATCCCTTTCGAGAGTCCGCGGAAGATCAGCGTGAAGTTCACCGCAAACACGATGATCCACACGATCACGCTGATGTGGATCCGCCCGTCGAGCATCAGCCCGTCCTGATTCGCTCCGACAAATGCGTTGAAGTACTCCACGCTCTTCCCGGCGTACGCCGACGGGTCGTTGCCCAGATCCATCCATCCGACCGCATAGCTGAGCGCGTACCCCATGCACCACGACTCGATCAGCACGTAGTACATGTAGATGATGATCGGGACGATGAGCCCGATCACGCCCAGGTACCGCCAGATCGCCCGCCGCCCCAGCACCCCGAAGATCGCCGGCGCCGAGTTGAACCCGAACTGCCCGCCGTACTTGCCCATCGTCCATTCCGCCCAGCAGATCGGAATGCCCAGCAGGATCAGCGCGCAGAAGTACGGAATCATGAACGCCCCGCCGCCGTTCGCCGCCGCCTGCCCCGGGAACCGCAGGAAGTTCCCCAGTCCGACGGCCGAACCCGCGACGGCCAGGATCACTCCCAGCCGCGAGCCCCACGCTTCCTGCGATCGGGCCAGTTCCGGCGGGGTTTCCGATGAGAATGCTGCCACGGTTGGTCCTCGAGAGGGTCGAGCGTCGTACGCACACAGCCCGGCGTGCGAAGCATCATCATTGGCCATCACGCCTTTTGCAAGTCCGCGCTCAGGACAGGGAGGATGGAAGCATGGCGGCACGCTGGCCGAGCGTGATCCGCTCGAATGCGGGAAGGGGGGTGACGAATCCGTCAGCCGGCCGGCAGCCTGCGCCGTCGCAGCACCGCTGCACCTGCCAGCAGCAGCCATATGCACTGCGCCTCGGGAACCACGCTCACACTTCGAAGACTTCCGATTACGGTGTCGGATGCGGCGCCCTGCTGACCCACCGACTGGAAGTACACGATCGCCATCGGGCCCGCACCCTGACTGAAATGGTTCATGAACAGGTTCCGAAGTCCGTCCGCGCCGTATCCGGTCTGTCCCAGGGCGAGCCGCACCGTCTCGGACTCGCCCGCCGATGGCGCCTGCCGCGGCGAGCCGCCCTGGAACTTGCCCTCGCTGGTGAGCATCACGTCGTAACCCCCGTCGGCGTCCAGGCTCTTGGGTTTGACGCTCACATCGTAGTCGATCGTATCGAAGAAGCTCCCGCCTCCGCCCGTCGCGAACACCGGCCCGGTCAGCCCGGCCGGCACTTCAAACCCCAGGGCCGTCAGTCTCGAACCCAGCGACGGCGGCGTGGTGTTCGCCAGGAGCACATCGACAAAGCTCCCTTCGTCGTTCTCGCCAAACGTGAACGTCACCGCCGCGGCGGCTCCGGTGTCGCGGCTGGAAGTGGCCGGGCTCGACTGGAAGTCGATGCTCAGGATCGGCGTTGCGTTCGCGCGGTGACTCAGCCACAGCAGGGCGGCCGAGGCCAGGATTGCCGCGCCCACCCGATGCCCCCAGCGCCGCGTCGCGGCCGTGTGCTCCGGCGAATGAGGATCTGGAATCGATGATGAGTCGCGCATCTCTCCCCCTCGCTTCCGTCATTCGGGCGCGCACAGATAGCCCGGCCGGACGATGGCTGGCGCGCTCCTGCCGCGCCGCGTCGTCGTCCGACACCGGTATCTAAGATATGCTCGCCGACGGGTCAAACGAGACCATCGCGGCCCGCCGCCCGGCGGACGGAAATGCAGGATCGGCCAGCGCCAGCGGGTTCCGATCGAACCGATAACTTCGGATTCGCGGTTACTGCTTGAAGCCGGTGTACGTGCCCATCGGGCCGGAATCCCCGTTCGTGTCCGAGAACTCGACGCAGAATCGATCGCCGTCCGGCCTGAACAGGAACGTCACGTCCGCCCGATAGTCCGTATCCCCGTTCTTCGGCGTGAGCACGATCACCAGCTTGTTGCCCTGCAGCGGCGTGAACTCGCTCTGGAGCCGCCGGTCGCCCGAGTTGTCGTAGGTCGTGTCTGTCACGCGAACCTGGCTCCCCTGCTGCTCGAAGGTGATCGTACCGCGGAGCTTGAAGATGTCCGCCCCGCTGTAGCGCCACGTCCCCGCGACGTCGACCTGGGCGATCGGGTCTTCGGCCGGGCAGTCGGAGCTGCCCATGGGCCCGTTCACGCAGGCCAGGAGGGCCAGTCCCGCCGATGCGGAAAGGCCGGCCATCACACTCAGCCAGGGATTCTGCTTCGTCACACACGTGCTCCCGGAAACAGGTCCACTTCATCAGTCCAGCGAGGCCGCCTCCGCGTCCGGCAGCGACCCCTCCGTGTTCGCGGGCGGCAAATGAGCCAGCGTCTCAGCGTCCACCGGCGGTTCACCGCCTGCTGCCGCGATCAGACGCTTCTGGCGCCGGTGGAAGTAAACCGCCGCGGCGATCAGCACGCCGGCCCCCGCCGCGATCAGGATCATGTGCGTGACCGTACGCACATCCTGCTGGACCCGGTCAATGCTGTGCCCGAAGAATCGACCCAGCAGAATGAGCGTCGGCACGCTGATGCAGGCCGCTGCCCCGTTCACCATCGCGAAGATCCAGAACGGCACCCTCAGCACGCCGCAAGCCACCCAGATCATCGGCCGCAGGCCGGGCAGAAAGCGGCCGATGAAGATGATCTTGATCCCGTGCCGGGTAAACAACCGCTCCGCCGTCACCAGCCGCGACGGGTTGATGAGCCGCCGCAGGATCCGATGCTCGACCACGTGATGCCCGAACCGCTTGCCCAGCCAGTACAGGAAGAAATCCCCGCTGAGCACGCCCACCATTGCGATGGGGATCATCAGCCACACACGGGCCAGACCCTTGTAGCACAGCAGCCCGCCCGCGAGCAGCGGCACATCCTCGGGAAAGGGCAGACCGAGGCTGCAGGCGATCAGCCACAGGAGAATCCCCAGGTACCCCCAATGCTCCAGGTTCATCAGGTGCTCACAGCGGCAGACTCACCCGTCCGGCAGCAATTCCTATACACGCTGCTATAATGCCGTGCAATGCGTTCGGGCACCGGAACATCATCCAACCCCCGTAGCAGACCGTGAGGACCCTTGTGGCGGAAAAATGGTACCAGGGTGGCCTGCGTTTCCAGTGCACCCAGTGCGGCAACTGCTGCACCGGGCCGCCCGGCTACGTGTGGGTGACCCGGGAGGAGATCCGGCGGATTTCCGCGTTCCTCGGCCGCGACGACGAATGGCTCCCCGACGACGTGCTGCGCCGCGTCGGCTTCAAGTACTCGCTCAAGGAAAAGGGCAACGGCGACTGCGTCTACCTCCAGAACGTCGGCGGCCGGCGCATCTGCAGCATCTATCCCGTTCGCCCGCTGCAATGCCGCACCTGGCCGTTCTGGGACATCAACCTCAAGTCCCCTCAGACCTGGGCGGAGGCCGGCGACGTGTGCCCCGGCATGAACAACGGCAAACACTACGACTTCGTCCAGATCGAGCAGATCCGCACCCGCAAGTCCTGGGACGAGGGTCAGACGGATTGAGCCGTGGGGTCGCCGCGCAGACGCCCGATGACGAGCATTAAAGGGTTTATAAATGGTTACAAGAGGTGACGTGCGGTCCAGATAGAGCCCGAAGCGCAAGCGAGGGGTTCACCCGGCTGCCCCAGGTGCACGTGAACCCTTTGCCCGTCACGGCGGATCGCGGACGTGTGTCCCGGGCGGCATTTCGCGTGCTTCGCATACTCCATACGTGCCATGCCCCCACGGGTGCGGGCAGGAATCGGTTTCCGCGGGGCCAGCGCCTTGTACGACGAGCACCACATCGCCGTCGACGCGATCCGCAGCGCAGCGCTGCGATCCGACGTGATCACCGCGGTTGAGTTGCTGTACCGCGACCTGGACGCCGGGATCGCCGCTCACGCCCCGACGTGCTGGAACAAGGGTGAGTGCTGCCGCTTCGGCGAGTATGGGCATCGGCTCTACGTCACAACGCTGGAGGCGGCGTACTACCTGGCCGTGCAGCCGTCTGAGCAGCCGCCGGCCGCGGCGGAATCGGCTGCTTCGCTGCCTGTGCTGGGATCACCGCCCCCGACCTCGTCAGACGTCTGCCCGCACGCGCAGGGCGGGCGCTGTCACGCCCGCGCCGCCCGGCCGATGGGTTGCCGCATCTTCTACTGCGACCCCGCGACCCAGCACTGGCAGGGGCCGATGACCGAAGCGTACCTCGCCCGCCTGCGCGAACTGCACCAAGCGCTGGGAGTGCCCTACTTCTACGCGGACTGGATGAAGGTGCTGGAGGCGCTGGAGCGGAGCGGGAATGTGCGAAAGTGAGAAGGTGGTAAAGTGAGAAAGTACGAAAGCAAAAGGAAAGGACTCACCGCGGAGACGCAGAGCTCGCAGAAAAGCGCACCTGTGACGCAGGACCTCCGACATCTCGCCCCGGCGCGCCGGGACTTCGCTCCGCTCAGCATCTCACCTCTCACCTCTAACTCTTCCCCTTTCTCACCTTCCCGCCTTCTCACTTTCCCCCACGGCCTTTCCCTTTCCGCCTCCAGCCCGTAAACTGCCCTCAAATCGCGTGGAATCCTCTGGTTCAATGCATGAAAGGCCCTGAATGTCGCTCCTGGTCACCGGCAGCATCGGCATCGACGATCTCAAAACGCCGTTCGGCGAAGTGAAGGGGGTTTACGGCGGGTCGGCCGTCCATTTCTCGTTCGCCGCCACGCTGTTTGCGCCCGTGCGCTTCGTCGGCGTCGTGGGGGAGGACTTTCCCGACGAATACCGGGCGTTTCTGCAGACGCGTCCGATCGATCTGGCCGGCCTGGAAGTGCGGCGCGGCAGCAAGATGTTCCGCTGGTCGGGCCAGTACGAAGGGGCGATGAACGACGCCACCACGCTCAACATCGAGCTCAACGTGCTCGCCGAAGCCGGCCCGAAGATCCCGCCGTCGTTTGCCGACAGCCCGTTCGTGTTCCTGGCCGCGACACACCCCGCGCTCCAGCAGGACCTCGTCCGGCAGCTCAAGTCTCCGCGCCTGATCGTCGCCGACACGCGCGACCTGTGGATCACCACGCAGCGCGATGAACTGCTCAAGACGCTGGCCCTGGTGCACGGGGCGATCATGAACGACGGCGAGGCCCGCCTGCTCACCGGGGAGCACAATCTGATCATCGCCGGCCGCCGCATCCTCGACTGGGGCCCGCAGTTTGTCGTGCTCAAGAAGGGCGAGCACGGCGTGATGCTGATCACGCGCGACCGTGTGCTGGCCCTGCCCGCGTATCCGACCGCCCGGGTGGTGGACCCCACCGGCGCGGGCGACAGCTTCGCGGGCGGCATGATGGGCTACCTGGCCACGCAGCCCGAGCCGGGCTTCACCACGCTGCGCCGCGCGCTGGCGTGCGGCACGATCACCGCCTCGTTCACGATCGAAGACTTCAGTCTCGGGGCGATCCAGAAGGTCACGCCTGCCGACGTCGACCGCCGGCTCAAGGAATACGCCGACATGCTCGCACTGGGTTGAGCCTCCCGCCCGCAGCCGCGCAGCGCGCCGAGCCGGCCGCCGCCATTCATCCATCCGCGCAGCCCGGATTCACTGGGCGGGTTGCGTGCGCGTCAGGCGCACCTGCGGCTCGGTTTTGAGCCAGGCCGTGAGCTGCGATTCGAGCTCGCGCGCGAGACCCGTGTTGGCAGCCAGCAGGTCAATGCGCTCGGCAGGGTCTTTCGCCACGTCATAGAGCTGGGCTCGGCCGCCGCCGCAGACTTTGACCAGTTTGAAGTCGTCGCGCATCGCGGCCAGCATGTCGCTGCCTTCCGATCGCCATTCCCAGAAGAGGGTGCGGGCGGGTGGATCCGCCCGACCGAGCCAGACATTGAGCAGATTGACGCCGTCCAGGCCCCACTCCGCCTTCACCTCGCCTCCCGCCGCGGCGACCAGCGTGGGCAGCAGGTCCATCATGTGCACCGGGCGGTCGCAGACCTTGCCGGACGCCACCCGCCCCGGCCAGCGGACCAGGCCGGGCATGCGCATCCCTCCCTCCCACAGCGTTCGCTTCTGCCCGCGGAACGGGCGATTGCTGTCGTGGTACGCCGGTGCTCCCTTCGTCCCGCTCTCGAAAGTGGCCCCGTTGTCGCTGGTGAACACGACGATGGTGTTGTCCGCGAGCTTGAGCTCGTCCAGCTTCGCCAGCACGCGGCCGATCTCGGCATCCAGCCGGTCGATCATCGCGGCATACGTCGCGTTGACCGGTTCGGCCGGGTCCGTCTCCTCAAACCTGCCGCGATAGCGGGCGACGTCCTCGGCGGGTGCGGCGATGTGGAAGTGAGGGTCGGTATAGGGCAGGTACAGGAAGAACGGTTTCGTGCGCTGCCGCTCGATGAAGTCGATCGCGTGATCGGTGAACATCCGCGTCACGTGGCCGTTCACCGGTTTGAGCTCGCGGCCGAACATCATCTCCTTCGGGAACTTCTCCCAGCACTCGCGGGCTCCGTAGATGCCGATGTATTCGTCAAAACCCAGGTCGAGCGGGTTCACCGGGGCCGGCTGCGGCGGCCGGGCCCGTCCGGTGTGCCACTTGCCGAAGATGCCGGTGGCGTAGCCGCGCTCCTTGAGGGCGCGGGCGATGGTCATCTGGTTCACCGACAGATCGCCGCTGTTTCCGGTGACGCCGTTGTGAATCGTGTACTTGCCGGTCAGCAGAACGGCCCGGCTCGGGGCACAGACCACCGCCCCCGAGTACCATCGGTCGAAGCGCATGCCCTGGCTGGCCAGACGATCGATCTGCGGCGTCGTCCAGTCCTTGCGGCCGTTGTAGCCCAGATCCCCCCAGCCCAGATCGTCGGCGAGGATGACGATGATGTTGGGCGGCGGGGCGGCGGAGTCGGCCGCGCGGATCGCTCCGGCCGCGAACAGGACGCACATGAGTCCAACCGGCAGGCGTTGCATGGGTGTCTCCTTGAAATCTTCCAGGTATCTTGCGGGCGGCGGCGTTCGGCTGCAACATGGCGGCGGGACTGGAGGGGTTACGCTCTCCCCGTAAGTGAAGCACAATCCGGCCCCACCGCTGGAATTCACGTTGACGGGCGGACTTCGGCCGGCAGTACGAGGTGTGGCGGATGCTATTGAGCGGTTTGTGGGCATGGTGTCTGACCCTTTCGGCCGCGACACAGCCGGCCGGTGGCGTGCCGGCGACCCAGCCGGAGTTCGAGGGGATCGCCGTTTCGCCGCCGTCGCCCGCCCGCGGCAGCTTCTACTGGCTCTTGCGCCCTGAGGGGTATCGGCCCGCGACCGATCGGCCGGCCCTGCTGATCGTTCTGCACGGGAGCGATGACACGGCCCTGGACGCCGTGAAGTTCTGGGCGGAGCGGCGACACGACGTTCCCTTCCTGCTGGCCTCGCACCAGGCCACCGGCCAGGGCTGGCGCAACGAGGATCTGCCCGCGCTGGCGGCCACCCTGGCCGATCTGCGCAAGCGCGTTCCGTTCGATGAACGGCGCATCCTCCTGGCCGGGTTCTCGGCGGGCGGGGCGCTGGCGATGCATCTGCTGTATGAGGAGCGCTGGCCGTTCTGCGCGGTGGCCGCCCTGGCGAACTATGTTCCGCCCGCGGTCACGGCCGACGAGGTCCGCGCCCGGCGGCAGGTGCCGGTCTTCTACGCCGTCGGTATGAAGGACATCAACCACGAGCGCATGCGGACCGGGCTGGACATGCTGCGCTCGTGCGGTGCGGATATCGACCTGTATCGGCCGCAGATCGGGCATGTGCTCGACCCGCAGGTTGGCCAGTCCGCCATGGACTGGTTCATGCTGCGGGCGCGGCGCGCCGTGGCCGCCCGGATCGATGCGGTCAAGGACGATGCCTCGCGCGAATCTGCAGCAGTGCTCGAAGAGATCCTCGAACAGCATCGCTGGCACGATCACGAGAACGTGGAGACGGCCCGGCGGGCGCTGGAGAAGTTGGAGGCGCCCGCCCGCGAGCGTCTGCAGCGGGCTCAAACCGCGGCCATCGATCAGAGGCCTCTGGATGCCCTGGAATTGCTGGACGGCCTCGAGGATCAGTGCCTCTCCCGCCGGCTGCTGCAGGACGTCATCCTGCTGCGTCAGTCGGTTCTCGCCGACGCGCCGACCCGGCAGTCGTGGGAGTCGCGCCGGGAGCCCCAGGACGACGAGGCCATGAAGCTGTATGCCAGCGCCCAGCGGCTGGTCGCCGATCACCAGTACCAGAAAGCGGTCGCGCGTTGCGAAGAGGTGATCCAGAGGTACGCAGATACGCCTGCGGCCAGGCGGGCCCAATTCCTTGCTGACCTGCTGCGGAGCAAAAAGCTGGCGGAGTAAACGGCAGGGGGCATCGACAGCGCCTCGTGAGGAACCTCTTTCGATGAATCACGGCAACCTGACAATCGACACCTTCGTTGAATCCTCCTTTGGTGAAAACGCGTACCTGGTGAGCGTCCCGGCCGCCGGGCCCGGCGCCGGCGGCGCCTCGGACGAACGTCCGGTCGGGTGGATCGTGGACCCGAGCTTTCCCCCTGCGATCGACGAGCTGCTGGAATCCGCCGCCCGCCGCTCCATGCGGATTGAGAGGATCATCCTCACCCACGGCCACGCCGATCACATCGCCGGTCTGGACCGCGTGAAGGGAGCACATCCCGCGGCCTCAGTCTGGATCTCGCGCGAAGAGGCCCCGCTTCTGCAGGATGCGTGGCTCAACCTGTCGGCGCCGTTCGGCATGCCGGTGGTCGTGCAGACCCGCCCGGACCACGATCTGGCGCCGGGCATCAAACTGAAACTGGGCGAGTTGGAATGGGTGGTGCTGGATGTGTCCGGCCACTCGCCCGCGGGCAGGGCGTTGTACTGCGCTCAGGCCGCCGTGGCGATCGTCGGGGATGCGCTCTTTCAGGGCAGCATCGGGCGGACCGACTTTCCCGGTTCCGACCACGCGGGGCTGCTCAGGCGTATTTGTGAAAACCTTCTCAGCCTGCCCGCCGGGACGGCGGTCTACAGCGGCCACGGCCCCGCCACGACCGTGGGGAATGAGCGAAAGTTCAATCCCTTCCTTTCCGAATGATGCGGTAGGGCGTGGCCCGCCGTGCCGCGTGTTCATTTCCCGTCAGGACGCGGATGCGCCCTGCGTCTCATGTTTTTCCGGAACGCGGTGGAAGCGGCGCCGGTGGCCGCCTAGAATGATGCGCCGGTAGAGTTGCCTGCCAGCAGGGATCCGCCTGCGTGGGCCGGAGGCGCTCGATCGGCGATGCATGGGCAGCCAGGGAAGGCGAAGGAAGTTATGGGAGGCTACCATGTCTTCCGCGGCGAGCCTCAAAACACGCTGTCCCGTGTGCAACCGAAGGTACGAGATCCCGGCCAGTGCCGCCGGGCATAAGGTTCGATGCTCGCAGTGCCAGACGGTGTTTCGCGTGCCCGCTCCGCCGGCTGTCCGCCCGGCGCCGGCCGGCCCCGCCGATAAGGCAGTGAAAACCTCCACGCATCGCCCCGCCGCTCCGGCCGCCGGCCCGAGTCCGGCCTCCGACGCGGCTCGAGCTCGCGAACCGCGGCCTCCGACCGAAGACGACATCCTGCGCTGGCTGTCGGAAGGCGAGGAAGACCCGGACGCGCCGCCGCCGCTGCCCAGAGGCGCCCGCCCGGCGACTCGGGCCGCTCAGTCCTCAGCCCCCGGCCAGCCCCAGGCGTCCACCCACCCATCGGATCCGCCGTCCGATGTCGCAGCGGCCAGCGATCCCACAGCGCCTGCCTCAGAGCGAACCGGAGACCCGATTCGCCTCGAAGACCTGCGTGCCGGCCGGCTGGCCACACCGCCCGCCAACCCGGCCCCGTTGCGTAAAACCGGCTGAGCCGGCCCGCAGACCCACCGACCAGTCGCGAACCTCCCCCCATCGACGCGGCGTGACCGCGCACCGCAGCCCCGCTTCGCCACTGCCTATCCGGCGTTCTCCCGTAAGCGAAACTGGGCCCGGAGGGATTCGAACCCACGACCAAGCGATTATGAGTCGCCTGCTCTAACCACTGAGCTACGGGCCCATCCGTTGATTTTATTGACCTTTCCAGTGACTTCCCATCCGTGGGGGTCAAACCGGACACCTGTTTTGACGGCAGATTCGGGCCTGGACGCCGGAAACGCGGCTCGCGCGAGTCTCACAGGTGTTCAGCGAACGGGAGTCACACACGCATGTCAACTCTAACGCGCAGAAGGGGGCCAGACCAGCGAAACCTTGCCCGGACGACGCGATCTTGCCCCATGCTGCGGGGCGATGGGCCAGAAAGATCGGGGCGTGAGCGACGGGCAGTCGTGGTGCTCGAGGCAGGTCACTCCGGCGTGGGCCAGCCCCGTCCGTATACGCGTTCGATAAAACCGTCCGGTGTTCGCAGGATGAAGAGTGCCGAGAGCCGCTCGCGCTCCGCGAGGGCGGCGCCCTCCTTGGGCCCGGCGACGCACAGAGCGGTGGCCCAGGCGTCCGCTCGGGCACACGAGGCATCCAGCACGCTCACCGAAACGAGGTCGTGGCAAGCGGGCCTGCCCGTGCGCGGGTCGATCAGGTGGGCGTAGCGCACGCCTTCCCGCTCGGTGAAGATCCGGTAGTCGCCGGAGGTGGCGATGCTGCCGGCATGGAGCGGCACCATTCGCTGCACGCAGCGCTGGCCGGCAGTCGGCGTTTCGATCGCCACCTGCCAGGCGCGGCCGTGCGGATTGTGCCCCCGCACGCGAACCTCGCCTCCGACATCGAGGCAGTAGTGTTCGACGCCGGCCGATTCGAGCGCCTCGGCGGCCCGGTCCGCCGCGAAGCCCTTGGCAATACTCGCCAGATCGATCCGCACGCCGGCGTCGCTCTTGCGCAGCGCCGGCGGGTTGAGCCGGGCGTCCATCCGCTCCATCCCCGTCTGGAGCCGGGCCTGTTCGATCTGCACCGGATCCGGGATGCCGGCCGGGCGGGGCGGGGGGCCAAAGCCCCAGAGGTTCACGAGCGGCCCGACCGTGATGTCATACGTTCCGCCGCTGCGCCCCGCGATCTCGATTGCCATCACGACGCACCGGGCCGTCTCCGGCGACACGGCAAACCAGTCGGTCCGGTCGGTCGCATTGAAACGCGTGATCTCCGAATCCTGGCGATAGGTGGACATCCGTGCTTCGATGCCCTCCAGCACGAGGCGGGCCTGTTCGTGCAGTGCCCCGGCGTCCACGCGGTGGGGAAGGTCCACCAGAGTCAGGCCATAGCACGTGCCCATGATGCGGCCGGAGAAGGATGCGGGGGGCTGGTGCCGAAAGGGGATGCTCCGGCGCAGCAGGGACCGCGCGGTTTGGTGGAAGCTGCCCCAGCGGCCTGCCGGTCCGGACATACGGAGGTCCTGTCTCGCGCCGATCAGGGGTCTGGCAGTTTTTCCGGGATCGGCTTGGGGACCCGTCTACCGGACGGGACTTGGATGGGCGACGCGTTCACCCCTTCGCAGGTCCTGCCCGGCAGGCAGGACCTACAGGACGGCATCCGGAAAAGTTGCCAGACCCCCGATCAGTCTACCCCCGCTGCCGTATCGACAACACCCGGTCCGCTGGTAGGATGGTTGGTGCATCTTGAGGTGACATCCTGGAGGTTCTGCGATGAACGAGGCTGCCCACGCGACCGCGAGCCGGCCCGCGACGCTGGTCCTGGCGCTGCTGCGCATCGGCATCGGCTGGCACTTCCTGTACGAAGGCATCACCAAGCTGCTCGACCGCGACTGGACGTCGGCCGGTTACCTGCTGGGCAGCACGGGTCCGCTCGCGGGGTTCTTCCGGCGGCTGGCCGACGACCCCGGGCTCCTGACCGTCGTGGACCAACTGAACATCTGGGGGCTGATCCTCATCGGCGCCTGCCTGATGCTCGGGCTGTTCACGCGGCCGGCCGCCCTGGCGGGCATCGTGCTGCTCGCGCTCTACTACCTGGCATATCCGCCGCTGTTCGGTCCGCCCATCCAGGGGGTGGAGGGCAACTACCTGATCGTCAGTAAGAACCTCGTGGAACTGCTCGCGCTCTGTGTCGTCCTGGCCATGCCTGCGAAGGCACTCGGGATCGACGGTGTCCGCGCCGTCCGCCGGGCGAGCCGGTCTGCGGGCGTGATCCAGGCGGCTGCCGGGGCCGTCCTCGACCCGGCGGTGGCGGCGGCCGTCAGCATGTCGCGCCGGCGTACGCTGGCGGGTCTGGTCGGTCTGCCGTTTCTCGGCGGGTTCGTGCTCGCGTTCCTCAGGCGGCACGGCTGGAACAGCCACGAGGAGAACCGCCTGGCCGCCCGCGCAGACGTGTACAGCGGTGCGACGATCAAGAAGTTCGACTTCTCGAAGACGGTCAAGGACGTCAAGGGCACGCTGCCGCAGGGGCAGATCGGCAACGTCAAGCTGAGTCGGATGCTCCTGGGCGGCAACCTGATCGGCGGCTGGGCCCACTCGCGCGACCTGATCTACGTCTCGAAACTGGTCAAAGCCTATCACCACCGCGCCAAGATCTTCGAGACGTTCCAGCTCGCCGAGGCGTGCGGCATCAACACCTTCATGACCAACCCGATCCTGTGCGAGATCATCAACGATTACTGGAAGAGCACCCGCGGCAGGATGCAGTTCATCTCGGACTGCGGCGGCGCGAACGTGCTCGAGATGACCAAAAAGTCGATCGATGCCGGCGCGGCGGCGTGCTACTTCCACGGAGGGATCGCCGACAGCCTCGTCGCCAAAGGCGAGTTCGATACCATCCAGCAGGTGCTGGACCTGATCCGCCGCAGCGGCCTGCCCGCGGGGATCGGCGGGCACAAGCTCGCGACCGTGAGGGGCTGCGTGGAGAAGGGCGTTCTGCCCGACTTCTGGATGAAGACGCTGCACCGCACCAACTACTGGTCCGCCCGGCCGGGCGAGGCGCAGTGCGACAACATCTGGTGCGAGGAACCGGAAGAGACCGTCGCCTATATGAAGACGCTCCGCCAGCCGTGGATCGCGTTCAAGACGCTGGCGGCCGGTGCGCTCATGCCGCAGGATGGCTTCCGGTACGCGTTCGAGAGCGGCGCCGACTTCATCTGCGTCGGCATGTACGACTTCCAGATCGTCGAGGACGTCAACCTTGCCCTCGACGTGCTCGGCGGGAAGCTGGAGCGTCAGCGCGACTGGCTGGCCTGAGGTCGGGCAGCGTCGCGGGCCCTGCCTGACCGCACCGGCCCCGCAGGGTGATCCGTTGGCTCCCCGACACCCCACCCGGTCACGGCACGCCTGAGTCCTTCACTGAAGGATAGCGCTTGAGGTCGGCGACGATCACAGCGCCTCGAACCAAGCCTTGATCTTGCGGGCCATGAGCTTTCGGCGTGCAGCCAGGAAATCGGGGTAATCCTCGAATCCCATGTTTTCGAAGCCATCGGGGATACAGTTCTGTTGCAGGTTCTCCCGCAGCTTCGTCGGGTCGCAGATGTTGCCGTACGTTTTCCTGCCGCCCCGGCACTGCTCCAGCACCTGGGCCATATAGACGCGCGGCTCCTTGTTGCCGATGGCAATGTTGATCTCGCTCTGGGCGATCACGTAGTTCGCAATCTGGTTGTACTGCCCTTTAGCCAGGCCGTTCCTCTTCAGGAAGTCCCGCGGGAAGAGGTGGTGCTCGTCCGACTTGACCTCGATCAGCTCGCGGACGGTAATGTCGCTGGACAGGAATCCGCGGTCGTTCATCTTCACCTGGGCAGCTTGGAAAGCCCTGAAGTACGGGCTGGAGGCCACGGACGTGTTCATCTCCTCGGGCAGTGCCGTCTCCCAGAAAGCTTCCGACAGTTCACCACGCGTGATCGCCTCGGCGTATGCCTCGATGCCTTGGGCGTGGATCTGCCTGATGTCGTAGTCAAACTGGCTGTCAGGCGATCCGGAATACCGACCCGTCAGGATCGACATCACGAACCATCGGCGGACGTGACGTTCGATGTCGGCAGGCGGGACGTTCTGGCCCCTGAGCGTCAGATAGAGGATAAACGCGAAGTTCAGCCGGTTCTGCGATCCGATCAGCGATGCGTCGACGAAGCCGGCCGATCGGATGATCATGATGAATGATTTGAAGTTCGTCTCGTTCATGAACCGGCTGATTCCCCTCTTGAGCCGGGCGAACGAATCCTCGACGACGGCGTCCTCGTACTGCTTCGTCTCGAAGTTGCGACCCGACAAGAGGGCCACCAAGTCCTGGAGCTTGCCGCGCCGGAATTCCGACGTGAATGCTACGCGGAGCATGTCGCTGTACGACGGATCATACAGATCGTCGTTCTCCCGCTGGAGCCAGCCAAGTTGCGGGAAAAACTCGCTGGCGGCGAATGCGGTGTCGTTCTTCACCGTGGCATAGAAGTCCGGGGCCACGGCCAGATGACAGAAGTAGTCGATGGCCTTGCGGAGGGTATCCCCGCCATAAGTTTCATTGACGGCAATCTTCGACATGGCAAAGTCCGCTTGTCCGAGCGGCACGCCCGCGGAGTTCACGCGGATAAAGATCTCCGTGACCGTTTCGATATCGAGATCCGAGTTGAGCTCGATCAGGCCGATCTGGTTGTGGACGATTGCCTTCAGGGCTTCGAGGCTCGCGAAGATCTCGTCGCTGTCTGCCTCGGGGTTCCGTTCGCAGTAGTCCTTTACCAGCCCGAGCATCTTCGTCTCAGGATCGAATACAGTCGCAACGTCTGCGATCCATGCGGGGTCCTTGACGATCGCGGGGTTTGATACCTCAAAGCGTTTGTCCTGCGGGTGAAACGCAATGCGGATGCGGACCCGCCTGTAGTCCTTGTTGATGACCTCCTGCCCCAATAAGGATGCCATCAGCGCGGTGATGCGTTGCTGGCCGTCGATGAGGATGCGCTTGCCGGAGGAGGAGGTACCGTCCTTGAGTTTAACGTCAGGGTTCTTCCACGAGATCAGGTAACCGATCGGGAATCCCGAGAACAGCGAGTCGAGCAGATTGCGGACCTTCGTGGCTTCCCACACGAAAGGCCGCTGGATCTCGGGGATGGCGATCTCGCCCGACTTGATGAAGGTGAACAAACTCTGAATCGGCTGCTGCGTGACGGAGTAACGTTGATTTGCCACGGTCAGTTCCCCTCTACACGAATGAGGATCTCTTCGAGCATTCGCATCCGCTACGGCCTGTAGAAAAGTACCATGTGAAGCTGATCTCGTACCCTGATCCTGACGCCCGACGGTTCGAACCACGCATCGGGCGCATGGGGCAGCACCTCGCGCCTCAGGAACGCCTCAATCCCGCCCTGCTCCAGGAGCGGCACCTGCTCGGTGTCGCGCAGGTCGCTGTCGGGCTCGCGCTGGACGACGCACCGCTTGCCGCCGATCGGCGTCGGGAACAGCGCGTGCAGCGGATCCGACCCCACCTTGCCGCCCTTGCGTATTTCTTTGACAACGGGCGAGGCGCATTCGTCAGGCTTGGCCGTCTCGCGCAGGGCCTTGATCTCCTTGGGGCAGCAGGCCCGCGCAGCGTCGATGCCCTTGTCCCAGACACAGTTGGCGATCCAGTTGGACTGGACCTGTTCGGATTTGCCGTTTCCGGCTGCCTGTGCCAATCGGCTCCTCCCCGTGCCCCCCCGGCTCATGGCCTCAAAGTACTGTGAACCAGGGGACAATACTACCCCCCGGCGGAAGCAGGTTCAAGTTGACAGGACGGGGTCGAGTCTGAGCACCGCCCAAGCGTACGGGGAGAGACCTCGACTGTCGGCAGGTAAGGGTTTCCAGCGGCCACCGGGCGAGCCATACTGTCGATGTCGGACTCGGACAAGTATCCTTTGTGATGGACCCCGATTGGCTTTTGGACCGACCCATCAGCAACACCGACAACCTGGTTTTTGGGTGGAATATGGCCCGTCCTGGAAAACTGCAACGCTGGTGGGACAGCCGCAAAGAGGCACAAAAGGCGCAAGAAGTGAATTCTCTTGTGCTTTTTGTGCCTCTTGGCGGCTCATTCGTACTGCGGTCATCTCTGGACCGCGCTGTAGATTCAACCAGACGAGCCGTATTCTCGCGTACGTCCCCGAACCCTCTGCGCTCCACGTCCGATTCGTCGGTCCGAGCGCCCTGCATGGTCGGCCACCGTTGCGGTAAAACGCCCTCAAGCACAGGTTGTGGCGAGCTGCGATCGGAGGGGTCATCGGCGGGGGTGGATGCCCCTGGGAACATCGATTTGTCTGATTTCACGTACATTCGGCGCGGCGCTCGCTTGGTTCACGCCGGCTGGACGGTATCATGGATGAACAGGGCGGGGATGGAGAGGATCGGGCGCGGTCGGGCGCGGCGCTCCATTTCGCAGCCAGTTTTCGTGCGTTGAGCGGGAGAAGATCGATGGCGAAGATCCTGATCGTCGAGGACGAGCCGATCCCGCGCGAAGTCCTGAGCCGGGCCCTCAGCCGCGATGGCCATGACGTGCGCGTGGCGGGCAGCGCGGTGCAGGCGATCGACGTGGGCCGGGACTTCAAGCCCGATGTGCTGATCGCCGACTGGCTCCTGGCCGACCTGGACAGCGGTCTCTCGGTGGCCGAGCAACTCCGCCGAATCAAGCCCTCCCTGCGAATCCTCTTCTTCACCGGGCTGCCCACCAACAAGCTGGAGGTCGAGGCCCAGCATCTTCGCCCGTTTCGGTTTCTGGAAAAGCCCTGTGAACTGGAGACTCTGCGGATGGCCGTCCGGGAAATTCTCACAGACACCGCCGATTCATTAAGCTCTTATCGTCCATGTCCGCCA
>CAZQEN010000090.1:0-21936 GCA_964591605.1 uncultured Planctomycetales bacterium
TGATATCTGGTCCGCAGACCGCAGGAAACGGGGGACCGCCGCGTCGAGTACATCTCCGTTCCTGCACGCCCGGCAACTCGCGAGTCAGGCGGGTGACCGATAGACTGCGGTCGATGTTTCGGGCAGGGAATGCCGCGAGAAATGCACGAGCCGATCACCCGGAGGTCCCGGCGGTGAGATCCGGGCAGGAGCGCGCCTTCCGCCGGCTGTGCCGGGAGGCAACGGCGTGCACGCGTTGCCCGCGCCTGGCCCACAAACGGGCCGTGCTGGGACCGCTCAACGGGGCACTGGCCCCGCGCGTGCTGTTCATCGGCGAGGCCCCCGGCCGGCGCGGTGCGGACCGCACGCGCCGCCCGTTCACCGGCGATCAGTCCGCCCGACGCTTCGACGAACTGCTCGCCTCCATCGGCCTGAGTCGCGACGAAGTCTTCATCACCAGCGCGGTGCTCTGCTGTCCGACCGACGGGCACCGCAATCTCACCCCGACCCCCGCGGAGATGGCCAACTGCCGCCCGCTTCTATCCCGCACCATCGAACTGCTCAAACCGCCCGTCATCGCGACCGTCGGGGCGGTCGCCCTCCGCTCGCTGGGCGAACTGATCGGCCGGCGTTTCTCCCTGCGCGAGCAGGTGGGCACGATCATCCGCCTCGAGCGATTCCTGCTGGTGCCGCTCTACCACGTCAGCCCGCGCGTGCTGCACACGGTGCGCACCTTCGAGCAGCAGGGACGCGACTTCGCTGCCGTCCGCGAAGCCCTGCGAATCCACGACACCAGGTAGGTCGTCCGCCATCCGCCGGCAGCGTGTCCGCCGACGATGCCGGGTCGAAGGCACCCCGTCCACCTGGCAACACCGGCCGTCGCCGCAGGTCAGTAGAAGATCGTGAGAATCAGGTTCGGCTCCGGATGCTTGCCTTCCCACGTGCCGACGGTGGTGTTGGCAAACTTGATCTCGACGTCCGGGTGGGCATCGAGCCACGAGTTCACCTGCTGGTCGAGGTGGAAGATCGCCCCTTCCGAGAGCTTGGAGTGGAACGTCCGCATGCGATTGGCCACCGAGGCGTTCGTGTGCGTCGGCTTTTTGTAGATCGCGTCGGTGCTGTCCACGGCGGAGAATCCGGCGTAGCCGTGAAGCGACGAGCGTCCTGTCTGGTCGGCGCCAGCCTCGGGCTGATCCTCAAGCTGGATGGCAAGCGTGTCAGGTGCCGCCGGCGGGGCCGCGGGCTTCGAGGCCTGTTCGAAGCAGTGTTTGCACAGCAATTTGCCCGACTGCCGGACCGCCAATCCCCGTTGGAAGTGCTCCGGGTAGATGCTCGCACCGCAACCTGAGCAGCTTTGCACGAGTTCTTGAGAACGGGTCATGCTGGATCTCCTGGCGAAGACTCCTGAGGGCCGAGATGACGGTTCGCCGGCTGCGCCGAAGGACATGACGACTCGGCGCCGACGGTGATGTGTACGCCTTCATTCTAAACCGCCGGCCCGGTCCGAACAACGGTCTTCCTGAGCAGATCGGCGAGGGTGAGGCCCGACAGCGAAGAGCGCGCCTGCTCGTAGAAGTGCCCCAAAGCCGCCCTGATGGAAGGAGAATATGAATCGGCAGCAGAGGCGGCGTCCGGACGCCGCTCCTGCAGGACATCCACCACCGAAATGGCGGCCGCGGGGCGGGCGAGAACGAAGGATGGCTCCGGCCGGCCCTCCACCGGAAGAATCAGCCCCATCTCCGCCAACACCTCGAGCACCCGTCCGGCCGCGTCGTGGGGCATCTGCAACTGCTCGGCGGCCTGCCGCGAGGACACGGGTCCGCGACCCTCTTCGTAAGGTCCTCCGACCGCGAGAAGACCTGCCAGCAGGTCGGGCTGACGGATCCCGGCGCCGCGGGCCGGTCGCGAGGACGACGAGCGGACGGATCCGGCATACTGGTTCGCGAGTTCCGCGCCGAACAGCACAATCAGCCAGGAGAGATTCAGCCAGATCAGAAACAGCGGCACCAGCCCGAGCACGCCGTACAGGTTGCCCGTGCGGACGAATCGTTCCACATACAGCGCAAACGCCCACTTGGCGATCAGCCACGCCGGCGCTGCCGCTGCCGCCCCCATCAGCGCGGACAGCCACGGCACCTCCGTATTCGGCAGCAGCTTGTACACCGCCCACAGAACGAACAGGTAACCCAGAAACGGGGCGGCCCAGCCGGTGAATCCCGCCAGCACCCGCGAGATGCCCGTCATCTGGTCGAGGGTCCCCGTCGCCTGGCGCCCCAGGAACGTCCCCGCCGCCACCAGGATCGGGCCCAGCGTCATCACCGACCAGTACAGCGGCATCCGGCGGGCAAGCGAGCGGCTCCGGGCCGCGCCGAAAATCCGATTGAGAGATCGTTCGATCGAGGTCAGCAGTGACGTGGCCGTGTAAATCAGCAGCAGAAAACCCACCGGACCGACGCGGCCGATGGTCAGCTTCTGTTCGACGCTGTCGACGAGGCGCTCGATCTCGTCGGCGACGTTGAAGACGCGCTGGGGCGGCGCTCCGGGCTGAGAAGCCGTTCCTGCGGCGCCCTCGGTTTCGAGAAGCATGATCTGGGAAAAACCGGATGCTTCCAGGATGTGGCGGAGGTTATCCTTGCGGTTTTCGATGATCCCGACCGTGCGCAGCAGCAGAAACGCGAGAACCAGCAGCGGCACCAGCGCGAAAATCGTCCGGAAAGACAGCGCCGCGCTCATCGCGGTCACGTTCTTTTCCCAGAGCGACTCGACATAGACCCGCCAGAGGCGAACCTCGGCGTCATGGGCCCGGGCGATGATCGTGCCGAGATGCTTTCGCAGGCTGCGCAGGGCTGTCATCTTCACCTTCCTCTTCGACCAGTGGAGGGCTTCGAGGTGGCCTCCTGCAGCGTGCGATTCAGCAGATCCAGGGCCCCTTTCGCGGGCGAATCGGCGGGCGGTTTGGCCGTACCCGGCGCCGGCGTCTTGCCTCCGGCCGGCGATGCAGGCTGGCCCACGCCGCCGAGCCCTTTGAGCAGATCGGTCGCCTGGCCGGAGACCGCGTCACGCATCGCCCGCTGAACCAGCGGCTTCATGTCCACCTTCGCCAGATCCAGTTTCGGCTGCGAGCGCGTGCCGACCATCGGGATGTCCACCCGCGCGTCCGCCAGCAGGCGGGCATACTCATTGAGCGGCCCGCGCACCCCGAACCGCTCCAGAACGGCCGGCCGCACCGGCACCGACATGATCAGGTCCAGCGTGTCATCGAAACCCACCGATCCGCGGAACCGCAGATCGAAATTGTCCACGAAGATCAGCGCCAGGTTCTGATACGCAATGCGGCCATCCTTCAGCGCGAAATCGACCCCCTCCACCTGGACCGTATAGAGCCCCTGTATCTCAGCCCCGCTGCGGGCCCCGGCCGCACCGGCCGTCCTCGCACCGCCAGCCGAGCCCGTCCCGCCGCGTCCCCCACCCCCGCCGATGCCCCCGAGCGAGATGATCTCGGACATGAAGCCGCTCGGTTGGACTTTGAGGTCCCGCAGGTCGAGGCGTCCCCGGCCGGCGCCGCGCCGGGTGATCGCGTCGCTCAGAGGCAGCTCGATGCCCTCCACGAACAATGACGCCATCCCTTCCGCGCGGCTCATGAACCCAAAGAGCGGATTGATCCGGCTCAGAAGTTGTCTGCCCAGTTGCGGCGTCACTGGAATGTTCTCCATCAAGACGGTCCGATCCCGGATCAGCAGAGTGGGGTCCTCCGGATGGAAGTCCACCACCCCCCCCAGCCGGACCTGCCCGCCGCCCGACGCCGGTATGCCGGCCAGCGGCAGGGTGAGCCGGCCCTGCCTCAGGGCGGGCTTGAACACCGCCTTCCCCAGATTCATCCCGTAGACCGCCGCGGAATCCCAGGTGATGCCCAACTCCGTAGACACCTCCTCGAACACGGGACGGATCCTGGGCTGATAGGCAGAGCCGCTCACCTCAAAGCTGCTGGCCGTGGCCCCCTTGATCGCAACCGTCTCGCGCGTGGCGGGCGCAAGCTCGTGCAGCAGTGTGGTAATCGCCTCCCAGGAGCCGCTGTAGTCGCCCTTCAGCGCCAGCCGCCTGGCGCCTGAAAGCTCCGACACCGTCCCCGCCAGCTTGAGCGTCAGCAGTCGCGACTCCAGCGCCAGGCGGGAGATATCCAGCGTGTCCTGCGCCTGCTGGATGGCCGAGTCGAGGGTCAGCCGGAGTTGCTTGTCACGGAAGACCTGCTCGCCGCTGCCCACCGCCAGGTCGTCGATGGTCCAGTTGCTCTGGAGCCGCGCGGCGCCCGACGCGGAGCTGCAGTCCGCGCTCAACGTCAGCTTGCCCGCAATCGCCGGGGGCTTCTCCTGTCCGGAGATGCGGCTGGTGACATCCAGCAGTGCGGCCAGATCCGCGTCACCCTGCAGCTTTCCGCTCGCATTCACCGGCTTGCCGAACCGGCAGTCCACCGCGCTGGCCGTCAGATGGGCAATCGAACTCACGAGCTGCACCGATTTGGCCTTCAGCGCACCGTCGTCGGCTGCGCTGACCTCCGACCAGCGAACCGTCACGTCTTCCTTCGAGACAGGTCTGCCGCTGATGCTCGCCTGGCGCAAAACGAGCGAGCCGTCTGAGAGAACGGGGGCGCCGGCGGATATCCGGCGGGCCGTCGCCTGCAGCACGGCGTTGCCGGCGTAGCTGGACTTGCCGTCCAGCACCCCAAGCCCCTGGAGCAGACCGCCGACGTAGGCAAGATCGGCCTGGCTGACGTTCAGTTCGGCCTGATAGGTCTTGCTGGCCATCGAAGATTTGCTGTTCGCGGTCGCGACGATCTTGCCGTCTACCTCTGCTTTGGCCTCCGTGACCATCTCTTTGACGCTGGAGGCGGCCATCTCGATATAACCGGTGGCGGTCACCAGAACCTTGCCCAGCTCCAGCCGGCGCTGACCCGCCGCGTATCGCAGGCCTTCGGTCCGCAGGGTGGAAGCCGTGTTGATCCGGTTCTCCCCCGCACGCTTCAGGTCAACCACGCCGGACAGCTTGCCGGCCATCTCCATCCCGCCGAGCTCGATGACCTGGTTCAATTGTCGATGCAGGTTCGCCAGGTCGGCCTGCAGATCGGCGTGGAGCTCGGACGCCGTACCCGTGGCCGTGATCTGACCGAAACCCGATTTGAACTCGCCCCGCTGGACCTTCAGACCGCGGCCCTGCTCGACGAGCGCCTCGACGCCCAGCGACGCCGGCTCCCACTGAATGGTCTTGCCGTCGCCCCTGGCCACCAGATTCTTGAGGACGACAGAGCCGCTCAGCGACGGCTGGGCCGCCCCACGAACCGCCAGCTTCTCGATGTCCAGTGTACCCGAGGCCACCTCGACCCCCGGGCGGATCGCCAGCAGTGCAGGCACCGATTTCGCCAGCCGGGCCAGGTCGAGATGGCAACGGCCATCGAGGGTGAGTTTCGGAAGTGCCCCCGTATTGCCCGCCAGGATCGCCGACAGCAACTGTCCCGCCGAGAGATCCGACGGCTGGCCGGTCAGCGGATAGACCAGGTCGAACTGACCGGCGCCGGCCTGCGTCTCGAGCGTGGTTTTCCCGGTCAGCGATTCACGGGTGGCCTGAATCGCCGTCACCACCTGTCCATCAATCGGTTCGATGCGGCCGCCCTCGCCGTGACGGGCCTGCAGGCCGGTGACGCCCGTCTTGAGCTCAAGACGGACCGTCCCATTCTCGAAGGCGCCGTCCAGAGCCACCGTGGCCCTCCCCGCACCCTGCACGCCATCCAGCGCAAACGCGATCAACTCGGCCACCGACAGCCCCTTGGGCGTCGAAAGCCGCAGCGTTCCCGCGGCATCGAACGGCTGGGAACGTCCCCGCGGCGCGAGGTTCTTGACCTTGAACTCGCCGGAGACATCCCCGTTGGCCGGCATCTGCATGCTCAATGTGCCGTCGATGTTGTCCAGCGTGCTGAGCGTGCAGGAGGCGTTGATCTGCGACACGTCAAGCCGCCGTCCGTCCGCCCGCACCATCTGCACGGAGCCGTCGCGCAGCGTGATGCGGCCGGTCAACGGCGGAAGGGCGGAATCCGCTTTCTCCCGCGGTGCCGTGTCCGGGGCCACCAGGGCATCGATCAACGAGATCCGGCCATCCTTGTCCGAGTACAGGCTGACCCGCGGACCATCGATTTCCACGTTTCCGAGCTTGGCCCAGGATACAATCGCTCTCCAGAGTCCACTGCCATATACCACCTGATCAACGCTTATCACCTCCCTGCCTTCCAGATCGCGGAGGCTGGCCTTGCCCACCATGCACGAGCCCAACCATCGCAGCGAGAGTTTCTGGACGGCCATCTCGCCCGGGATCCAGCGATTCGCCAGGCCCACCAGCCATCGCGTTCCCGTACCCGTCGAGGCCAGGTAAGGCAGAACGAAAACCAGCACGGCCAGCAGAATGACGATCGCCGCGAGCCGCCTGGGCCAGCGACGCCGTTTGCGCCGGGGGGCAGGTCCGCCGGTTTCAGGACGGGCGCTGGAGGGCCCCTGTGGAGCAGAACCGGTTCGTGATGTGGCATCCTCGCTCATGAGTGGGATCTCCGAGTGGTCGAACAGAAGGTCACCGGACCCGGCAGGTCTCCAGGTCGCCGTCCAGGGGCGTCGTGCACCTGCGGTCTGGTCGGTGCGAAGTGATGACGGGCGGCCGCGTTTACCGCCTCAGTCTCCCTCGCCCCACATTATAACATGGCCCGGGCCCGGGGACGGGCCGGTCGGCGAAAGAAATCGCCGTCATGGCTCGCGCCGTACACGTAGCGCACTGACTTGTAGAGACAAAAAAAGGCTTTTGGATTCACACGTCGTCTGCCCCCTCGCCTGCGGAGCGATCCGGGCCGCTGACCCGGGATCCGGCCGGCCCGCCCTCCCGTGGAGGACGGCACAATGCCTGTCAGGGGGTGGAGCGACATTCAGACGGTAAGCCGTCAACTCTATCTCTAGGAAGGCACAGGGTTTCAGACGGTTGGGCGTCGAAATGTACGGTACGCCGTCCTCGGCAGGCAGAAACAGGCTGTCGTCCTGGAAGAAACCGCCCCCAAACCTGCCCTGCCAGCCCATTTTGATGGGTTCACCACCTGATGGGAAGGCGGAAAGCCGGCTCCCGAAGCGCATCCACGGCCGTTGCCCAGGCTGTTGTCGGGGGTTCCGGCCGCTTCCGCCCTGCACGAGGTAGCCAATGGTCCAGAATCTCGGAAAAGCTGTTTCACTTCTGACTTTACATCAGTTGCAGTTGCCGTTATACAGTAGGTGCCTGAGAGCAACGGCTTCCTTTTGTAGAAGCTCGTACCTTGTGGGGGTCGATACAAAAGGTGGCATAAGTTGAGGTTTTTCTGTATCTTTTCTGTGACGTGGTCATTGAGCTGTCGTTGCCAGTTTTCGGACGCCCGCTCTCACAGATTGGAGGATTCACGGACGGACGCTTTCCCCTGATTGTTTGGGGGGAATTCCTCGTCGAACGGCGATTTGGAGTGTTACGTGCCGCCTCAGGTGCATCCGTGGCGCAAAGACGTTGGAGAAGGCTCCGGCGTTGAAGTGGTGCACCTCATCTCCCCTTGGCGCGTCATCAGATCTGATCGTCGCTTCGGTACGATATAAGTGTAATCGTGCCCGTGAAATGGCTGCATGATGCAGCCCGAGGGGCGGTAACTCGCGTACCTCTGTCCATGGATGGGTTTGGTCTGTCTTCTTCCTGGAGTACAACCCGCTCGTTCCCCCTCAGCGGGGTGGTTGTGCCCCAGGGTGTTCCGGATAGCCTCGTATCTACGGTTTTTTTCGTTCGTTGTATGGTGCCGTGACAGCATCAGGAGAGCAAAATGATGACGCCCCGAAGAGTCAGGTTCGCTGTCGTAACGACGTTTGTACCGCTCGTTGCGCTGGGGTTGGGATGCCGGACGCACTTCCCACACTCCTTCACCTGGATTGCGTCCGGGGACGTGGTCCCCTCCCATCCCAAACCGCCGGAGGGCGGCTACTACTCGAACTGGGATCCCTATGCCTGCAGCCTTGAGTTGACGCCGCTCAACGCGGTGAACCCGGTGGGGACGCAGCACGTGCTGATCGCCACCGTCCGCGACAAGAACGGCAAGCCCCTCCCCAACCGCCGCATCGAGTGGATCATCGCAGAAGGCGGCGTGGGAGACATCGTCGAGGTCGATGAGAGCGGCTTCCGGGCCAGCCGCGGCTACAAGCAGGACAACCATTTTGCGGTGTCCCACACCAACAATGAGAAGCACGTGCTCGACCGTGGGAACTGCGATCCCTCCGATGATATCGTCCTCGAGCCCGGGCAGACCTGGTGCGTGATCACCTCGCCCGTCGAGGGTGATTCGCACATCATCGCCTACGCTCCGGGCATCTATGACTGGTCGAAGCACAAGGTCTTCGCCCAGAAGCACTGGTATGACGTGGCATGGCAGTGCCCGGACCCCGCGACCAACCCGACGGGCACTTCACACCAGATGACCACGCGGGTCATGAAGCACTCCGACAAGTCCCCGCTCGAGGGCTACGTGGTCAACTACAAGATCGTGGGCGGTCCGGAAGGCCGGCTTGAGCCCGGCGGCGGCCAGAGCGCTTCCGTGCGCACCGATGCGCAGGGCATGGCCACCGTCACCCTCACGCAGGTCACCCCCGCCGAGGGCACCAACGACATCGCCATCGAGATCATCCGGCCCGAGCAGCCCGGCTGCTGCAAGCCGGCCGTCCATATCGCGGACTGCCGCACGCAGAAGGTCTGGATTGCTCCCAAGTGTGGTATCACCAAGTCCGCACCGGCCACGGCGACGGTCAACGAGCAGTTTGCCTATAACATCGAGGTCAGTAGTCTGTCGGCCAGCCCCGCTCCGGATATGGTCCTGACCGACAACCTGCCCGACGGCATCGAGTACATCTCCAGTCAGCCCCAGGCCGACGTGAGCGGCCGCACGCTGACCTGGCGCCTCGGAACGCTGGCCGGCAACAGCAAGACCAGCGTCTCCATCCAGGTCAAGGGAACGCGGACCGGCAAGTACACCAACTGTGCCCAGGTCTCCGGCGGTCAGGGCCTGCGCTGCGAGGCGTGCGCCGATACGGTCGTCAACGCTCCGGCTCTGCAGCTTGAGAAGCAGTGCCCCGAGCGCGTGCTGATCTGCGAGGAGATTCCGTACACGATCATCGTGCGTAACACCGGCGATGCACCGGCCCAGAACGTCGTCGTCAACGACGATCTGCCCGCCGGACTGCAGACGCAGCAGGGACGCAACTCGGTGACGGCCAAGATCGGTACGCTGGAACCGGGTCAGGCCAAGCAGGTCAAGTTCACCGCCAAGGCTTCCAAGGGCGGTGAATACACCAACCGTGCGACGGCCACCGCCGACGGCGGCCTCAGCGCCGAGGCGAGCTGCAAGACCGTCGTCGGACAGCCCGCGCTGGCCATCACCAAGAATGGCCCGGCCACCCGCTTCATCGGGCGACCGGTTCAGTACGACATCTCGGTGAAGAACGCCGGCGACATCGACGCGGTCAACACCGTGGTCACCGACACGCTGCCGCAGGGTGCGCAGTTTGTCGAAGCCACGGCCGGCGGCCAGTACGCCGACGGCAGGGTTACCTGGAACGTTGGCACGCTCGCACCAGGTGCGTCGAAGGACATGTCGGTCACGGTGAAGTTCGCGACGGCCGGTGACGTGAAAGATGTGGTCACCGCCACGGCGACATGCACCGAGGCCAATGCCGAAGCCTCTACCAAGATCGAGGGTATCCCCGCGATCCTGCTCGAGGTGATCGACATCGAAGACCCGGTGGAGGTCGGTGGAAACACGACCTACGTGATCGTCGTCACCAACCAGGGTTCGGCCAACGACAACAACATCGTCATCACGGCCATCCTGCCCGACGAGCAGGATCTCGTGGATGCCAAGGGGCCGGTCGACAGCAAGGTGGACGGCAAGACGATCACGTTCGAGCCGTATGCCACGCTGGCGCCCAAGGCCAAGATCGAGTACCGTGTCTCGATCAAGGCCCTCAAGGCCGGCGATGTCCGATTCAAGGTCAGCCTCAAGAGCGACATGATCCAGAGGCCGGTTGAAGAAACCGAGAGCACGCATCTGTACTAAGCGTGATCTGACCTGAGTTCCAATGGCACGGGGTGCCGGGCATCTGCCCGGCACCCCGTTTTCTGCGGAAAGAAGCATGTTCCGCTCGTGGGGTCAACTGAGCGCCTGTGTGCTCGCGGCTGCGGTGGCAGGAGGATGCTCCGCGGGGCCCCGGGTCGAGCTCATCAGTTGGATGCCCAAGCGGGTGGACAAGGCGGGGCGCCTGGAAGCCATCGAATTTCCCGCCGTCTTTCAAGCCACCGGTCTCGAGGGCCAGCAGCTCATCTACCAGGTGCAGGTGCTGGACAACCGCTCGCGCCCCCTTCGGTCGCGAACAGGCTCTCACGAGACCAAATCCGGAGGGCTGGGAGCTTCCAGAACGCTCCTGGTCTTTCAGCCGCGGCAGCGATCCGATATCGTCGCGACGATTCCCGCCGCCGCGTTCAGTGTCTCGCAGGAGCGGTTTCCGCTCCGGGCACGCATCGAAGTGTCTCGTGTGACCGGCGAGCGACTCGCCAGTCGACTCGTGGTCCTGCCTGTATCCCGGGCTGAGGAATTGATGCCTCCGCCCGCAACCCAGCCGGCGCCGGCGCGCCTATACTGGTTTGTCCGATCGCCGACGTCAGTCAGTTTCCCGGTGCTTCAGGGTCCGTTTGCCAGCCGCGAAGAGGCGCTGGCCGCGGCGCCCGGTGCGGTTGAGGCACCCCTGGGCGTCCGGGCTGACGAGAAGCTGTGGTTTATACCCATTCGGAATCCCGCGAACCCGACCAGCGTCGTCTGGTCCGGCCCCTTTGCCTCTGAGCAGGAAGCCGGACAGGCGATCGCCGTGCTGACCGGCTGTCTCTTGCACGGCAGTGGTATGGAAGCGGGAAAGCCCACCCCGTGGCCCGTCGAGGCCGGTCTGGCGCAACGAACCGACCTGGGCGACGTGGGGGCCTTATGTGCGCAGTCTAAACCTGAGTAAGTATCAGCCGGGATCCTTCCGGGAGCGATCAGCGTGATCTGAACTCGTTTGTCCTGGCGCTTTTACCCTCAAAATGAGTTGAGGAGCAGAAAGGAGAGTGTCAATATGTCCTGGCGAACAATGAGGAGGGCAGCCTGGCTGCCCGCACTGGTTCTTGTGGGAGCAACGCTCCCCTCGGCCAACGGCCAGAGCACGGTAAGGACCGAGGTCGCCTGGCCCACCGGTGAACGCAGCAGCAGCGTGATTCTGATTGAACGGGTGGCCCCCGCTGAAGTCCGCGCCGGCCAGCCGCTTGATTACGAGATCCGCCTCACCAACCTGACCAGGGCCAACCTCAGTGACCTCGTCCTGACGGAGCAGTTGCCGACGGGCTACGAAGTCAAGTCCATCGACCCCAAGCCCGCCGAGACCACCGACGGCGTCGCCCGCTGGACCATCGGACAACTCAACGGCGGCGAAACCAAGGCGATTCGAGTCAGCGGCACGGCGGGGGCCGTGGGCGACATCGCCCCCTGCAACACCATCACCTTCAAGGCGTCTGCCTGTCAGAAGACCACGGTCGTACAGCCGGCGCTCAAGCTGGTGAAGACCGCTCCGGCCGAAGTGATCGTCTGCGACCCGATCCCCATCAAGCTGGTCGTCACGAACACCGGCACGGGCTCCGCCACGGACGTGACCATCGAGGACACGCTGCCTGAAGGCTGGACCACCTCCGATGGCAAGAACGGCTTCATCGCCAGGGTGGGAACGCTCAAGGCCGGTGAATCACGCGAGGCAACGGTGGAAGTCCGCTCGTCCAAAACGGGCAACTTCACGAACGAGGCCGTGGCCAAGGAAGCCGGCGGTCTGACCGCCCGAGCCAGCGCCCAGACCGTGGTCCGCAAGCCGGTGATCGAGGTGACCAAGACCGGAACCGAGATGGCCTACGTCGGCCGGCCGGTCACCTACGAGATCACCGTCACCAACAAGGGCGACGCCCCCGCGAAGAATACTGTCCTCACCGATACGATGGACGCGGGCGTCACGTTCGTCGAGGCCACCGACGGAGGCCGGGCTGAGGGCAACAAGGTCACCTGGAACCTCGGCACCCTGGAGCCCAATCAGTCCAAGGCCGTCAAGGTCACCTCGCGGACCGACGCCATCAAGACCATCCGCAACACCGCCGTGGCCACGGCCGTGTGCGCCGAGGGTCAGGCATCCGCCTCCACGGTCGTCAAGGGCATCCCGGCGATCCTCCTTGAGGTGGAAGACACCGATGACCCGGTCGAGGTCGGCACCAACACCACCTACGTGATCGTGGTGACCAACCAGGGCTCGGCCAACGACACCAATGTGCGAATCAAGTGCGAAGTTCCCGACGCGGAGGAGTACGTCTCCGCCGAGGGTCCGACCCGCCACACTACCGAGGGCAAAACCGTCGTCTTCGAGCCGGTGCCCACTCTGGAGCCGAAGGCCAAGGTTACCTTCAAGGTGGTCGTCAAGGGTGTGCGGCCCGAGGATGTGCGCTTCGCCGTCGAGCTGACCAGCGACATGCTGACACGGCCGGTCAACGAGACGGAAAGCACGCACGTGTATTGATGGATCCGCGGCGCGTCTGACCCGTGGATCAACGATCAGAGGGGCGGCGCGGCAGCAGATTCGCTGTCTGCCGGGTCGCCCCTCTTTCTTGCGCACCGGGAGCGGTCACTGCGTCCGGGCCACCGGCACGGCGCCGTAGGGAGTCTGGATCGCCCCCGCCAGTGACACCGACGGCTGCCCCAGGCCCGATCCCGAAACCAGCTTCGTTAGAGCGCTGCGTGCGGTGATCTGCCCCGCCAGGCTGAGTTTGCCCGTCGCCCCGGCGGCAATGCTCTCGATCGTGGACGCCGACACGCTGCCCACCGGGACATCGCCCAGCCGCAGCACATAACCGAGCTGCTCCATGCCCAGGGGAAAAACGTTCGGGTTCTTCAAGGAGGCGTCGACCATCACCTTCGCGCTCGAGAGCGAGAGTTCCGCCACGTCCACCTTGTCGATCGACACCGCGGGCAGCCTCAGAACCGGCACCGTGCCCGTGTGAGAGAGCGGCAGCTCGACGTTCTCGCCCAGCGCCGACAGCATGAACGTCCCGCGCAGCCGGTATTTGACTTCGGCCGCGTCTTTCAGGGCGCTGAAGGTCCGCCACAACTCGGTGTAACCGAATCGCGCCGGCAGCGTCACCGTCCCTCCATGCAGGGCGGGCAGATCGACCTCGACCGGAGCGTGCGATCGGATGAATTCCGTTTCCTCCACGTCAACGGCGTAGTCGAACTTCGGCGTACGCAGCGCAACGGGGTACGGATTGCTGACATCCACGTCGAAATCCAGGCTCACGCCCTGCAGATCGATGGCCGTGATGCGCGGGCGCACCTGCCGGATCTCGGGGCGCTTCATGGAGGAACACCCCGCGGCCACCAGCACAACCGAGGCCATCGCCAGACGCTGCGTCATTCCGGACATGTGATTCTCCTGCAGGATGTGGAACAGCGTACCAGGCAGTCGGCCTCCAGCCGGCTGTCCGACGGTGAGGTACACGCCGAACGCGGCGGACTACAGCCCCTTCTCGGCCTTCAGAACAACCTTGTCGTTCGCGAAGGTGATGGTGATGGACTTGTTCTCGTCTCCCCACGTCACAACCCTGGCCGAGCCGCCCAGATCGCCGATCGCACCGCCCAGCCCCGCCTTTTCGGTCCCTTTCCCCAGGATCCCTTCCACCTCGCTCAGCGTCATCCCCGTCTGCACCTTGTCATAGCTCTCTTTGCTCACCTTGCTGCACGCCGCAGGCCCCACCAGCAGGGCAACGAGCACGAAAAGGGCCGTCCACCTCCGGAATCGCATGATCAACCTTCTTTCTTTGAGCGACCCGCTCGGTCGCGATCCACCGGCCGGGCATTCACGTCCCGGTAACCCATTCCAAAGCCGGCACGCATCACGGCATCACGGTCAGAACATGCAACACTGGCGGATTCAGAGTCTACAGACGACAGGAGGGTGATTCAACAATCCCGCGCGGTGGAGACCCGAATGGCTTGGGATGCGCACATCCAGCAGGTTCCTCCCTCATGTACGCACCCGCCGACACGCCGACCACCGATTCAGTGCACTCAACACCAATGCAGCGGAAGCGCGGTCGTGATGTCGGCGGACTCTCGCAGGGGAATTCTGATCACTGCCATCCAGACGGGACAGACTGCGGAGTCAACATCTGGCAGGGGCGCGGCCGGTCAGAGTGGTCCACGAGTTGAAGCAAGCGTGCCCCGCTCAGACCGCACGCACGGGTGAGGCGCCGCCGGTTGTGCCCAGACCCGCCACAATCCGCCGAGATCCCGGAGAATCGGCCGCCGGGACGGGAGTTGGGCGCCGTGTCCACCGGAATCGTGCCCACTGGCTTCGCTCAAACGTGCGAAGGGCGCGTCGAGGGCGAGCGTCACCGATTCGCGCGCCTGCGCACTGGGCGGGCGGAGGCAATGCTGCCGATGATCGCCATTCCAACCAGCGCGATCGACGTGGGCTCGGGAACCACCGAGTAGATGACGCTGTCAATGTTGATCACGAGATCACTGGTGTGGGAAAGCAGATTAATGCCATTCGTGTCGACGAAGCTCCTGTTGATGATCCCGGCCAGCGGGAACACCAGATCGTGATAAGCACCGTCGACCGGGAGTGAACCGTTGGCCGATTGATAGCTGAACCCGGTACCGGTCTGCATGTAGAACTGGACGCCGACCGATGCGTCCGCACCAGTCGCAGACATGCGGATGGTGACGAAGTCATAGTTCGACAGATCGACCGGTCTGGCACTGAAAGAGCCGCCGTTGTTCTGCGTGCCGTTGCCCCACGTAATCGCCGCGCCGGTGCCTCCGCCCAGGTCCGTAAACTGCAGGGCGTTGCCGACAACCGACATGCCGCTGTTATTCTGTCCTCCATTGCCGCCGGCGATGCTGCCACAGTCGAAATTGCAGATCACCCCGTCGAAATCTGCGGCGCCGCCATCATGATCCGCGATCACCCGCGAGGTCAACGGCGTGCCCTCGCTGCTCACGTCGTCCAGCGTCCAGGTCACGTTCCCCAGCGCTGAATGATCGCGGACGTTGATGCCGATGGTGCGCATGTACGTGCGCTGGTCATACGTCAGCCCCGTCAGGGGAACGGTGTACGTATTCACGCCCGGGGCCACGGAAACGTCCGGCCCCAGAGCAATGTAATTGCTTCCCGGCGTGGCCTGGGTGAAGAACTGCACGTTGATCGGTGCACTTCCGCTATGCCCCAGATTGAACCGGAGTGAACTCAGGCCCGTGAGATCAAGGCCGCCCGCCGAGCCGCTGGGGAACAGCCCGGAGGCATCGCGGATGGTATTGAATGCGTCGGAGAATGCCTGGCTTCCACCCGCGACCGAGCTCGTCTCGGTGATCTGCAGCGCTCCGCCGGAGTTTGACAGAGTCGCGCTCGTGCTGGCGGCGCCGAAGTTTTTGAACCAGTCCTGCACACCCGATGGCCAGGTATACAGAACCCCCGGCGTCTGAGCTTCGGCGGAATGAAGCGATAAACTGACGATCCCCGCCAGTGCGAATAAACGGGTGAACGAAACGCGCGGCCTGAACGCACCGTAGGACATGTTCGCCCCTCCTTCTTGTTCGCCTTGGCCCGATCAGTGGCGAGGATACCGCCCCGTCCGAACGAAAGTCAAGTAAAAACTGCAATCCCGCTGATCGCCAGGTCGCCTCCCGGCGCAAAGACGGGCCGCTCCGGCTAGAATGTGGGCATCGCGTACAGGGTTCCGCAACATGTCCTCGACTCCCGAACCGACCGCGTCTGCCCCATCCCATTCGACCCGACCCGCCGTCGATGCCGCTCCCGAGCAGCTCATCCCGCTGATCTACGACGAGTTGCGCGGACTGGCCCGCCAGTACTTTCGCAAGGAGCGGTCCGATCACACTTTGCAGCCAACCGCCCTGGTGCACGAAGCCTACCTGCGGCTCGCCGACCAGCATCTGCATTGCCAGAACCGCTCGCACTTTCTGGCCCTCTGCGCCAGAGCCATGCGGCAGGTGCTGGTGGACCACGCGCGGAGCCGCAAACGGGTCAAACGCGGCGGCGGCCGCCATCGCATCGAGGTTGACAGCCGCATCTCGCCGACCGATCTTTCCCAGTTCGAGATCCTCGCCCTGCACGAGGCCATCGAGACTCTCTCGCAACTCGACGCGCGGCAGGGACGGATCGTCGAGCTGCGCTTCTTCGGAGGATTGACCGTGGCCGAGATCGCCGAGGTCCTCAACGTGTCGAAACGGACCGTCGAAGGCGACTGGCAGCATGCCAAGGCCTGGCTGCGGGCCACCATGAGCGAGACGCCGACATGACTCCCGAGCGTTACGCCCGGATCAAGGAGCTCTTCCTCGCGGTCTGCCAGGTGGAGGAGAGCCGCCGGTCTTCCTGGCTGCGCGAAGCCTGCGGAGATGACGAGGAGCTTCACCGGGAAGTCCAGCGGCTCCTGAGTCATCACACGGATCCGCAAACCGCGGCCCTGGGGGTCACCGAGCCCCAGGCCGCCGGAACCGCCGTGCTTGTGCGCCAACTGGATGCTGGAGCCCCCCCGCCGGCGAGCCCGCCCCCCGGCCCGACCCGCAATTTCCCGCCCGGCTGGAAGCTGGCCGATCGCTTCCGCATCGTCTGCCTGCTCGGCAAGGGCGGCATGGGCGAAGTCTACCGCGCAGAGGACCTGGTGCTCGGCCAGAACGTCTCGCTCAAGTTCCTGCCGGCCCATCTGAGCCGCAACCCCGTGTGGCTCGAGCGGATGCGAGGCGAGGTCGCCCTGGCCCGCCGGATCACCCACCCGCACGTCTGCCGCGTGCACGACGTCAACGAGGTGGACGGCGACGTCTTCGTGTCGATGCAGTACATCGATGGTGAAGACCTCCGCAGCCTTCTCGGACGGATCGAACGGCCGCCCTACGAAAAGGCCCTGCAACTGGCCCGCGAGATTTCCCTGGGCCTGGCCGCCGCCCATGCCCAGGGAATCATCCACCGCGACCTGAAACCGGCCAACATCATGATCGACGGCCTGGGCCACGCGTGCATCACCGATTTCGGCCTGGCCGCGCTCCACCACGAAATCCAGCAGTCGGACGTCTCCTCCGGAACGCCCGCCTACATGGCTCCCGAACAGCTTTCCGGGCAGGAGGTGACGCTCAAGTGCGACATCTACGCCCTCGGCCTGGTCCTCTATGAGCTTCTGACGGGCGAGTCGCCGTATCGCGGCCGCACCATCGCGGAATTCGCCGAGCTGCGCCGGAGTCCGCCCGACGTCCTGCCCTCGAGCCTGATCGATCAGGTCGACCCGCAGGTGGAGCGGGTCGTCATGCGCTGCCTCGAGCCCGACCCGAAGGATCGGCCGGCCTCCGCCGCGGTCATCGCCGCCGCCCTGCCCGGCCCGACGACGCTCTCGACCGCCCTGCTCGCCGGCGAGACGCTGACGCCCGAGATGGTGGCCCTGGGCGACGAGCTTGAGCTGCTGCGCCCGGCCCGCGTCTCGCCGAGGCTCAGCCTCTTCGCAGCGCTCATCGCCGTGCTCTTCGTCCTCTCCCCGTGGACGCATCCGCTGCAGCTCGAGTCGCTCCGGGATCCCCCCGCGACCATGGCCAGCCGCGCCCGCGATCTGGCCACCGAGCTCGGCGTGGCCGACCTGCGGCACGAGGTCTACGGCCTGGAGGACAGCGCCGCCCTGCCGGCCGTTTTCGCCTCCGCCGGCGGATCGCCCACCGCGGAAACCCGCCTGGTCTTCTGGTATCGCGGCGGGCCCGAGGTGATCTCCGCCGACGACGCCTACGGGATCGTCTTTCGCGACGGACGGGCCAATCCGGGGGATCCGGTCGATGTCATGGTCGGCGGCGTACGGCTCGTCACCAACGCACGCGGCCAGCTTCGATGGTTCGAGCATCACGTGCGCAGCGATCCGGATCACCCCTCCGGACGCGCGGCCGACTGGTCGCACGTCCTGCGTCTGGCGGGGGTAAACGCCGATGCGCTGCAGCCGGACCGGCCGCGGGCCCGCCTGAACTACCCCGTCGATGCCCAGGCCGCCTGGCTGGGCCGGCTCGGCAGTCAGACTGATCCGGTGCGCATCGAAGCCGCCCAGGCCGACGGGCTCATCACGTTCTTCTCGGTCTCCCCGGCCCAGGAATCCCCCGCCGCCGCGCACACCCGGGCGGATCTGGAGCGTCGCCGGGATCTGCGGCGCGGCGTCCAGACCGGCGTCATCGCGGCCCTCATCGCCCTCTCCGTCCCTCTGTCCCGCCGCAACCTGCGGCGCGGCCGCGGCGACGTGGGGGGCGCGCTGCGGCTCTCCGGGTTCGTCTTCATCCTGCGGCTCATCGGATGGCTGCTCCAGACGCCGCTGCCCACCGCGTTCTGGCCGGCGTGGCGGCTCCTGGTCCTGGGCCTGACCGGCGCGCTGGCGGAGGCCGGGCTCGTGCTGCTTCTGTACACCGCCCTCGAGCCGTTCGCCCGCCGATTCTGGCCGCAGACGCTCATCTCCTGGAGCCGCATCCTGCGGGGACGAATCATCGATCCGCGCGTCGGACGCGACCTGCTCGCCGGAGCCCTCCTCGGCGCGTTTCTCGCCGTTCTGTTCAAAGTCGATTTCCTGATCGGCGCCACCGGGTCTGCCGGTTCACGCCAGCCGCTGCGATCGGCCGAGTATTACCAGTCACTCATCAACACGCCCATGGCCCTGGCCTTTGTGGCCGATGCGTTTCGCTCATCGATCTACTACGCCCTTGCCTTCATGCTGCTCATCGCCCTCCTTCGGGGTTGGACCCGAAGCTCGACCATCGCCGGCGTGGTCTCGTTCCTGTTGATGGCCCCCATGTTCGTGCCGGGCGGCGCAAACCGCTGGCTCTCGCCCCTCCTGCTCGGCGTCGGGGCGGCTGGCGCGACGGTCGTCGCCTTCATTCGACTGGGGCTCCTCCCGCTCGTCTCCGCCTTCTTCCTCGCCATCGTGCTGATGCGGTTTCCCCTCACGCTTGACGTCTCCGCCTGGTACAGCGGCCTGGCCATCCTGGCGATCCTGTGCGTGGGGATCATCGCCGGAGGCGCCAGCTATCTGGCCCGTCGACCACAAACGACTGCTATTTCAACACTTACGCAAACCAGAACCTCCTTCAGCCAGACCTGAAGCCTCCCCGTTGCGGGTTCCGAGCCCTTTCATCGCTTCTCCTTGTGTCGGGGCGGGATGACGAGCGGACCCGTCAACGCGCCGTCCGCGTCGCATTCCATCCGGATACAGATCCGCTTCAGAACCGCTCCTCGCCGCAGCCAATGCTGGGAAAAGCTGCAGCGAGTGGCCCCGGCCGTCGGGCGATGCGCCGTTCCCGGTTACTCGTACCGGAGGTCCGGTGATCGCAGACGGCCGGTTTTCTTGCTTGTCTCGAGCGCGGGTCGCGTGGACCCGCGCCTCTGGATGCTCTTTTCGAAAGGAACAGGCGATGTTGGATTTCAGTGTGTTCTTCAGTGGGATTCTGGGTGCCATCCAGACGGCACTCACCAACGGGCTGCTCGACTTCATCGGGCAGCTCCTGGGCAGCATCTTCCAGCAGGGCTGATGCCGCCGCTCTTGATGGTTCGGGCGGGCGGCACAGCCCGTGAGGGTTCCTCGGTCACTCTGGCTCCGACACGAGACGGATGACCTCCCCCGCCCCCGAACCTCACCCTCGTTCGACTTCCATCCAAGGCGACTGAGCGGGCCGCAAGCCGGGGCAAGACACCGGTGCCGGAACGACACGGCCGCGACCCGCTCAGTCCGCCCACCTACCCCCCCGCTCGCCCCTCGCGACCGACCCCCTGATTCCGCGCCACACTTGAACCCGGAATGCCGTGCCCGGCCCCCCTGCCCCCGGTCGCCCGGCCCCCCAGGCCCCCGGGCACCCTACCGGTCCCCGGAATCCGTGAAAGGTCGGCCATCCCCGCCCGAAGAGAACCCCGTCAGGACGTGACGGGCACGTCCGGGATGAATCTCGAACAGAAAGGGACAGCCCCCATGACCCCCATGCAAATCGTCCGCAAGACCTTCACGGCCATCTTCGTCGGGATGACCATGCTGGCCAGCACCACGTTCCAGAACGGCTGTGCGTACGACATGACCGGCGATGTGATGACCGGTCTCCTGGACAGCTTCGAGTCCGACAGCTTCTACTACAGCGATCCGTACGGGGATTCCTACAGCGACTGGGATTATGGCTACTACGAGACACCCGCCGGCCCGCTCGACGGATGGGCCTTCGGTGATGTCAAGAGCGGCTGATGCCGACCCGCTCCCTCAGCGAGACTCACCGGCGCCGCCTGGCGCCGGTGAGTCTTTTTTGTTGACCCGGTTGTGGCGTTTCCGGCCTGCCGCCCCCGCAACCCACCACCCCGGCGCGCAGCGTGAACCCTTCGCAGGTCAGCGAGCGGCCCTGACCATTCGCCGGCCAACTCAGCGACCGAACCCGTCATTGCCCAGCAGATACAGACTGTTGCCCACGAAGTCGGCGATCGCCAGATCGAAATCGCCATCACCATCGAGATCCCCGGCGGCCAGTGCGGCCGGCCCCAACCCCGCGGCATAGAGGGTGCCGTCCCCGAATGTGGCATCGCCGTTGTTGAACAGCACGCCCACCCCCGAGTCTTCCTCGCTCGTCCCCAGATCGGCGATCGCCAGATCAGGCCACTGATCGCCGTCCAGATCCACCGCGACCACGAAGAGCGGATTCGCGCCGGCGGAAACCTCGCGGGCCGGCCCGAAGCTGCGGTTGCCGTTGTTGAGGAGAATCGAGAGACTCCCGTCCGCGGCGTCATCGCTTGGATTGTTGGCGGTGACCAGGTCGATGAGTCCATCGCCGTTGAAGTCGGCCGCCGCGATCGACTGTGGATGAGTGCCCACCCCCACCGCCGGTGGCACAAAGAACCCCGCCGGCCCATCGTTGAAGAGCAGGGTCACCGACGACTCATCCTCGCTCGCCGTGGCCAGATCGATGCTCCCGTCGCCATCCAGGTCGGCAGCCGCCACCGCCAGCGAACTCCCGCTGGTCTGCGCGCCCACCGCCGCATCGAAACTCCCGTCACCCAGGCCCGGGAGCAGCGCCAGTTGGTCCGAGAACGGCTGAGCGACAATGAGGTCGAGGGCCCCGCTCTGATCGAGATCCGCGGCCGTCACCATCGCGCCGACCCCGCCCGCGAAAAAACTCCTGCCCGCGGAGAAGCTCGCCTGCCCCTGATTCAGAAAAACCGTCACCGCCGGACCCTCGATGGCCGCAATGCTGCCGACGGCGATGTCCGGCCGCGTGTCCCCGTTGAAATCCGCCGCGACGACCGAGTGCGGCCGGCTGCCCGCCGGCAGATTCGTCACCAGGGTGAGCGTTCCCAGCCCGTCATTCAGAAAAATGGAGACACTGTCGCCGCCGTAGTTCGCCACCGCCACGTCGTTGGCGCCGTCCTCGTCGAAGTCGGCAATCGCCACCCAGTCCGGCGAGGTCCCGGTCGCCACCTCGCAGTTGTTGCCCACCAGTCCGCAGGGCGTCACCTGCGCCGGGGGCGTGCCCGGATTGTCCCCGGGCGAGGGCTGCGGCGAAGGGGCCGGGCCCATGCAGCTCTGCCCCGAAGATAAACAGATACAGGCGAGCCCAAGGATGAAAACAACGTGTCGGTACGCAGCTTTCACAGGTCCACTCATGCAAAGAAGCAGGGAATCACCGAGTATCCGGCTTGTGCGACCCTAGTATACCATGCGTGCATCCGCAATGCAGGCTCGCCCCGCCCGATCGCCCGCGGGGTGGTGCAGCCGGCTCGGCGGCACGTGCGCCTTGTGGTGCAGCCGTCTCGGCGGCAC